>CAJUFS010000003.1:3185-72094 GCA_910585575.1 uncultured Adlercreutzia sp. | reverse complement strand
TCATCGGTTTCAGGTCTATTCAATTGCTGGGCCGTACTTTAGCACAACAAAGCACGGACGCAAGCCTTCAGTTTCAATTTTGTTGCGAACGGTATCCACCGTGTTTCGTTGTTCACGCAACTCCTGCGCTAAATAAACCCCTGTTCGTTTATGAGATAACGGCTCGAAGCCTCCTCGTGTCAAACTGGCGAACAGCATGGGAAGTTGACTATTGTATCTTTTAGGATACAATACAGGAGGGAACCATGAGAATTGAAACCAGCTCCACCTATCGCCGCTGGAATCCTTAACGAATGGAGGAAGAGTCATGACTGAGAAATGGGAGCAATGGGATCCAGCCGCCGACATCAATACACAAGAAGACGTTATCGAGTTCATGAACGCCGTACTTGAGCTCGACGATCCGTCGCTCTTCTCCGAAGCGCTGGGCATAGTCGCCCGCTCCAAGGGCATGACCAGCCTCGCCCGGGAAGTCGGCGTCGGTCGCGAGAGCCTCTACAAGTCTCTCAGCCGCTCGGGCAACCCGCGCTTCTCAACTGTGGCGAAAGTTCTCGACACCATGGGGCTCGAATTCCAAGTAGCGCCTAAGGCAACAGCGACGGCCTAAGCCCGTTATCCTCAGCCACAGGCACGGTCGACGCTCGCGCAGCGTCTCCCCAACCACGCGAACACGGCATAGCGAGTGCTCTTCCCGGCTCGAAAACCCGAGGGGGCACTCTCGACAAATGAAGGCTCCCAGCGCACCAACGCTGAGAGCCTTCATTGTTCAAACCGAATTGAGCAGAATCGCGTTACACGATCTTCTTGCCGAGCACAGCGGCCAGTTCGCGCAGTTGCTCGATGAGTACGCGGAACTGGGCCGGGGTCAGCTGCTGGGGGCCGTCGGACAGAGCCACCGGCGGGTTGGGGTGCACCTCGATCATCAGCGAGTCGGCACCGGCAGCCACGGCGGCCATGGCCAGGGAAGGCACCAAGTCGCGCTGGCCGGCGGGGTGCGACACGTCGATGCACACCGGATACAGCGACTGCTTGTGAATGACCGGCACCGCCGCAATGTCCAGCGTGAAGCGCGTAGCCGTCTCGAAGGTGCGGATGCCGCGCTCGCACAGCACCACGTTGGTGTTGCCGTGATCGGTGATGTAATCGGTGGCGGCCAGCCACTCGGCAATGGTGCCCGCGAAGCCGCGCTTGTACAGCACCATCTGATGGCTGTCGGCCGTCACCTCGCCAATCTTCTTCAGCAGGCTGAAGTTCTGGAAGTTACGAGCGCCTACCTGCAGGCCGTCCACGTAGTCGGCCACCAGCTGGCAGTGGGCCGAATCCATGACCTCGGTGAGGGTCTTCAGGCCGTACTTATCGCCGGCGTTCTTCATGATCTTGAGCGCCTCTTCGCCGAGGCCCTGGAACGAATGGGGGTTCGTGCGCGGCTTGAAAGCGCCACCGCGGATCCAAGTAAGACCCAGATCGGCAATGCACTCCGCCACCTCGTCGAACTGCTCGGCCGACTCCACCGAGCAAGGACCAGCGTAAATGGTGATCTCGTCAGTACGCTGACCAAGATCGGGAATGGGGGCAAGTTTCACTTCTTCGCTCATACGGACGGCGTCTCCTTACTTACTCGAAGGATGGTCTCGTAGATAGCACGAAGGTACTCGTTATAGAGCGGGCCCTCGTTGTAGGAGGCGATCTTCGCAAAGATCTCCTCCTCTCGGCGGGCGTCGTAGAGGCCCATATGGGCATCGGGCTTCAGCCCGCGAATGACGAGAGAGTGGCTGGCGCGCTTATTGAGAAGGGCCACGAGCTGACGATCGATCTCGTCGATCTTCTCGCGATGCTTCTCGATCTCGGCCAAGGCGCTGGTTTCGTCTGCCATCGCATTTCCTTTCCGGATTAAAAGCTTTAGCGTGAAAGGGGCCCGGGCGCCCGAAAGCGCGAACGCGGAACCACCTTGCCGCACGCGTGCTGCCTATAATAGCAAAAACCCCTGCGTATGCAGGGGTCTTTCGCGAAAGTTAACATAGGGTGTCTCGATACTCCGCCATCGGTGATGGCGATTGCGGGAACGGGTGCTGCGCGCCCTAGGCGTGATGGCTCTTCGCCATGGGACCGCCCCCGGCTTTGCTCTCAGAGTCGCGCACGTACCATTCGATGAACAAATCCATGGCGCCGTTCACCACGAACACGCTGCCCAACACCAGCACGAAGGTCATGGTAGCGCCGAAGGGATTCACTACTACGAGCACGCCGCCGATGCCCACCAGGATGCTGACGGCCAGCACGGCGATCCACACGTTGCCGCCAAACCGGCGCATGTCGAAGGCGCGCACCAGGTTGACGATGGCGCACAGGATAAGCACGAGACCCAACACCACCGAGAAGAAACTAGCCAGTGCCTTGGGGAAGATGAAGGCGATGGCAGCCACGATGAGATAGAACACGCCAGTCATGAGCATGCCCGTGTCGTGATAGCGAGCGCCTTTGCCACGGAAGTACGAAGCCAGCGAGCCTATGCCCATGAGCAGCATGGCCACCGCGAACAGCATAATAACGCCGTTGATGGTAATGGACGGGTACACCATAAGAAACAGGCCAAACCCGATGCACAGCACCGCTTGAACCATATTGTTCGACCGCACAATGTTCAGAAACTTCTCCATGGCGTTACTCCCATCTATGGCGGACCGGGTTCCTGCTTGACCCTCGTTGGCTCGAAAGGCACGTCCGCCCACCAGCAAGACCCCCTGCGAGTCTTGCACTCTCTTTTGTTTAGCCATGGTACGAATGATCGGGGCTTTCTTATTTGACGGTCGTCAAATGGCACAAAGCGGTAACGGCGCTGTCACCACTCCCCCATCGAACTGATACGAATCGGTAACCTTATTGACGCGGCGCAAAATACTGGAGCTCGCTCGAGCAGGCGCACAAGAGGGGCACAGGACTGAGCCGCTTCTTTTTACACAGCACCCTCTTCGAGCACTCACGCCAGCTCATCTTCTTCTTGCAGGCGTTCTGCCAGATACTCTCGAAACACCGGCATATCGAAACGCAGATAGCCCCGCACGCGTTCTCCGATGATCCCCTGCTCAAGGAGGCGCTTCTTGTACTGCGAGGCGTAATTGCTGCGTACGCCCATTCGCTCGGCAATGACAGCCAGCGAACTTTCCCCCTCATCTTGGAGCATGGCCCCAAGGAAACGCTTGTCACCTTGAGAAAGCTCAAGATAGGTATATTCAAGCACGCCGTCGATCATCTCTTTGCGCGCCCGCGCAATACCGCGCCTTACCGCGTCGGGAGCAAGCTCCTCTTCAGCCCCTCCCTCGCTCCACGCACAGTAACCAACCAGCTGCATCATGTAGGGAAATCCGTCGATAGCGGCCACTGCCTCATCAAGAGATTCTGGCCCCATGGATTTCTCCCCCTCCTGCAGGGTAAGACGGAGAGCTTCTCTGATCTCAAAATCGGGAATGCGCCCCAAGTGGTGCTTGCGAGAGCGGCGAAGAAACGAGATATCGTCATCCCTCAGCAACTGGGAGACGTTGTGGGGAAGCCCCGCCATGAGAAGAGCCACCTTGCGGCCCTCAGTTACAAAATGCTGATAGATGCGCGCGAGCTGCTTCATCTCGTCAACCGAAACCTTCACCTCGTCGACGGTGATCAGCAAACCGATATCGTATTCATCTAACTGCTCGAGCAGGCGATTCATCTGCGTGCGCCAGTTGCCAGCCACCGGCCGCTCGTTCTCCCACTCGAAACCGACAAGCTGTCCAACCGTCAGGCCCTTGAGCTTTCGGCCGCCCATGTTATCGAGAAAGCTCTGGGCATTCCAGGTTGCCTGCTGAAGAATGTCCTCGAGCATGCCTTCTGCAGCGGTCGTCTTTGCCGCAATCCAGCCCTGAGACGATGCCTCGTCGGCGATAAAAGACAAGAAAGCCGTCTTCCCCGTGCCGCGCGCGCCCGCCAAAATGGTGCAGAGATTCGGATCGCCCAACCCGTTGGCGAACGCACAGGAAAGCTCTTCGACCAGTTCCTCGCGACCCGCCATGATGGGAGGCACAATGCCAAACGTAGGGGTAAAAGGATTCGACTGGGCCACCGCGAACCTCCTTTGCCATACCTGGACTGCAGTGTTTTTGCAAGTTTTGCAAACTTTTGCAGCTTTTGCAAACTTTTTCTGGCTTTGCAAACTTTTGCAGCTTTTGCAAAGTCGTGGGTTCGCCTTGTCCATGGCGCAAAAAAACGGCGTCGACCTGGGAGGGAGTTGGTCGACGCCGTTTTCGGAGGAGGGGTCAGCGTAGAAAGAAGCCGAAGCGCCCTAGAGGCGACCCAGCTCCTGGGCCATGAAGGCCGCTCCAAGCTGGCCAATGAATCGATAGGTTTCCTCTTCGGCCTCGCGTTCCATTTCCTCGAAGAACGGGATGGCCCACGTACCAAGATGCTCCGTTAGGAACGCAGCCGCCGTTGCAGCGATTTCAGCGGCAGCGTCGTCGTTGCCGTCACGCAGGGCAATGCCCTGGTTCGTACGCAGCACCTGCATAAAGGCCAGCTGCATCGCCATATGGTCGGGCCGCAGCGCCGGCTTGAAGTCGGGCGCGAAGCCCATGCGGGCGTACAGCTCTTTCTGGTCCTGCACTGTCTGGGCAAGCACAATCTCAAGACCCTTGGCGCCTTCCTCATTGCCCAAGAAGCGGCTCTCGAAAAGCGTGCTAGCGCTGAACTGCGGGTTTGTGTACAGATGCGTATAGTCTTTGCGCACGCGATGGAAATACGTGTCAGCATCTTCGGCGCCCACCTGCTTGCCGATCCAGGCGCGAAACTCCTGCAAGGGCGCCTGAACCGTCCGCAAGTCAAGCTCGCCGGCAATGGCCTCTATGTCACCGAGCAGCTCTCCGCCATAGAGGCCGTCGGTCACGGCCGCCGTGGGCGTGATGACAAAGTATCCTAGTACCTGGTACATATCCGCGGACGCGAAAAGGCGCCCCATCTGATCGATAGTCATAATATCCTCCTCCTGGATGTAGCCCCCTCAGGGGGGCCGGGCTTAAGCCCGGCCCCCACGCATGCCCGAACTATGCGGGAATGTAGTACACCGACGGGTTTGTTCCCTGCTCCGGCATTAACTGAGCCGCGTCGCGCTCGTCGATCATGGACTTCAGCTCGTCCAAATCCCCGAAGATGCGCGCCTTGGCCAAGCAGGCCTGGGCACAAGCAGGAACCTCGCCGCTATCCAAGCGCCCATTGCCCTTGCAGAAGTCGCACTTGTCCACGGTGCCCACCGGCATTGCCTGATAGCGCATCTCCTCGTAAGGCGTCAGCTCTTTGCCGAAATAGCCATCCTCGGACTCGATATAGGAACGCGCCTGGTACGGGCACGCTGCAATGCAGCTCTGGCACCCAATGCACACCTCTTTATCGATCGTGACAATGCCGTCTTCGCCCTTCTGGCTTGCTCCGCTGGGACACACGTCCACGCAGGGCGCGTTCTCGCAATGCATGCAGAGCATCGGCGTAATTTGGCACGTCACATCGGGATAGGCGCCTTCAAACACCTGCTCGACACGGGATCGGAAGATCGTCGGGGGTGTACCATTGGCGCCCTTGCAAGCCGTTACGCATGCACGGCATCCCACGCACTTACGCAGGTTGATAACCATTCCGTAGGTCATTGATCTCTCCCCCTCTACTTCTTCGATACGTTGACACGAATGCACTGGTCGTACGCTTGCGTCAGGTGATCGAAGCGCTTCGGATCCTGGCCAGGAATCAGATGATTGATGCCCAGGCCCTTGCCCTTGCCAACAGGAATAAACTCGGACTTCGATCCCAAGCTACCGACAACAACCGACACAACCTCGGGGTGCACGGTTTCACTGACGAAGACCTTGCCCTCAACGGTCGCGCCCTCGCGACTCTTGAGCACGATGTCGTCGCCATTCTGAAGCCCCTTCGCAGCGGCCGTCTTGGAGTTCATTTCGATGGCGTAGAGCCAGGGAGACTGCTCGTTGACTTCGTTGATCCAAGCGTTGTACACCGAATGGGTATCGATGTTCATCGCGTCTGTCCAATAGATGGGGAAGAGATCGTAGTCGGGGTCCTCAATGTGATGATCACAGCACTCCATCCAGGTGGGAAGCGCGGTGAACTCGTCGTACTCGAATTCGAAGTTGAAGCCGCCCATTCCGTCGATGGCCCGCTTGCAATTCTCTTTCGCCTCAAGAATCACGTCGTGGTAAATCGGAACGCGCCCCGGACGATCGTTGGCGTAGATATACATTTCCTCGACCTTGCGCGGATGGGTCCACACGCCGTTCTTCTTGAACCACTCCAAGCCATGCTCGTCGTCCACGGCAGACTTATACACCGCGTCGGCAAACGCCTCCAGATCAAACCGCTTGGTAGTATCGAAATATCCCTCGAGGTACTCTTCTTTGAGGAACTTGGTGGCCATGAGGAACATCCAGTACCCCTCGTTGTTACCGCTTCGGTCAATGAGCTCGTTAACGATCTCGATGGCCGACGGACAATCATCGCGAGCAGGAACCACAGGCTGGCGAATGCCGAGCATCCAAGGCACATCAACGCCACCGCATCCCTTGTAAGCGTAGTAGGTGAGCGGATAGGGCTCAAAGCGCTCGAGGTAGCACGCCTCAGGCACCATCAGATCGAAGAAGTACGACGCATCTGTCATGTAGATATCGCACCCGATGACGTAGTCGAGTTTTTTGTACATCTCGATCTGCTCGTCATGGTTTTGCCACCAGCGAATCGGATTGCAGGCCAAGGCAAACATAACTTTCGACGGAGGGAAGTTGTTGTTGAACAGCTCAGGTTGCACCTGGGAGACGAACTTCCAGTGCGGATCCATGACGAGCGGGCTCAACTCCTTGTACCCGCCCGAGGTAACCACGAAGTCTTGGCCATAGGTTTTCTCGTAAATGGAGTTACTGGCCGCCGAACCCATGCCGTGAGAATGGAGCAATCCGTCGGGTTCGTAAACACGAGACGTCCAGCTAACCGTATCGTTGCCATCGGCAAAGCCCTGGCACTCAGCAGCAAACGTAATGAAGCCGCCGCACTCGTTGCACGAGCCCACCAGAACGTTTAGCCCCATAATTGCCATACAAGCCTGGCCGCAGTGCTTATGATGGACCGCTCCCGAGAACAAATCGGCACATGCCGGGCGGTAGTTCAGCGTGACGCCGTCCATCTCGATCGTTTGGCCGATGCAAGCCGCCTCGCCAAACTCCTTAGCCACATCGCGAATCGTTTGCGCCGGTACGGTAGTAATCTCCTCCTGCCATTCAGGCGTATACTGCTTGAGGTGATTCTTGTAAACCGTGAAAGCGGTCACTACCTTTTTGCCGTCGAAGTCGAATTCACCCTCCAGCGCGGGCTCGGCACATTCATCGTAGGGCTTAATCTTCCCATCGGATTCATCCATGTAGATGGACTTACCGCCGTCCTCAAGATAGACAACACGCATGGTTTCCTTGTCAATCAGACTTGGGCCATTGGTGCGGTTGATCAAGTAGGGATAATCGAGCAGATCCAGCTCGTGCACAAGGACGTTGGCGATGGCAAGAGCAGCAGCGGTATCAGTGCCGGGGCGAATCGGAACCCATCGCTCGGCCTTCTGGGCACTCGCCGACATATGAGGGTCAAAGACGGTCATCTTCGCGCCCTCATCTCGCGCGTCCGCCCATCGAGCGCAACTGACGTTGTAGCCGTGGCGCGTTGCGATGCCACCCTGCGTACCAAACTGAATAAGGTATTTGCAGTAGCGCCAATCGGGACCGGAATTACCCGTGGTGGTGTACAGGTCAGAAAACTGGTGAATACCCGCACCGCAGAGGTCCGACATCATGTATTCCTGGGTTCCCCATCCGCCCATAGCACCAAACCAGAGGTACTCTTCGGCCACAGAGGAAGCTACCACGGAGCCCCACATAAAGTTGTTCGGGTTCTCTGCCACGGCCTCGCGAATCTTATCGGCGGCCAGGGTGTAGGCCTCTTCCCACGTAATCTCTTCCCAGCCGGGATCGATGTCGATGCCCTTTTCGGGATTCGTACGCTTCATAGGCTTGGTAACGCGATAGGGATCGTACAGCTGCATAATGCCCGATGCGCCCTTGCCGCACATACGACCGCCGTTGGGGGCGTTCTCGTCGCCCGCCAACTCGACAACAACCCCGTCCACCACATGGGCCTTGATGCTGCACTGATTGAAGCACATGTTGCAGCTGGTGGGAATCCATTCGTCTTGCTGATGGCCCGTCTCCGACAGGGCTTCTCCCCCTGCGTCGCCTCCCTGCTGGCTTGCGCAACCCACCAGCGATGTCCCTCCGAGGCCTAGAACAGCGGCAGCGGCACTAGCTCCAGCAATAAACGATCGCCGGCTCATGCCTTCGCCGATTTGTCGTTCCATGATCTCCCCCTATCCTCTTTCTTGAAAAGAAATTACATCATGGATTCGGCCGAATCGCGTGGCTCCACCATAACAAATTGTCCTATGACAATCAATGATTATCATAGGACAATTCCCCAAATCATATTCCTATTTTTAGGATAATTTAATGACACGCTGTCATTAAAACACCTGATGAGGGCGGCAGCTGCCGTCGCTTCTACTTGCCGAGTACGCTCTTCAGTGCGTCAGCCGCTCCGTCAGCCCCGTTGAAGCCTTCGGCAAAGGCACTCGGCACCAGCACAGTCCCCTCCCCTTCGCGCAGAGACTCGTTCAGCAAATGCATGGCGCGCAGGCGAGAAACCGCCTCTTCGCCACCTACCAGATCCTTCATTTCTTCGAGGATCTCGTAGATATCCTGCTCGGCCTCCATAAGAATGATGCGCGCCTTCTTGCGCTGTTCCGCTTGCGCCTCAAGGCTCATCGTTTCCTGTAAGTCCTTGGGCAGAAGGATGTTGCGGATTTCCACCGAGAGAATGGTCACACCCCACGGAGCTACCTTTTCCTCAAGCACGCGCTTGAGCTCGCGGTCAAGCTGCTCGCGACGAATGGCCACCTCGGCCGCGCCGGCCCGTCCCAGGGCATCGCGCAAAGCGGTTTGAGCGGACATTTCCACAGCGCGCGTGAAATCACCTACCTCCACGCAAGCGTCCTTCGCATCCCACACGTGCCAAAACAGCACCGCATCCACGTTCATAGGCACCAGGTCCGCCGTCAACGTCTCTTCCGCATAGAAGGTAGTGACCCGCGTACGAGTGTCGATGCGCAGGGTATTGGATTCCACCACCGGCCACGTCCAAAAGAGCCCGGGGCCCGAGACGCGGTTGAACCGGCCCAGACGCAACACGACAACGCGCTCCCACTGCTGGGCAACGTGACACGACGAAACCGCCAGCAATCCCACCACCAGGGCAACTATAAGCCCCGGCAGCGTTACATCGTCCACCAGCAGCCAACTTACCGCCAGCGCAATCAGCGCCGTCCCCGCGAACAGCACCGCCGAAAACACCAGCACGCCATTATTGGAGGCGCGCTCGCCAATAATCTCCGTCGTCACATCGGGAGCAACGCGCCCCCGCGGGCGGCTTTTCGCCGCAGACTGCTCTTCGTCCTCCGCAGCGCCTCGAAACCCCAGCGTTGCCATCCTAGGCCCCCTTTTCCCCAGCCGAAGCGTCAACCGGCTCGAAGTCGATGATGCGCCCGTTCACTTCGCCGCGCCCCCGCGCCTCTTCGTACTTCAGCCGCTTGATTTTGCGCGAGAGCGCCCGCTGAATGTCGTCGTAGCCCAAGCCCAGTTCGCGACAGGAGGCAATGCACTCGTTGAGCACGGCATCCACTTCGTCCTCCTTCTCCTCGGCCACTGAAGCTGCTGTGTCGGTCACGAACACCCCGCGTCCGCGCGTCGACTCCAAATAGCCATCGGACACCAGACTGAGATAGGCCTTGTTCACCGTGTTGTAATTGATGGAAATCTCCGATGCCAGGCCGCGCACGGTGGGCAGCTTATCCCCGGGCTTGAAGTAGCCGTCGTTGATAAGGTAGGCAATGCGCTGACGCAGCTGAACCCACAGGGGCAGATCACTCGATTCATCGATTTCGAAGGGAAACATAGTCGGCCTTTCCGTTGAGTCCTACAAGATCAGCGCCGCATAGGTTGCCGAGGGCGGCAACCCGCACGATACCACCAGAAAACGCAGAAGAACCGCTCCCGCCAAAACGCAAGCGACGGAAAACGTCATTGAGGCCTTCAGCGCCAGGGAGCCACTCCGCAGCAACGAGCCCACCCGATCGGGCGTCACGCGCAAGCCGAGGGCGATCCCCTCGATCCCGAAGGGCACGAGCAGGCCCACGAGCACCAGGCCGCCCCAAAACCACGGCGCCGCCTCCCCGCTCACCAGGGCGGTAACCGAACGGAGAGCAGCCGCTGCCGTCGAGGTGAGAGGCGCTTCCAGCAGCTCGCCGGCTCCCGCCGCCGTCCACACCGAGAACAGCCAGAGCCCCACGCAGGCTCCCTCCGCAATTATCACGAGAGCATCGAGGCGCGTGAGCACTCCCAACACCGAGCCGAAAGCCGCCCCGCTGCGGGAGAATGCCCCCACCAGCAGCACCAAGGCCAGTCCACTCGACACGCTCGACAGCACAAACAGCGCAGGAAGCCAACCGCTATGCCACAGAGGCACAGCCTGCATCGAGGACAGCAGCAGGCCCGTGTACAGCGTCGTCACCACGCCGGCCAACGCCAGCGCCCCGGACACTAGGCGAAAGGCCAACAGCGAAAGACGCCATCGCCCCTGCCAAAACGCCAGGTGTGCCGCACACAGCCCGAGGTCGGCCACCAGCGCCCAGGCACCCACGACAAGATAGTTCTCCAAGGGGGCCAGGACGAGAAGCGCCAGTCGATCAAGGCGCCCAAGATCAGCCAGCAGGCAGGCAATCGCCAGCACCAGCGCCACAGCGGCCGCCACCAGCAGCACCGAGAAAAACTGACGGTACTTCCTTCCGCGCTCGTCGCAGAAACGGGCCGCTATGCCCCTTCGCACATCGAGGCCGTCGGCAAGCAGGCCGAGCGCGCCTATTACGATGCAGGCACCTCCCCCGCAGCCGCCCAAAAACAGGTAGGCTATGATCAGCTCGCTGAACATCTGCTCCCCTCGCGCCCTAGCTCGCATTCCGCATTTCGTGCGCACGCTTCATGCTCCACGCTTTACGCAGCAATTTCCTCAATAAGAGCAGATTATCATAAGACAATTAGTCAACAAACCCAACGGCGAAACTTCCCGTAAGAGCCCGCCGGGGTTTTGCGCACAGTTTCTTGCGTTCTGTTAGCGTGTGCCACGGGAAGAGCGGTCAAGGAAACACTAACGGTTATCCGCAACCTGGGAAAACGCTTATCAAGCAAAGGCAGAGTGCTTGAAGGTAGCCCCAAAGGCGCTCCGAGTGTTAACTAAACGCAAAAAGCGAACCGAATCCAGTACCTTCCTTCGTTCTATGCACGACGCTCAAAACCCATGAGCGCTCCAGTACCTCGGACCTCCGCCTTTAGAAGAACAGCTTGACGCCAAAGTAGGCCAGAACCACCAGGCCCACGATAATGCGGTACACGCCGAAAGCGGTGAAGTCGTTCTTCTTGATGTAGCCCATAAGGAACTTGATGGCAATGACCGACACCACGAAAGCCGTCACAATGCCCACGACCAGCACCACAATCTCGGTAGCCGTCATGGCCATGCCCACCGCCAGTACGTACTTGATGAGTTTCAGCACGCCCCAGCCGAACATAACGGGAATGGCCAGGAAGAACGTGAACTCAGCCGCCGCTGTGCGCGAGCAGCCGCACAGCATGCCGCCGATAATGGTAGAGCCCGAGCGGCTCGTGCCGGGAATGATGGCCAGCATTTGGAAGCAGCCGATCTTGAGAGCGGTCTTCCAGTCGATCTCATCCACCGTGTGCACCTTGAAGAGGACCTGCTCGGCATCGTCGCCATCATCGCCCGGGCCCACCTCGTACACGGGGCGTGCGTGGCGCCCGCGCACCGAGCGCGCGCCGGCCCGATGGCTCTCCAAATACACCGCCTCGCGACGGCGATTGCGCTGTTCGAGCACGATGAACACCACGCCGTAGACAATCAGCGCAATAGCCACCGTCCAGGCGTTGTAGAAATACTCGTTGAAGAAGTCGTCCAACGTCAGGCCAATAGCCGCCGCCGGAATGCAGCCGATGACCACCATGCCCCACAAGCGCCAGGTCTCGCGCTTCTGACCGCTCGTCTTGCGCGGTGAAAAGGGGTTGAGCTTATGGAAGTACAAAATGAGCACGGCCATGATGGCGCCTAGCTGAATGACGACAAGGAACAGCTCGAGAAACTCCGCCGACACGCTCAGCTTCACGAACTCGTCGACCAGAATCATGTGGCCCGTGGACGAAATGGGCAGCCATTCGGTAATGCCCTCCACTACGCCGATGAAAAACGCCTTGAGCGCCTCGATGAGCATATCCATGCCTGTGCACACACCTCACTTACCAGGGACCATTGGAGCCGCACGCCTCAACCATGCAGCCTGAGCATCGTATCACGACCCGTTCTCCCGTCCCCTATCTTCCGCGAAAGTCCATGGCTCGCAATATTTTCAGCGGGTAGTTCGGTTATAGCGACATGGGTTCCTGCGCACTGCCCCTACAATCAAAGCATCACCGCTCGATCGCACCCGGAAAGACGGCGGTGACGACATCGATGCCGCACCTCAGCAGGCGCCCATCGCTGGACGAAGGCCCCGTCCTTCCCGTCGCAAGGGAGCATCTCATGAGAAAGCCGCCCGCCACTGCAGAATCGCACCCCCATCGCGCCGATCCGCGCCCCGCGCCCAGCAAGCCCCGGCGGCGACCGTCGCCTTCCTCGGTAGCCCGCGGCGCCGCCGTGGCGTGCTTCGCATTCGCCCTTTTCATGATCGTGGGCGCCTGCTTCATGGCCATGGACTGGCCGGCGCCCCTCGAAATGTCCGCCGCCGCCCTGTCGGTCAGCACCCTCGCGGGCGCTCTGGCCTTTATGGGCTTCGGCATCCTGTGCCTTATTCGCAAGGAGGCTCCCGCTGCAAACGCTGAGGCCGCCGAGCGCGAAGACCCGGTTGAGCGTCGTCTGCGCGCGCTTCACCTGACGGCGAAGGAGCTCACCGTCGCCCGTCTGATCTTGCAGCATCGAAGCTACGGCGACATCGCGCGCCTTTGCGACATCACCCCGCGTACCGTGCAATTCCATGCCTCGAATATCTTTCACAAAGCCCACGCTGCCCGCCGACGCGATTTCGAGCATCTCATTTTGGATGGCACGACCGACGCCGCCGAAAACGCCTCGCCTTCCGCCGGCCGCCGCCCCTCGGACCGGCGCCAAAAACCCACCTCGCGCTGACCAGAAGGTAATGGTTGGGAAAACAATGCAATTCGGTCATCGATTGCCTCGGAGCCCGTGATAGCGTGAGGACGAGGAAATAATGATGAGCACTCTCAACATATCATCTTCAGCTGAGCGACCAGCCGGCCCCTCCCCCACAGGGAGCGATGCCGCTGTCGCCGAAAGCCTTCCGAGCGGCGCCCCGCGACCCTCGCTTCACGAGATGCACGCCAGCGCTCCCGACGAGACCGACACCGCCTGGGTTTTCAATCTTCAGGCCGTCGCGGTGCTCCTTATCGTGTTAGGGCAAACCCTCGAAGCGCTCTATCGGTCGGGCGCCCTGCCCCTCACCGAGGTGGCCCTGTGGCTCCACGACTGCCTTATCCCCCTGCAAGTTCCCCTGCTCTTCTTCTGCTTGGGCTACCTGTATCAACGCTTCCGCAATGTGCGCAGCCGACGGGCGTGGGCCCTGAACCTCAAGCGCGAGGCCCTGGTTCTGCTGGCCCCCTTTGCCCTGTTCACCTTCTTGATTCTCGCAGCCAACAGCATCGCCCACAACGAACCTGCACTTAACCTACAACACCTGGTATCGGCCCTGTTGCTCAGCCCTGTCGAGCCGCTCGGCTACCTGTACACGGCCTTTCTTCTTATCGCCATCACGCCTACTGTGAAAAGCCGGCGCAACGCCTACGGGCTGCTGCTGGCCACCGCGCTCGTCAAGGTCGCCATCGTTGGCGCCCTGTCGATACCGGCCACCGTTCAAGCCACGGCAGCCCTGCCCTATGCGGTCGTATCGGTGGCGGAGAACTGGGTATGGCTTGCCGGCGGTATGGCCCTGGCGCTGCTGCGCGGCCTGCCTCTCATGCGCAGCCGCGAGAAAGCCTGGGCTCTCGGGGCCCTATGGATCGCCGCCAGCGTCATCACCTTCATGGCCGGATGGATTGGCGAGGCGTCCTACGCCGTGCTCGACGCCATCGGCATCCTGTGGTTCGCATCGCTCTTCGCCACCATCTTCCGCCGCGGCCACCAAGATCGGTTCTTCGACACCCTCACCCGCTTCACCATGGCGCTCTTTTTGATGGGAGGCCTGTTCCTCATCTTGGCCCAGGCCGCTTCGGAAGCGCTCGGATTCACGGGCGCGGGTGCCCCTCTGCTGTTCGCGCTCGTCTACGCGGTCGCGGCCTTCGGGGCGCCCCTAGCCGTCCAAGCCCTCCTCTCGCGTCTTGAGCGCGCAGATGCTGTCATCTATCCGGCCCGCTACTTGCCGCCCCTGGCCGACATCTTACGAAGCCCCACGGCAACCCGCCGCCGGCGCCCCTCGCGGCTTACTCTATACTAGGCTTTCCGTCATCAATCGGCGCACCGCTCATGGCGCGCCCTGGGGAAGGAAGCCCATGAAGCTCGTCATCGCCTCCGATATCCACGGCTCTCTTCAGTTCGCCCACCGCCTTATGGAGCACGTCGCCCAGGAAGACCCCGATTACCTGGTGCTTTTGGGCGATCTTCTCTATCATGGCCCGCGCAATGCGCTGCCCGAGGGCTACGATCCCGCAGCCGTGGCAACCTTGCTCAACGGTGCCCCAGTTCCCATCATTGCCGTACGGGGCAACTGCGAGGCCGAGGTGGACCAGATGCTGCTCGACTTCCCCTGCATGGACACAACGGCCCGCCTCATCGACGGTCCGGTTACCTTGCTCTGCTCCCACGGCCACGTGGTCGCACCCGACAGCCATCCGCCCCTCACGGCACCGGCCGCCCTGCTGACCGGCCACACGCATTGCAAGACCCTCGAGGAGCGGGACGGCGTGTGGTACGTCAATCCCGGCTCCGTGTCCCTCCCCAAAGACGGCCAACGCTCGTTCGCCACCTACGAGAACGGCACCTTTGCCCTGAAATCGCTGGACACCGGCGAAACACTCGCCTCGGCCACCCTAGGATAAGTCCATGACTCCCACGACGCCCTCCCCTCAAGTCGCTCGAAACCATTCAGCGGCCCGAGCCGCAGCCCCCTGGCTCGCCCCCTTCTCCACCATGACCGACGGCGAGCTGCGCGATCCCAAGCAGCTGCTCGGCTTGGCGCGCGCCCTTGACGCCCCGGCCGAGTCGTTGGCCCGCGGCCTTTTCGTCGCCGAGTCCATCAACGTTATCCAGCGCGCCCTGGATGCGGGCTACGAGCCTTTCGCCGTGCTAACCGACGAGCGCTGGCTCGCCAACTCCGCGGCCCTCATCGATGCCCTGCGCGCAGCGAATCCGTCACTGCCTGTGGCCGTCGTCTCTACCGACGAGGTACGCTCGATCACCGGTTACGAAACGACGCGAGGGCCCTTGGCCGCCTTTCACCGCAAGCCCGAGCCGCCTCTGGCCGACCTTCTCGCCAATGCCCATCGCGTGGCGGTTCTTGAGGACATCACGAACTACACGAATCTCGGCGCCATTTTTCGCAGCGCCGCCGCCTTGGGCATTGACGCGGTGCTCCTGACCCCTTCCTGCCACGACCCGCTCTACCGGCGGGCTGCACGGGTGTCCATGGGCACCGTGTTCCAAGTGCCCTGGGCGCGCATTAGCACCACGCGAACCTGGGCGGAAGAAGGGCTGGCCCAATTGCGCGCCGCCGGCTTCACCACCGCAGCCATGGCCCTGTGCGATGAGTCGCTGCCCCTGCAAGATCCGCGGCTCAAGCCCATCGAGCGCCTGGCCTTGGTACTGGGCACCGAGGGCGACGGACTGGCCCCGGCCACCATCGCCGCCTGCGACTACACGGTGCGCATTCCCATGGCGCACGGAGTCGACTCGCTCAATGTGGCCGCCGCCAGCGCCGTGGCCTTCTGGGAGCTGAGGTGGGATCCCGCGCACTAAAGCGTGCCGATGGTATAGCCGCCGATCACGGCTACCATGATGACAAAACCCCCGAGAAACAGCGCCGTGCCCACGATAAGCCCCTTCCCAAACGTCTGCGTGCGCATAAAGGGGATGAAGCGGCGCAAAATACGCTTGTCCATGACGCCGTAGACCATGCCGGTCATGGTTATCGCCATGCCCACATACATGAGCAGACAGACGATGAACGGGTACTTCTGCAAGTCTGGCGTGGGATTGAAGGGAAGCATCAGGCACACGCCCACCACCATGAGCCACACGAGCAGCAGCACGCCATCCCACACGGCCCCGAGCACTTCGCTGACCTTCAGCGGTGGCTTTGCCGACGCCGGCACAAGCGGGGGCGCCGTCACCGCTCCAGCGGCGGTCGCCGCTACAGGTGCGACGGGAGGGACCCCGGTTCCGAAAGAAGAAGTTGCGGGGCGCGGCGCTCCCACCCCCGGCGCCATCGCCGGCATCGTCGGCGCCCCGGGCGCCACACCGGTTGCCGGCGCGGATGCCATACCCGCAGCGGCAGCCTCTGGCGAAAACGGCGCGGCCACGGGCATTCCCGCCGGCGCGGGCGCCCCCTGAGGCACAGGCGCTCCCTGAGCTACCGAAGCCGCTACGGCCTCGGTAAAGGCGCCCTTCAGCGCCCGCACCGACTGGTAGCGGCCCTGAGGGTCGAAGGCGGTGGCCCGCGCCAGAACAGGCCGCAGGGCCGGCGGCACTTCGGGATCGTCGAACCCCCGTCGGGCCACTTCCGCCGTGGGATTGCGCTCGGTAAGCAGGAAGTACAGCACCATGCCCAAGGCGTACACGTCACTGCGCACGTCGGTCTGGCCGTAGCCGAACTGCTCGGGCGGCGCATAGGCGCGCGTGGCAAACGGCGCCGTATCGGCCACGGCCTCGGCACGGAAGGGCCGCGTGATGCCGAAATCGATAATGGTGAGACTGGAGCCGTTGACAATCACGTTCGTCGGCTTTAAATCGCGATGAATGAGCGGCGCGCCGAAATCTTCGTGCAGCTCGATGACACCGTCGCATAAAGGAGGAAACAACTCGCACGCCAAGGCAAGCGAGGGGTCGCGCTCGTATACCTCGTCGTGCAACGTGCGCCCGCGCACGTGCTCCATAATGACAATGAGCTCGTCATCGCGCTCGTGCACATCGTTGATGACGGGCAAATGGCGAAAGCGCCGCCCGCTGCGCTGCGCCGCGAAAAGCTCTCGGTAGGCCGCGCCCATATGCGCCCCCATGCGAATACGCTTGCGCACAAAGGGGCCGAGGGTAGCGCCGTTTTCCAGAGGGAAGCTCACCAGCTCGGTGACCTCGTAATCCGAGGTCTTCAGCACGCAATCGACCCGGCAGCACTCGTCGCGGGCCAGCACGTTGAGATATGAGGCAAGTTCGTCGTTTTCCATGGAACGCATGGTACCAAATGCGCGCTCCACGGAACACCAGGCTAGGTCGGCGGCGCGGTAGGAACTCTCGCTGTCAGCCTCCCTCGCCGAGGCACCCCTGGACGGTTTAGCCAATCGTGTCCTCATGGAAGCGGTAAAGCTCCTCATCGGCCCGCTGCAGCGAGTAGCCGTTGTTCAGAGCGAACGTGATAATGGCATCGCGGCGGTTCTTGGCGTAGAGCTCGCTTGCGCCGCCGGCCCTCAGCAGCCGATTGGCCTCGACGCGCGAAAGGCCCATGGCAAAGGCGAGCTTCAGCAAATTGTCGCGGCTCACATTGGGACGCTGACCTTTGAATATCTGATAGCCGTAGGTGGAATTGATGCCCGCGTCGCGCACTACTTCCGACCGCTTGAGCCCCTTGGCATCCAGCAGAAACGTCAGGTACTCGGCCACCGTGCGCTTGCCCACCTCGGGACGGTCGATGAAGCTGCGCAAGTCCGGCGCATCGAGCAGCTCGGCCAGCATGTCCTCTGTCAGCGGCTCCTCCACGCGCTTCTTCCTCCTCCTTCGTGCCATTGATACCTTCTTATTCTAACGGTATGCCGCGCACCGAAGCACGCGGCATACGCAAAACTCGCTTGTTGTAAAGGCGAAGCGCCTAGTTCATCTGGAACGTCTGCTGGGCGATCAGCTCGTTGCTGAAGTCCCACAGCTCGGTCACTTCAACCTCGACGTCGTTCTTCGTGTCAGCCAGGACATAGGCTTCCTTGACCGTGATGGACTTGCCAGGCTTGATATCCTTCATCAGATCCTGGCTGTCCACGCCGTCCACACCGATGGCACCCTCCAGCTGCACGCCGTCCTGGAAGGCCTTGGCGCCGATGGTCGTCATGAAATTACACGCATCGTCAGAGTTGTTGGTGAAGGTGTAGGTGATGATGGCAGCCTTTTCGCCCTGATAGTCGGTGCCCATTTCGGCGCCGTCGATCGTCACCACGTAGGGGGCATCGGCCTGCTGCTCGGCAGCGGCCTCGGCCGCAGCGCTTTGAGAGGCCTCGTCCGAGGACGCCCCAGTGCTCGCCGCATCGCTGGAAGCCGCCGTCTGCTCGGTCGTCGTCGAAGAGCTCGACGCGGACGAGGAGGCGTTATCCGCACTGGCAGCGGCCCCGCCGTACATAGCCACGGTTACCAGCAGCGCCAGGACACCCAGCACCAATCCAGAGATGGCGATGCCTTTTCCGCCCTTGGTGCCCTTGACGGTCTGAAATACCCCGATGGCTCCAAAGATAATGGCCAGCAGCACAAACGGAAACGACAGCAGATTGAGCAAAGGCACGACCGAGCTAATGAACGCGATAAGGCCCAGCACCAATCCCGTAATAGCCATACCCGAGGTAGGTTTTTTCTCCATGATGATTCCCTTCTTCTTAGGTTGCGTGGAGCGAATTTCTCCCAATGAGCACCAAGAAGGGTATCCGTTCTGCCGAGCCGTTTCATTAGCTGCCAGCTAAGGTTGGGCATAAAAAATCCCGAGCGCTGCGAAGGCGCTCGGGATCGGTCGGTAACAGGAAAACTCCGCGGCTCTTTCACCGCTGCCGCCGCCTGAACGGCCCTTCCCTTTCTAGGAAAGGTCGACTTTGTTCTTGAGAACGAACGCCGCCAGCACTACGGCTCCTACCGCCAGTGCGGCGTTGCAGACCATCTGCACCAGCGACAGCGAGGCAGCGAAGGCCATGCCCTGCATGCCGCCGAAAGCGGTGGCGAACGTGCCCATGCTGAAAACCAGGGACACCAGCCAGCCAATGCCGAAGAACAGCCCCACGGCGGCAGCCACCTTGTGACGGCGCGCCCACCAAGCGCCCAGCGTGAACGACACGAAGGCCAAAGCCAACTGGTACGCCGCACCGATAAGCACGTTGACGAGCCCCACCACGGCCGACACCGCGTTGAACTCGTGCACGATGCCGAACATGCCGCTCATCATGGAGAACATGATCGTGAGCATCTCCGGGTCACCTTCGGTGCCCGCCATAGTCATAGCACTCACCAGCCCAAGGGCTACCAGAGAGAACACCACCATGATAACGAGCCCCACCAGGTACTTCGCCGCCACGATGCTTCCGGCGCTCACGGGCAGCGTCAAAGTCAGATAGCCCTCGTCGGTGAACAGCGAGCGGTAAAAGCGCATGACGATGAACACGAACATGGCCACCAACGAGGCCCACACCACAAAGGCCAGAAAGAACGACAGCATGAACAACGAGGCCACGGGCCCCGAGAGGAAATCACTCAGGTATGTGGTGTCCACCGCCACGTTTGCCGCCGCCACGGTACCTACGCCGGCCACACCGGCCGCCACCATGATAGCCAGCAGCAGCACGGCCTTCTTCCACAGCCCCTTGAACTCGTGAGCGCACAGCTTGCCTAGCATCGGAACTCCTCTCGGAAATAGGCATCCAGGGAGGTGCCCAGCTCGTGGGTCACATAGCCCACGGGCGCATGAAGTAGCATCCGCCCGTAGCACAGCAGCACGAAGTCGTCGAGCACCGCCTCCACGTCGCGCACGAGATGCGTGGAGAGAACAATGCTGGACTGCGGCCGATAGCTGCGGATGATGGTCTGGAGAATATAGTCGCGCGCCGCCGGATCGACGCCGCCGATGGGCTCGTCGAGCAGGTAGAGGGCCGCATGCCGCGCCATCACCAGCACCAGCTGCACTTTCTCCACCGTGCCCTTCGACAGCGCCGAGCACGGAGCCGTCGGGTCGACGCCCAGGCGCGCCAGCATATCTTGGGCCAACAGCGTATCGAAATCGCTGTAGAAGTCGGCGAAGTAAGCCACCATCTCGCGCACGCGCATGGAGCGCGAGAAATAGGGGCGCTCGGGCAAAAAGGACACAATGGCCTTAGTAGCAGGACTCGGCGCCAGGCCGTTCACCGTAACGGTGCCCGCCGTCGGATGGGCCACCCCGGCGATAATCTTGAGCAACGTCGTCTTGCCCGAGCCGTTGGGGCCCAAAAGCCCCACCACGCGGCCGGCGGGAATGGACAAACTCACTTGATCAAGCGCCACCTGCGACCCGAAGGCCTTGGTCACGTCCCGACATTCCAACAATGCCACGACGACCTCCTTTCCCTGGGGAATCGGTAAGGTCATCCTAGCACAGTCTCATCGCTGATCTTCGCGCCCATTGAATGAGCACAGGAGGCTGCTGCGCCGAGCGCGCCCCTAGGCGCGCCGGAAGGCCCAGAGGTTGCGACACTGGTCGAGCACGCGCTGGGCATCCCAGGTGCGAGCGCTGTTCTGGGCGCTGTTGGGATCGTGCACCACAAAGTCGCCCGTCTCGTCCACCCCGGACAGCACGATGAAATGCCCGGTAGTGGTGAAATCCCCGGGGCCTACGGTGCAGATGACCGGCTCGCCCGCCTCCAGTGCCGCGATCACCGTGGCCACATCGGCCGGCAGCTCCCGCGAGGCAAGACCCAGCTGGGCCGCGCCCTCGCTCATAAGGAGCCACGAGGTAAGGCCCTCTTCCACATACCCGTTTTCCTCGCTGAACACGCCCATGGCCGGCGGATCATAATCGGTCTTGCCCGTCAGGGCCACGTAGACCATAGCCAGGCTCGTGGGACCGCAGCCGCTGTTCGCCATGTCGGCTCCCGCGTAGGGGGCGCTTCCCCACTGGGGATCGATCTGATAGAGGTAGGGCATGGTGCCGCGCTGCCATTGGTCCCGCGGCGTGCTGATGGGCTGCGCCTCCTGGGCCGCCCCGGCCTGAGGCAGCGGTGCCGACGCCAGCGTCGCGGGCTCCTCGGCCGTCAGCAGGCCCCGCACTCCTCCCAAGGCCGCCACGAGAAGAAACACCGCAAGTCCCACCGCCGCCACCCAGGGCATAAGCCGCAGAGACGCCATCGCCGAGCATGTCCCGCGCCGCACAAAGGCCGCGGGCTTCCCGGGGAGCTCCCACGCGGGGCGTCGGCGCGTCGGGACGCTCCGGCCGTCGCGGCGCCGCGAATCCCGAACCGCAAAGGGCACCGCTTCTCCCGAACCGCCGCCCACCGGCCCCGATACCGCGGCGCAGCGCGCCGTCACGTCGGGGGCGCCGGGACGGCTCCACCGCTCGCGGCTAAAGGGGTTCTGCGTAAAGGGTTCGTTTCCCATAAGGTACTCCTGAAAGCAAATCGAAGCTAGGCAGGGCATCGGAAAGGAGCCTGTGCCCCTTTCGCAGGGCCGCGCAAAGACAGCGGAGGCGTCCGGCGCTTCTCCACCCTACCGTGCCGCCGCCTTACCCGTCCCATAGCAAATGCTGAACTCTTCGCAAGGGCCCTTAACTTTTTCTTACAAGGCCTGGAAGGCGCCATTGTTCGGCTATAAACAGCTCGTCAATCGTGTACCATAGGCCCATGGAAAAACGAGCGCACATCCTGGTGGTAGACGACGAACAGGCCATCGCCGACTTGGTGGTCAACCTGCTGGTGGCCGAGGGCATGGACGCCTTGGCCTGCTATAGCGGCCAAGCGGCTTTGGAACAGCTGGCACGCTCGCCCTTCGACCTGGCCATTGTGGACATCATGATGCCCGGCATCGACGGCTTCGAGCTGTGCGTGCGCATTCGCCAGCTGTGCGACATCCCTGTCATCTTCCTGTCGGCGAAGGACGAAGAGGCCGACCAGGTGGTCGGCTTCACCCTGGGCGCCGAGGACTACGTCACCAAGCCCTTCCGCCCCCGCGAGCTGGTAGCCCGCGTCAAGGCCCGACTGCGGCGGCGCCAAGACGCCAGCCCCGCCTCCTCCACCCTTCTGCGCGCCGGCGCCATCGAGGTGGACCTGCGCACCCATTTGGCCACCCTCCACGGCGAGCCGCTGCACTTGACGCCGAAGGAGTTCGCCATCTTGGCCCTGCTCGCCCAATCGGTCGGCTCGCCCGTGTCCGCTGCCGACCTGTTCGAAGGCGCCTGGCACGAGCGCTTCGACGACGCCGCGGCCAATACGGTTATGGTGCATATCCGCCGCTTGCGCAAAAAGCTGGCCGCCATCGACGCCTCCACCGCTTTCATCGAGACGGCCTGGGGCGTTGGCTACAAGCTGCGGGGCGGCCCAGGCTCCGACAACGGCTATGGCGCTTAAAAGCGAGCAGGCCCGTGTCCTGCGCCGGCGCGTGCTGGGGGGCGCCGTCCGCAACCTCGTCATCTTCACCGTCATCTTCGCCCTGGGCTGCGTGGCAGCAGAGCGCACCGTGGTGCCCACCGTGGCCAACTACGTGGCCGATTCCACCTCGGTGTGGCGCACCTTGGACTCCTCGTCCGATTACCTGGCCCTTTTAACCGAGCAGGGCATGTTCGACTCCCCCGCGTTCAACGATCAGGTCGATGCCCTGGCGGCCGACGGCTACTCGTCGGCGGAAGGCACCCTTGACGAAGTAGAAGACGAGCTGGCTGACGGAAGCAAGCTCATTCAGGCTTACGCCGTCGACCCCGAGGCGGCAAAGAAGCTGAAGGCCGACGACAAGCTCGAGACAGCGGGCATCGAGGACGTCAACGTCAGCGCCGCCGTCGACGAGCCCTCCGACGCCAGCGAAGACGAGGACGTCAGCAGTGCCGCGAGCTCCGCCGGCATGCCCGCCGACCAGGAAGACACAGTGCCCTACCTCAGCTACGAGAGTATTCTCGCCGCCTTCGGCATCAAGCCGAGCTCTGCCAGTGCCGCCCAGGCTATGGCAGCACTGCACATATCGGCCATGATCCAAGAGCTGCACCTCTCGATCGTCCGCGAGCCTCCCTTCATGCCCCTGCAAGTTACCGAAGACCAGGCGAACCAGATACTCTCGTTCGCCGCTCTCTATGGCTACGATGAAACGTCGCTGATGGGCACCCTTGCCGACGCCTACACCGCTTCCCAGGAGCAGGCTTACGAAACTTGGCAGGCCCTGAGTCCCGCCGAGCAAGCACGGGCTCTGGGCATTCCCTCCGACCAGCCCGTTTGGCAGATAGAACACGACGATCAGGGCTCTTACGCCATGCGCGATATCGCCACCTATACTTTGCTCAAGTCGCTCAAGCTGCCCTTGGCCTTCTTAGTATTCGCCATTGGCATGCTCCTCATCGTTTTCCGCTCGCTCAATCGCTCGCTTCGCTCCTTCGACGACTTGTCCGGCGCCGTGGCCACTCTGCTGGCCGACAAGGACGCCCCCATCGACCTGCCCGCCGACCTGTCCATTGCCCGCAACGAGCTGACGGTCATCCGCCAGCAGTCCCTGGCCGACGAGCGGGCGGCCCACGCCGCCGAGCAGCGGAAAAACGAGCTCGTGGCCTACCTGGCCCATGACATTCGCACACCGCTTACCTCAGTGCTGGGCTACCTCGACCTCCTGCGCGAGACCACCGATCTGCCCCGCGACACCCTGCGCCACTACGCCGACATCGCCTATTCCAAGGCCGAGCGCCTCGAAGGCCTTATCAACGAGTTCTTCGAGATCACCCGCTACAACTTGTCCGCCATTCCCATCGAGCGCGAGATGATCGGCGTGCGCCTGTTCTGCCAGCAGGTAGCCGAAGCCTTCTTCCCCGAGGCTTCGGCGCGCAACATCCGCATCTCCGTGGACGTAGGGCCTTCCGAGCAGTTTTTCGTCGATCCCGACAAGCTGGCTCGCGCCCTGGGCAATGTGCTCCGCAACGCCGTGGCCTATGCTGACTCGAACTCGGTCATCGCCCTGACCGCCCGCCAAGACGCCCGCTTCACCACCATTACTGTGGCCAACCGCGGTCGCGAGATATCCGAGGCCCATCTGGAATCCATCTTCGAGAAGTTCTATCGCGAAGACGGCGCCCGTACCACGCGCAGCGGCGGCGCGGGCCTTGGCCTGGCCATCGCCAAGGAGATTGTCGTGGCCCACCACGGCGACATCGAAGCGGCCAGCCAGCGCGGCGTCACCGTCTTCACCCTGCGCATTCCCACCCGCGGCGAGGAAGCGACGGCTCCCGTCCAGCCGCTGGCCGCCCCGCGCGACAATGCGAACGCTCCACTACCGCCGGACCGCCGCGCAACGGCCGCCCAGCCGCTGGACGGTCTGCGCGACAATGCGGGCACCACGCCGCCTCCTGGCCGCCGCGCAACGGCAGCCACGCCAATGCCCTCAGGGCGCGGTTCCGCGCGGTCGTCGCGCACGCGAACGGCAACGCTAGGCGACACGTCCGGTCGGGCCGCCTCGCCTAGCGGCACCACCGCGCCGCCCGCGCCGTCCGCGCGGACGGCTAGCAGCGCCGGAATCGCGGACGGGCAAACAGCCCCCAGGCTTTCCGGGGACAGGGCCGCTTCCGAACGCCCGACGGCCCCTGCTCGGTTAAATCCTCGTTACGCGGGGCACGGCAGGCGCACAGACGCGACCCCTATGCGCCATAATGGAGCCACTAAACGCACTCAACCCTCAAGGAGGCACCGGTGATTCGCATTGGCATTCTCGGATACGGAAATCTCGGACGCGGCGTAGAGCTGGCCGTGGCCGCCAACGACGACATGGAGCTGGTGGGCATCTTCACCCGCCGCAACCCCGACAGCGTGAAGCCCTACGGCGAGAACGTGGCCGTGTGGCCTGCCGCCGATCTGGCCGCCCACACCGACGACATCGACGTGCTGGTGCTGGCCGGCGGCTCGGCCACCGACCTGCCCGAGCAGACGCCCGAGGCGGCGCGCCTCTACAACGTGGTCGACTCCTTCGACACCCACGCCAACATCCCCGCGCACTTCGCCGCCGTGGATGCCGCCGCCCGCGAAGGTGGTCATGTGGCCATTATCTCGGTGGGCTGGGATCCGGGCATGTTCTCGGTGTCGCGCGTGTACGCCGGTGCCATTATGCCCAACGGCGCCGACTACACCTTCTGGGGCCGCGGCGTGTCTCAGGGCCACTCCGACGCCATCCGCCGCATCCCCGGCGTGGTGGACGCCCGTCAGTACACGGTGCCCGTGCCGGCCGCCCTCGAGGCCGTGCGCTCCGGCGCCAACCCCGAGCTGACCACGCGCCAGAAGCACACCCGCGAGTGCTTCGTCGTAGCCGAGGAGGGCGCCGACACCGCCGCCATCGAAGAGGCCATCGTCACCATGCCCAACTACTTCGCCGACTACGACACCACGGTCACCTTCATCTCCCAGGAAGAGCTCGACCGCGACCACGCCGGCATCCCCCACGGCGGCTCGGTCATCCGCACCGGCACCACCGGCGCCAACGGCGAGAACACCCACGTCATCGAGTACTCGCTCAAGCTGGACTCGAACCCCGAGTTCACTGGAAGCGTCCTGGCCGCCTGCGCTCGCGCCTGCTACCGCATGGCCCAGGCCGGCGAGACGGGCTGCAAGACCATCTTCGATATCGCCCCGGCCCTCCTCTCGCCGCTAAGCGCCGAAGACCTGCGCGCCCACATGCTGTAAGCCCTGCGCGCCCACATGCCGCAAGCCCTGCGTGGTTGCAGGCGGTCAGCAACTAGCAAGCCCTTGCAGCCCGCGGTCGGCCCTGGCACCAGTTGCCAGCCCTGCAGCCGTCAGCCCTGCGCAACAGTCAGCTCGCGAGCCTCAAGCTGCGCAGAACCCGCAAAACACCGTAACCGATTACGTCATGCAACCTCGAAGGACCCGCTCAGCGGGTCCTTCTTTTTGCGAGAGGACTCCGCTCGCTGCAGTCTCTTTTCTGCACCTCTGCCACTGTGCCCACCCCGCCCCCTTCTCGCCGTGGTCAAAAATTCGTCCAAGCGGGGGTTTGGTTCCAAATCGGGCGTTTAAGGTCAAAATCGCGTCCAAGTTGATGCTTTTGCAGGCCGAAAAAATCGCCTCGAACTATTTTTGACCCCATCGACCATAGTTCGTTTATGAGGAAACGGGTTAATCTCGCAAAACGCTACCATGGGCGCCATGCGCTCTTTGACAAACCCCCGCTTCGGCCTCTTTTCGACCTTAAACGCCCGATTTGGAACCAAACCCCCGCCTTAACCGTTTTTTGACCCGAGCCTCCCCCAATCCAGACACCAGCCCGTCAACTTCCATCCACGCAGCAGCTGCAGAACCGCGCTCCGCCCCCTCACTTCCATCCTTGCCGCCCTCTACTACCTTCCACTGCCCTCCACCACGCACCACACCCGTTTTCGACCCGAGCTTCCCCCCAATCCAGACACCAGCCCGTCAACTTCCATCCACGCAGCAGCTACCGCCCCCGTTTCATCCTATCCCTTCGGAAAGGAGATCCCCTATGGCCCTCTTCCTTGGATTCGACACTGCCCGTATGCTCTGGCGCAAGGCACGGGGGCCTCTGGAGCTCCAAACACGCCGACTGCCGTCTGTCAGTAAGCCGCCCCAGGTCAGCGAGGTACGCGACGCGCGTGCCTTCCTCCAGGGGCGCGGGTTGTTGGGAGAGGACGATCCCCTGCATCTCGTCATTCCCGACCGCAGCTGCCATCGTTCGTTTAGCCACGCCGTTTGCCACGTATGGGCCACCTCGGTACGGCCCTGTTTTCATCCCCTGGCCACGGACCTCTTCCTCAGCAGCCCCGAAGCCAGCTGGCGGCAGATGGCCGGCGTGGCGGACCTCGTAGATGTCGCGCGCTTCGGTTATGAGCTTTGCGCCTCTTACGTCCCCGACAGCACCGACGAGGAGCTCCCCGCCCGCTTGCCCCTTACCACACCGGGGCGGCTAGCGGAATTCGCGGCGAAAATGAACGGCGGCCGCGGGTGCGCCGTGGCGCACCAGGCGCTCAACTACGTTGCCGCCGGTTCCGCCTCTCCCCGTGAAACGGAAATAGCCCTGTTCCTTTGCCTTCCGCGTTCCGTGGGAGGCTATGGCCTGCCGCGGCCGCACATGAACGAGCGCATTCCCCTGGTGCGCGACGGGGGCCAGCTCACTGAGCGCGAGTACTTTCTCGCTGACCTCTGCTGGCCTGAATTCAAAGTGTGCATCGAATACGATTCCGACACCTACCACGGCACCGAGCAACGAGCCGTGGCGGACTCGTCCAAGCGCAACGCCCTGCAAAGCTTGGGATACCAGGTACTCACGCTCACCAATCAGCAGGTGAAGGACGCACGGCGCCTCGATGAGGCCGCGACGGCCCTCTACCAGATGATGGGCCACCGGTTCCGCGTGCGCAGCCAAACCTGGCGCGAACGCCGCTACGTGCTGCGTCAGCGCATCCTCTATCCCCACCTCTACCTCTAGCATCAAACGCACGCGAAACGACACCGCAAAAGCGAGCACGAAAAGCAAGCTCGACCTAAAAAGGGACTGACCCCGGAGGAGTTCCGGGGTCAGTCCTTAGCAGCTTGAGCCCTTATTAACCATATCGAAGTTTTGAAGTGCGGCCCATTGCCTCCAATCCCGCTGCCGGCATTCGTCCCAAGGCCCCAGCGCCGGCTGCAAGCCCCCCTTGCGCGCTCGGCGCTAGAACTGGGCGAAGCGCTCCTGACGCTGGCGCACCAGCTCCTCGGGACTCAAATCGGCCAGCTCCTTGTAGGCCTCGCGCACGTAATCGCGCACTGCGGCCACGGCCTCGTCGGGGTTCTCGTGGGCCGGGCCCTCCCCTTCGGAAAGCACCGCGTCGATAACGCCGCATGCCAGCACCGACGCCGCGTCCATCTTCATGGCCTGGGCGGCCTCGGGGGCGCGGGAACGGTCCTTCCACAGGATGGAGGCGAAACCCTCGGGCGAGAGCACCGAGTACACCGCATGCTCCTGCATGGCCACGCGATTGCCCACGGCCAGGGCCAAAGCACCGCCCGAGCCGCCTTCGCCAAGTAGCACGCTAACTACGGGCACGGTCAGGCCGGCCATGAACACCAGGTTATCGGCAATGGCGTTGCCCTGGCCGCGCTCCTCGGCTTCGGTGCCGCAGAAGGCGCCCTGGGTATCCACCAGACATAAGATGGGACGGCCGAACTTCTGCGCCTCGCGCATCAGGCGCAGCGACTTGCGGTAGCCCTCAGGCTGCGGACAACCGAAGTTGCGCGCCACGCGGTCAGTCAGGTTCACGCCCTTCTCCTGGGCAATCACCGTCACGGGATGACCCGAGATCCAGCCGAGACCGGCCAGAATGGCCCCGTCGTCAGCGAAGGCGCGGTCGCCATGCAGCTCGATGAAGCCCTCGACAATACCCTCGATGTAGCGGCGCGCCGTGGGACGGTGCACGTTGCGGGCAATCTGCACGCTTTCCCAGGCACTGCCGGCCTCGGCCTCGCCGCTGATGCCCGACTTACGCGCCTCGCGACGGGCATGGCGCTCCAGCTCGCGCCGGTCGGCGGCCTCGGCTTCCTCGCCCTCCTCGGGCTTGCCGATGAACTCGCCCACCACGGGCACCGCTTCGGCCAGATTGCGCAAAAAGCCCGCTTCCTCCTCAGCGCCCAGGCGCTCGTTCTCTTCACGGGCCTCGGGAGCCACATCCACCGAGCCGTAGGCGCCGGCGCCCACCGAAAGGGCGTCCATGACGCTGTGGTAGGTCACGATGCGCGTGGGGTCGTCGGCCGGGGCGTGCAGGGCCAGCAGCTGGGCCAGTACGCTGCGCATCTGCGAACGCTCCACAATGGCGTCGATAAGACCGTGCTCCAAGGCGAACTCGGCGGTCTGGAAGCCCTCGGGCAGCTCTTGCTTGATGGTATCGCGAATAACGCGCTGGCCGGCAAAGCCGATAAGGGCGTTGGGCTCGGCCAGAATAATGTCGCCCTGCATGGCGAACGAGGCGGTCACACCGCCCGTGGTAGGATCGGTGAGCACGGTGATGAACGGCAGCTTCGCCTGGCCCAAACGCTCCACGGCACAGGACACCTTCGCCATCTGCATGAGCGAAATGAGGCCCTCCTGCATACGGGCACCGCCCGAGGCGCAGAACACCACCACCGGCAGGCGCTCCTCAATGGCGCGGTCGATCAGCGCCGCCACCTTCTCGCCCACCACGTGCCCCATGGAACCCATGAAGAAGCCGGACTCCATGACGCCGATGGCCACGGGCAAGCCGGCGATGGTAGCGCGCCCGGTGCACACGGCCTCTTCCAGGCCGCTGCGCTCGCGCTGGTCGGCGATCTTCTCGGGGTAGCCCGGGAAGTCGAGCGGGTTGGAATCGGGCATCTGCGCGTTCCACTCCTCGAACGACCCGGCGTCCACCGTAGCGGCAATGCGCTCGTCGGAGCGCAGGCGCTGCAGCGTGCCGCAGGCGGGGCAGCGATGGCCCTCATCGATCATCTCCTGCTTGTCGAAGAAGAGCTTGCACTTGTGGCAGCGGCGCCAGTGGGTGGGACCCTCGTCATCGTCCACCGTGGGCGCGGTTCCCTCTTCCCAGGGGGCCTCGGAGGGCACCGAGCAGGCGCCATCGCCCTCGGCCGTCAGCAGTTCCACCCAGCCCATGCGCATGGTGCCCTCGAACGCGGGGGCGAACACGCGCAAACCGCGCTTGGCGGCATGGCGCAGAAAGTAGCGATCCTCGGCCAAGGGCGCCGTGGCACTGTCAAGGAAGATGAGCGACGCGCCGCAGGCCTTCGCGGCCGAGAGCACCGTGTAGATGTTGCCCATCAACAGATCGGCGCTTACCTGGGGCGTGGTGAGTCCCAGGTTGTAGGTGGGCAGCGTGCGGCGAGCGAAGCCGTCCAGGGAGCGATTGTCCACGGTGGCGAACACCACGTCAAGGCCGGCCGCCTCCATGGGCACCACGAAGGCGCGGGCGTTTTTCGCCGAGGCAATAACCAGGGCCCGCGGCTTGGCCGCCTGCACCTCGGGGGAAACGGCGAAGTCGTCGCCGATGGTGGAACGCACGTGGCGCGCCACGTGGAGCACCGCCTCTTCCGGATCCTCGGGCGTGCCGGACGTTTTGGCGCCAATGAGGGCCGCGGCGGTGTCCGGCAAGCTGCCGGCGGCCTCGGCAATGGCGTCCAAAGCATAGGACACCGCGGACTTCAGCGCGCCTTCGGCCTCGGGTGCCTCGGGAGCCGCCGCCTCGTCGTTGACCAGCTTGCCCGCTGCGTCGAAGCTGATGTACTTGGAGCTTTTAGCCATGATTCTCGTCCTTCGGCGCGAGCACGTACTTCTGCGTGGCCGTGGCGCACACCTGGCCGTCAACGGAGGCCTCTACGTCGGCCACCACCAAGCGGCGCGACGACTTCACAATGGTCGCCTTCAGGGTGACCACGTCGCCCGGCACCACTTGACGGCGGAACTTCGCCTTGTCGATGCCGGTCAAAAAGCCGATGCAACCGCGCAGCTCGGGATCTTGCAGCACGGCAATGGAAGCGCACTGGGCCAGGGCCTCCATGAGGATGACGCCGGGCAGCACCGGATGATCGGGGAAGTGGCCGCGGAACAGGTCCAGATCGGCCGGCACGTCCAGCTCGCCTTCAATGGAGACACCGGGCTCGACGGCGGTAATACGGCTCACCCACACGAAGGGGTCGCGATGGGGCAGAATGCCCTCGATTTCCGCACGCCCCCAAGGCAGGGGGGGCAAGACGGTCTGATCAGCCATGACGCAACTTCTTTCTTAGTTCTGATAGGGCGAGAAGGCCAGCGCGGCGTTGTGGCCGCCGAAGCCCAGCGACGTGGACAAGGCCACCTTCTGGGGGTAGTCGGTCTTGGCCTCGGTGACCACGGCCACCGGACAGTCCTCGGCCGGCTCGGCGAAGCCCGCCGTGGGCGGCACAGCATCGCGCGCTACGGACAGGGCGCACACAATAGCCTCCACGGCGCCGGCAGCACCCAGCATGTGACCCGTGGTGCCCTTGATGGAGGTAACCGGCACCTCGGCCGCACCGTCGCCCACCAGGCCGTAAAGCGCCTTGGACTCGGTGGCGTCGTTAGCCGGCGTACCCGTGCCGTGGGCGTTCAGGTGACCCAGGTCAGCCGCGGTGAAGCCGCCCTCGGCCAGGGCGGCCGCCATGGCGGCGGTGATGGCCGTGGCCTCCGGGTCGGGCGCCGTCATATGGTAGGCGTCGCCCGTACTGCCGAAACCGGTGATCTCCGCGATGGGCTGAGCCCCGCGAGCCAGGGCACTTTCCAGCGACTCGATGACCAGGGCGCCCGCGCCCTCGCCGGCCACAAAGCCGCCGCGGCGGGCATCGAAGGGCAGCGAAGCCTGGGTGGGGTCCTCGGCACGGGTCAGGGCCGACAGGTTGGTGAAGCCGGCGATGCAGATGGGGCTCACGGACTCCTCGGTGCCGCCCACCAGGGCCGCGTCGATATAGCCGTGGCGAATGTCGCGCAGGGCCGTGCCGATGCAGTGGGCGCCGGTGGCGCAGGCGGTGACCACGTTCAGGCACTCGCCGCGCATGCCGTAGCGAATAGCCAGGTTGCCGGCGGCAATGTTGCCGATCATGGTGGGGATGAACAGCGGGTTCACCCGCTTGGGGCCCTTTTCCTCCAGAGTGGCGAAGCTCTTCTGCAGCTCGTCGATGCCGCCGATGCCGGTGCCGAACACCACGGCGATGCGGTCGCGGTTCCCGTCGGTCACTTCCAGCCCCGACTGCTCCAGGGCCTCGTCGGCGGCCACGATGGCGTACTGCACGAAGCGCTCGAAACGACGGGCCTCCTTCTTGGAAAGGCCGTGCTCGGTGCCGTCGAAATCGCGCACTTCGGCGGCAATGTGCACCTCGTAGTCGGAGGTGTCGAAGCGCTCGATGGGGGCGATGCAGGTCTCACCGCTCATGAGCTTGTCCCACAGGGCCTCGACGCCCACGCCAGCGGGTGTAACCGCGCCCACGCCGGTGATGACCACGCGGTGGGTGCCGTCGGGGCGGCGCGTCTGAATGTTCTCGTTCGTCATAGGGACATACCTCCGTCCACGCAGATAACCTGCCCGGTAATGTACGATGCCTCGTCCGAGGCCAAAAAGCGCACCAGGTGCGCGATGTCGGCCGGCTCGCCCAAGCGCCCGCAGCCGATGCGGCTGGTGATGGCCTCTTTCTGGCTGTCAGACAGGGCGTCGGTCATATCAGTGGCAATGAAGCCGGGAGCCACGGCGTTGGCCGTCACGTTGCGCTTCGCCAGCTCTTTGGCGATGGTCTTGGTCATGCCGATGACGCCGGCCTTGCTGGCGGCGTAGTTGATCTGACCGGCATTGCCGTAGACGCCCACCACGCTGGACATATTGATGATACGGCCCCAGCGCTGCTTCATCATGGGCTTGGCCGCGGCGCGGCAGCAATGGAACGTGCCCTTCAGGTTGATGTCGATGACGGCGTCGAAGTCCTCGTCGGACATGCGGGCGGCCAGGCCGTCGCGGGTGATGCCGGCGTTGTTCACCAGCACGTCCACGCGCCCGAAGGCCTCCAGGGCCGCCTCGATAAGAGCGTTGGCCTCGGCCTCGACGGCCACATTGGCCGCTACGGCCAAGGTTTCCACACCGAACTGGTCGGCCAGCTGGGCGGCCAGTTCCTCAGCGGCCGGCAGGCTACGCTCCGACGAGCTGTTCACCACCACGTTCATGCCCGCCGCAGCCAGCTCGCCGGCGATGGCGCGCCCGATACCGCGGGTGGACCCGGTGACTACCGCACAGCGGCGGTCGTTCGTCTCGGTCATGTTAGTTTTCCTTCCATTCTTCCACGAACGCCTCGAAACTGGGGCGATCCTGCACGCAGGCGCGGGGCGCGCTGCGGTCGATGCGCTTAATGAGGTTGGCCAGAACGCCGCCGAAGCCCACTTCCGTGAACTGGCGCGCGCCGGCGGCCTGCAGCTTCTGCACCGACGTCTCGAACTGCACGGGCGACGTCAAGTGAGCCACCAGCTCGTCGCGGGCGCCGGGCGCCGTCAGCGGCGCGGCGTGCACGTTGCCGATAACGGGCACCGCCGACTCGCGGAACTCGACGCCCTCCAGGTAGGCGCCGAAGGGCTCGGCCGCCGAAGCCATGAGGGGGCTGTGGAATGCACCAGACGTGGCCAGGCGCGAAGAACGGCCCTTCTGCGCGGCCCAGGCCTCCTCGGCGCGGGACACGGCGGCGGGCGTGCCGGCCATGACGATCTGGCCGCCGCCGTTCATGTTAGCCGGCACCAGCACCTCGCCCTGAGCGCAGGTGGCCGCCAGCTCTTCGGCCTGTTCAGGCGTGATCTTCAGGAAAGCGCTCATGACGCCGGGATTGGCGTCGGCCGCCTCGCCCATAAGGCGGGCACGCTCGGCGATGAGGGCGAAGGCGTCCTCCTCGGCCAGCATGCCGCCGAGCACCATGGCCGAGATTTGGCCGAGCGAAAAGCCCAGCAGCGCATCGGGCACGATATCGCGGGCCATGAGCGCCCAACCGGTGCCGATGGATAGCGCGCTAATGGCAATCTGCGCGTTACGCGTGTCGTTCAGTTCCTCGGCATCGGCCTCGCGCACCAGGGCCGCCACATCGCGGCCCAGCACCTCGGAGGCGCAGGCGAAGGTATGAGCCACTTCAGGAATGTCGAGCAGGTCGGCCCCCATGCCGGGCTTCTGCGAGCCCTGGCCCGAGGCCATGAACACGAGGCCCGCGGGGCCCAGTGCCTCTAAAGGAGTTGCGTCAACCACAGCAGCCCCCCTACACGCGCTCGCGGCGGCTGTTCAGGGCCGCCAGCTCGTCCAGACCGCGTCCGGCCAGAGCCTCGGCCTCGCGCACCATGTCGGTAATGACCGAAGCCGCCGTGCCGCGCTCGTTCACCAACGCCGCCACCTGGCCGGCCATGACCGAGCCGTTCTCCACGTCGCCGGCCACCGCGCGGGCCAGAGAGCCGGCGTACATGCCCTCCAGCTCCTCGCCGCTCTTCGCGGACATTTCCATCTTGCGGCACTCGCGGGCGAACTTGTTCTTCAGGCCGCGCACGGGATGCCCCGTGCCGCGCCCGGTGACGATGGTGTCGGAGTCCTTCGCCGCCAGCACCTTCTCTTTCCAGGCCTCGTGCACGCTGCATTCTTCCACGGTGAGGAAGCGCGTACCGCACTGCACGCCCTCGGCACCCAAGGCGAACGCGGCCAGCATGCCGCGCCCGTCCACAATGCCGCCGGCGCCGATGACGGGGATGGACACCTTCTCGCACACCGCGGGAATGAGTGCCATGGTGGTCAGCTCGCCGATGTGACCGCCGGCCTCGGTGCCCTCGGCCACCAGAGCGTCGGCGCCCAGGCGCTCCATGCGGGCCGCCAGCGCGGCCGATGCCACCACGGGCACCACCTTCACGCCGGCTTCCTTCCACATCTTCATATAGTTGGCGGGGCTGCCCGCGCCGGTGGTGACCACTTCCACGCCCAGCTCGCACACCAGCTCGGCCACTTCCCCCGCGCGCGGATCCATAAGCATGACGTTGATGCCAATGGGCTTACGGGTCAGGGAACGGGCGCGGGCCACCTGCTCGCGAATCCACTCGGGCGACGCGCCGCCGCAGGCGATGATCCCTAAGCCGCCGGCCTCGCTGACCGCGCCGGCCAGGCCGCCGTCGGCGATGCGGGCCATAGCCCCTTGCACGACCGGGTACTCGATGCCCAATAGCTCGGTGATACGGGTCTTCATAACGATGAGTCTTCCTCTCTCTGATAAACTATCTGAGAAATCTTAAGGAATTTGGTCAAAAAACTGACTGCGCGTCTAAAATCTTCATCAAACATCTTATGGATGATCGCGAAGATCATAAACGCAGTGAGTATCATAGCGCAGCTAGCGGCGCATTTCAGGGAAAGGAACGGCATTGGGCAGCGTAATCATCGGATCAGGAAAGTCTCTGCCGAAGCGCACGGTGACCAACGACGAGCTGGGTGCCATCGTTGACACCTCCGACGAGTGGATCGTTCCCCGCACCGGCATCCATACGCGCCAGATTGCCCTCGAGGAAACCTGCACCGACCTGGGTGCCGAAGCGGCCCTGCGCGCCCTGGGCCAGACCGAGGGCGGCTGGCAGCGCGAAGAAGGCGCCCTCGACCCCGCCTCGCTCGACCTCATCATCTGCCCCACCCTTACTGCCGACACTCACTTCCCCTCCGAAGCCGCCCGCATCCGCGAGCGCATCGGCGCGGTGAACGCCGTGTGCTACGACATGTCCTGCGCCTGCTCGGGCTGCGTCTACGGCATCTCCACCGCCGACCTCATCATGGCCGGCAGCGCCTTCGACCGCGCCCAGGCCGAAGCGGCCGGCCGCGGCCCGCGCCGCAACGTGGTGCGCCGCGTGCTAGTGGTAGCCGCCGAGCGCCTGAGCCGCCTGGTGGACTGGGAAGACCGCGCCACCTGCATCCTGTTCGGCGACGGTGCCGGCGCCGTGGTACTGGAATGGCGCGAAGACGAGGAGGGCGTGCTTTCCAGCTACATGGAGAACAGCGACGACACCGCCCGCACCCTGTGGTGCGACAGCGCCTTCTGCGCCCGCGAGACCCCCTTCGCCGCCGGCAACGAGGGCGTCGAGGAGCGCGACAACCTCGACCCCTACATGCGCATGGCCGGCCAGGCGGTGTTCAAGTTCGCCACCGCCGCCATGATGCGCTGCACCGAGGAGGCCCTGGCCCGCGCCGGCCTCACCATCGACGACGTCACGCTGTTCACCCCCCATCAGGCCAACGAGCGCATCATCCGCTACGCCGCCAAGAAGATGGACCTGCCCATGGAGCGCTTCCAGGTGATCATCGACCACGTGGGCAACGTCAGCGGCGCCAGCGCCCTCATCGCGCTAAACGAGGCGCTGTGCGAGGGCAAGCTGAAGCGCGGTGACATCGCCTGCATGACCGCCTTCGGCGGCGGCCTCACCGCCGGCTCCTGCGTCCTGAAAATCTAGCAGCCCGCGCGGCCGGCCAGGAAAGGGCCTGCTCTACTTCCGAATAGCGAGCTGAAAGCTCATTGTTTCCATAAGTTGGATGGTGCTATCATGACAGAGCGTCAGCCTTAGATCATTCTGCCTCTTTTGAGCGCGACGGCTCAAGACTCGACGCATGAGGGCAGACGTCCTCTTCAGTTTCATCACGCATAGCCGCATGAAACGATCCTCTCTCCCCGAAAGGAGTCGTCATGAACAGTTCCGCCCTTCCCCTTTGGCGCCCGCGTTCATTAGCTATCGCCTGCGTCATTGCGTTTTTGCTGGCGATCGGCGCAGCTGTTTTACCGACAGACGCCTATGCGGCCGACAAACCTTTGCCGGCACCGACGCATGTTAAAGCGAAGGCCACGAAAAAATGCACAGTAAAGATTAGCTGGAAGCGGGTACCTGACGCCGATGGGTATATGATTTATCGCAGTACTCACAAAAATAAAGGATACAAAAGCCTCGGGGCCCTCCCAGCCGCAGGCCTACCAACCGAAGGCTCCATTTCGGTCACCGATCCCAGCACGGCGGCTGGCCAAACATACTATTACAAAGTCTCCGCCTACCGAGCCAACAACGCTGACCCCAGTATCGACAACGGCCGCTCCAGCAAACCAGCCAAAGCGAAGGCCAGCTCAACATTCAAGAACTCATACGTCAAATTCACCATCCCCAAGCTCTGGCGCGGCAAAGTGTACGTCTTCGAAGATCCAGGAAATCGCAACTTCAAATCACTTGAAATCCGGGAAAACAAGACCGGAGAGCCCCTTGCGACGTTCTACTGGCACAACAGCAAAACCCACTTTGACGGCGGGGACCCCTGCGGCTTCCCCGTTAATCGCTGGAAGCGTGGCAAGGGCTGGGTCGAGCTCTGGATAACATCATGGCCCCAAGTGCTCTACCACGCCAAGTACCTTATGTCTGGCAGCTCCGTTGTCACCGGCTCCACAGGAGCCAAGCTCAGCAAGTCAGAGACTAACCGACTGATCAAATTGCAAACTGGTGGAAAGTACACTTACGACAAGATTAAGCGAGTCAAAGGCGATAAGTACAAGTCTTCCAAATACTCCTACGACACCTATATCAAGAAAAACCTCAAAGTGAAGATCGTCAAATAGTCAAACCGCTCAGCCACTAGCAAAAGAGCCCAGAAGGAGGAAACCAGAATGAAAAGAAAGCAGGCAATTGTTCACCCAAGCTTCTTCGTACTTACGCTAGCTTCAATAATGAGCCTCCTGATACTCTGTGCCGCCATAATTGTCTCTTCGCCCTCCAGCGCTTGGGGCGCCACAGCTGCAAACTCGAAGACCATCTGTGCTTCCTCGGGAGAGCAAACCACCTACAGCAAAATGGACATCGACAGAGATGGAGCCACAGATAGCGTAACGCTCTCTGTCGATGATTCGACAGTAAGGGTGTTCGTCAATGATAAACGTGTCTACTCGTTCGACTCGCACAAACACGGACTAACGCGGAGCTCATCGTTCGACACAGAGCTCTACGCAGAGATTAAGCTAATGAAGATGAGCAGCGGACGCGCCTTTGCGTATCTCCATGTCGCCGTGGAAGGCACTGGTTACTGGCGGGACTACGTTCTGGCCTACGAGAAGGGCAAGCTCACAAAAGTACTTGATGCCAACAAGGTCACAAAGGGAACAGGAGCAGGTCGGCACTACGTCTCCGGCATCAAAGCGAAGGGTAATCGTATCGTAATTCATCATAGTGCCTCTGTGGGCAAATATCTTGAAGCAAGCTACTCCTACAAATACAAGAACAAGAAGCTGGTGCGCACAAGCAAGACGGGGGCGTGGCTTGGCGAGAAAAAAGTGCGATCCATGAGAAACAACCTGCCCGTATACAAATCTCCAAAATGCAAGGGCATTACCACGCGTTTAAAAGAAGGGCAAAAGGTGCGGATTTCGAAGATTTACCTCAATGGCGGCCGTGCTGTCGTCAAAGTAAAAACCTCGTCGGGTAAAACTGGATGGGTTAAAGTGACGGATAACTCCTTAGATTACCTGACCTTTCTCTAGCTCATATACACACCCCATCGAACATTCGCCCAGCACCTTCCTAACCTCGCGATTTCCCACCATTGAAAAGCCATCGTACGAAAGGGTTCGATCGTGCATACAGCATCCGTACCGCACGCCGCTTATGGCAAAAAGCTCTTCATCGTCGCCCTCGTTGCGATGTTGGCCCTTGGAGCCCTTGGCGCCGTTATCCTTTCGCCCTCTAAGGCTCATGCAGCAGCCAAGCCGAAACTTTCTTCTGCAAGCAAGAAGGTTGTCAAGGGTAAAACCTTCACTCTTAAAGTGAAGAATGCGGGCGGCAAAAAGGTGACCTGGAAATCTTCCAACAAGAAGGTTGCCTCTATATCCAAAAAGGGCATAGTGGTTGCCAAGAAAGCCGGTACTGCCACTATCACCGCCAAAATTGGCAGCAAGAAACTCACCTGCAAGGTGAAGGTATACGGAAGCGCCAAGCAGAAAGCACTGGCAAGCCTAAACGGTTGGTGGCATACATGGAGCTCGGGGGGCGGGTATCGGTATATCAAGAACGGCAAGATATACTTCTTCTCCGTAGGAATCGACAGCGATGGCATGTTCTACGACTCAACATCCCACGTGAGAAAAGAGAAACTCAGCCTCGTTCGGGTCAAGCACGCACCCCTCGGCGATGGTGCCGCTTATCTCGTAAAGGCCAACGGCAAGACAGCGTACTGCTACAACGACAACACCCATGACGAACTTTCTTCCTGGGACGGAACCAATTACAGCGGCGGTGGCAGCCTCTACCGCATCAACTCCTCTGAGGTTCCCCCCAAACTCAAGAAATACGCGAAACGCTTCTAGCAAACGCACACCATCTTGAGCGGATTCGACGACTCGAGCCACTTATCCCCTTACCAAACCTCGGAGGTGCAGCCCATCTACTTCTGTGTGCTGAAACTCCAACAGCCCACGCGAACGTCTCGCAATTCAAGGAAGCGAGCCTCTCCCTCAAAAGGTTCCCAAATGGGCCTGTTTGGTTCCCGCAGCTTCAGCAGTCGAACATTCTGACCTGGGATTTTATACGCGCGGGGAACCAAACACCCGCTTTTTGGCATACCTCAGGGAACCAAACAGGCCGATCCTGGAACCTACGCTTCAACCTGCAACCCCACGCACCGCCCACCCTCGTAGGCCCTGCGCCCGGAGGGTTCCGCAGCGGTGTCTGAGCGCCCCGCGGAGAACGCGGCCGTTAAGAAACAGATTCCACTTCGCCAGCACCGATACGGGGATAGTACCGACTTATGGGCATCATCTTCTCTGTTTCTTTTGCCGCGTTCGCAGCGGGATCAGCGCGAGGTCTCCGCTGCGGAACCCTCCGGCCGCGGGGCCGGTCAGGTGGATATACGCCACCAGCAGGCCACGCGGCGTTATGCCGCCACCATTTCCGCAATCTCGTCAGTGGAGTCCTGGATCTTCTTCTCGATGCGCTCTTTTTCGTCGCCCTCGGCCAGCGTGGGCTGATAGGTGTTGCGGTCGCTTTCCGACGACACCGAGCAGGCGATGAAGTCCACGTCGTCGTTCTTCGCCACCTCGTCGCCAGTGACGGTGAAGGTTTGCTGGAAGATCATGCAGTCCTTGTCCTCGGGGTTCGAGTTGCCGCCGAAGCAGAAGTTGCCCAGGCTGTACACGATATAGCGGCCCTGGTATACCTCGTAGCCCTGAATGACATGGGGATGGCCACCCACCACCAAGTCGGCGCCGGCGTCAATGGCGGCGTGGCCCATGGCGATCTGGTCCTGGGTGGGCGTGTACTCGCGCTCGATGCCCCAGTGCACATAGACGAGTACCAGCCGGGCGCCCTCTTCGCGGGCCTTCGCGATGTTGTCGGTCATCTGCTTGCGGTTGTCGTCGCTGTCTTCGGGGAAGGCTGCGCCGATGAGCGCCACCTTCACGCCCTTCACGTCGCGATAGCAAATGCGCTCGTAGCCGAAGGACTCAATGCCCTCGGCGTCCAGCGCCTCGATGGTGTCGTCGAGGCTCTGCTGGCCGTAGTCGGCCGAATGGTTGTTGGCCACCGACGCCGTCTCGACGCTGGCCGAGCTGAGGATCTTCGCGTATTCCGCCGGCCCCTTGAAGGCGAACTGCTTGTCGGCCCGCTCGGTGCTTTCGGTAAGCGTGCCTTCCATGTTCACCACGGTCAGGTCGTCGGCGCCGAACAGGTCGGCCACGTTCTTCAGGAAGTAGGCCGGGTTCCCGTCCTCGGCTTCCCAGCGCGAGGTAAAGTTGCGCGAAGCGTCGAAGTTCTCGTCGGTGCCCAAGGTGCAGTCGCCGGCGAAGGTGACCGTCAGCGTGACGGGCTCGGATTCAGCAGCGGCATCACCCTCGGCACCATCGTTCGCCGCCGCAGCGTCTTGTTGCTCGGAACCGGATGCCGCGGTATCGGATACCGCGGGCTGGGCAGCCGTCGAGGCTTCAGCCTCCTGGCCACCACCGGCGGCCGTGGCCCTCGAGGAAGCCAGCAGGCCGATGACGACCAATTCGATAACAATAACGGCGACGACAAGAACTTTGACAAAGGGCGGACAGGCCGGCTGAGCGTACATGGGGGCCTTTCTAGCGAAGCAAGAGCACGATAATAACTACCAAAAGGATAACAATAATGGGAATGCCGATCTTCAAGAACAGCGGAATACCGGCGCCACGGCCACTCGGGGCGGCGTAATCGGCCCGCCCGCTCATGACGCCGCCGGAAAAGCCAACGCCCGCTCCGCGCATATCGCGGGGACGCAGCGGCAGCCCATGGGCCGGAGCATCCGGGGACGCATCGAAGCCCTGGCCGGCGCGGGAGCGCCAATTCGTGCGGCTGTTGACCGTGTCGAGCATGGGATCGGGGCGGTCGCGCTCGTCGCGGGAATAGCCCGAGATTTGGTGGCTTTCGTTGAAGGTGCGCGAGTCGATGCTGCCGCGCCCGTCGATAACCTCGCGATTGAGCGCGCGACCGCGACGCGCCTCGGACAGCGCATCGCGCGAAGCCCGCGCCCGCTCGTAGCTTTCCTGGGAAGAGCGGGTGAGGTCGTAGCTTTCCTGGGACGACAGCGGGGGCACAACCCGCGTGCGGCGCTGCGGCTGGCCGGCGCTCGGCCGCGGCTGGGAAGCTCGCTGAGCCTCGCGGGCGGCGCGCAGGGCCTCTTGCTCGCGCTGCTGAGCCGCAAGCGCTTCCTGGCGCGCCCGACGATCGGCGTCGCGCTGGGCAGCGTTGGCGGCATAGGACTGGGCCGCCGCCTGGGACTGCATGCGGGCATTGCGGGCGCGCATTTCGTCCTGGGAGGCGTAGGATTGCAGAATACTCTCACGGGAGGGGCGCGTGGTTATCTTGCCGCGCGAACCCGGCTGCGCTCCGCGAGCGGCCGCAGAAGGGTCGATGGGCTGCCCTCCGGGGACACCGGGGGCGGCGTCATAGCGATCGTCGTTCATTCCCATGGATAATCAACCTCTTGTTCATCTGTCCTGCGTTTTAAGGCTCATTGGTGGGAGTGCGCCGGCGGCGGCGAGCCCCGCGGCGCGCGGCTGCGTCCATCGAACTCAGTCGTGGTGCCATTATAGGCATAACCTCCCCCTTTGCTGGGATCGTTTCGCGAATTGACCCCACATATCACGGTTCCTTTACACCTGGCTCCGCATTCCCCGCGCACGGCACCCCTATCGGGAGTCCCGACTGTTTGCACAGTGTCAACAGAACTGACGGGGAGACAACAGCCGCCTCACGAAACGGCGACTTTCTTGCATAACGGTGATGATGCCCATACGTGATTCAAACAAAGACCAGTTCAAAGCATATTTATGACATTCCCGCTCTAAGATACAGCGTGATAGGGATTGCACCGATGCCCTCGTCGCCCGAGGAGCCGTCGGGCACAGCTGAGGCTCGCCGCGCCACCACGCGCGCCCCTCGGGAAAGGAAGAAGATCATGAAAGCACCCAAGGCCTTCGCCGCCGTTGCCGCCAGCGCCGCCGCCATCTGCCTCGCCGCCGGCCTGGCCTTTGCGGTGGACACGCCGCTGCCCACGGAGGAACCGGCTCCTGCCGAGGCTCAGGACACCTCCATCACCAAGCAAGTGGCCGTCACCATTGTCTACCAGGATGAGAAGGAGGCGGATTCCATGGCCGCCCAGCTCGAGCAGTCGCGCAACGACGCCCTCGCCGCCATTGAGGCCGAGGCCAACGACGGCGCCTCCACCGTCGGCACCACCATCGGCACCGCCAAGGCCCTGCAGGTGGCCAAAGACGCCGTCCAGGAAAAATACGGCGTCTCGGACCTTGAGAGCGAAAAGACCATCGAGGCCAGCACGGTCGAAACCACGGCGCCGGGCGCCATGGAGGCCGACACCATCGACGTCAACGGCACCGAAATGGCCTACGTGCCCTCCTACAAAACCTCGTCGGCGCCCTCGACCGGCGCAGGCCTGTGGATGGGCTCCGACAGCACCACCGACGGCACCTGGGGCTACTTCATCGGCCATAACCCCGGAGCCTTCACCTGCGTCATGTCCCTGAAGAACGGCGACCCCGTCACCGTCTGCGACAGCGACGGCCAGCAGCGCACCTATCACGTGGTCGACGAGTTCATCGTTCCCGACAGCACCTATTGGGAAGACATCCAGGCGCGCGTGACCACCTATGGCGAGTCCATCATTCTGCAAACCTGCTGCGGCGACAACGCCCACTACCGCGTGGTGGTAGCCGACTAAGCCGCCCGGCCTTGAACGATTCCGGGCCATGGGGCACACTGGGGGCCGTCCCTGAAGCCGGCCCAAGAAAGGAGTGTTCCCATGGCCCGTTTCGGCGTTATCGACCTGGGTTCCAACTCGGTGCGCCTTGTTGTCTACGACGTCAAGGAAGCCGCCCCGTCTCCGCGTTTTCGCACTGTCGTGGACGAGAAGAAGATGGCCGGACTGGCCGCTTACGTCGTTGAAGGCGTGTTCACCCCCGAGGGCCTTCGGCGAGCCGAGAGCATTCTGGCCTCCCAGCTGAAAACCGCCCGCACCCTGCGCTGCGAGCGCATCGATATCTTCGCCACCGCCGTGCTGCGCAACTGCGTCAACTCCGCCGAGGCGGTAACCGCCCTTGAAGAGGCCATCGATCACCCCATCAACCTGCTGTCCGCCCGCGAAGAAGCCCATCTGGGCTTCGTAGGCGCCACCCTGGGCCAGCCCCTCGAGGCCGGCACGCTCATCGACATCGGCGGCGGCTCCACCGAGCTGACCGTCCTTCGCGCCACCGGCGACGCCGACGGCGTCAGCCTTCCCCAGGGCAGCGTGTCCTCCTACGCCCAGTTCGTCTCACTCGTGCTGCCCACCGCCGCCGAATGTGCCGCCATCGAGGAATCGCTGCGAGGGCATCTCGACGGCCTTGGGACGCTGGCGCCCTACCGCACCGCCCACCTGTTCGGCATCGGAGGCTCGGTGCGCGCCGTCGCCAAGATGCAAGCCCAAGCCCTGGGCGTCGGCGGCAAGCCTCCCCTCATCACCCGGCAAAACCTGCAGGCGCTGTTCGCCCTCTTCGCCGAAGAGCCGTCCCGGTTCGCGCACAGCGCCGTGAAAGCCTGCCCCGATCGCGTGCACACCCTGGTGCCGGGCATGGTTATGGTGCGCACCCTTATGGATTGCCTGGGCGCCGACGATCTCACCGTGTGCAAGTACGGCATTCGCGAGGGCTATTTAGTTGACCGCATGCTGAAGTAGAGGCCGCGGCCGCCCTTCAGCAGGGCGCCGCGATCGTCTTTCGACAGGGCGGCGCGGGCGCCTTTCGTCAGGTCGCTGCGCTCCTACTCCGCCCCGCGCACGCGCTCCATGACCTTGCGCTCCAACGCTTGGGCCGTGGGCGGTGTCCAGCTGATAGCGCTGGCGCCGGCCTCCAGCGTCTCGAGGATAGAGGCGTCCGTGGGGCCGCCCGTGGCAATAATGGGCAGGTGCGGGTATTGCTTATGCAGCTGGGCCACGACAGCGGCCGTCTGGCGCCCCGCGGCCACGTTCACCATGTCCACTCCGGCCTCAATTTGGGCACGCGCCTGCTCGTCGTCACGATACACCGTCACAATAACGGGCACGTTCACATGGGCGGCCAAATCGTGCACGGTATCCACGGGAATACCCGCGTTCACCACCACGCCGGCCACGCCCTGCATCTCGGAATGCAGGGCCAAGGTAACGCAGCGCTCACCCTGAGTGATTGAACCGCCCACGCCGTTGATGACCGGGCGCTGAGAAGCCGCCACCAACGCCTGGGTGATGGCCGGCTGGCACATGAAGGGATACACCGCCAGTACGGCATCGGCGTCGCAGTGGCAGATAATGGCCAGGTCCGTCGAGAACACGAGCGACTTCACCAACCGCCCCTGCAGCATAATGCCCGGCGCCTGCTGGATAACGGCGGGCACCGGCAGCTCGGCCGGAGCGTTAATGTCACTCAAAATGCCATCGGCGCGCTCGATCATAGGGCCTCGGGCCTCCCTTCTTTTTTGGATCCGCCTAGTATAAGGGTGGCAGCGCTAAAGACGCGGCAGAAAGAGCATCGCCACAAAGGAAATCAGAACACTGATGCTGAACACCACCAGCACCGGGCGCAGGGGCTTTTTCAAATAGACGCACACCAGCGCGGCGAACCCGCACACGCCGGCCACCACCCAGCAGAGAAACACGACAGCCGTCAAAAGATCAACCATGGCAGCCCCTTTCTCTTTTCCGCAGAAGACGGCGGCGTTTCTGGTGCGCATCACCGTTGCCGAAGCCATATTACTGATGTTTTCGATCATGGTAATCCACTTGCGGTGCCGGGGGCGCCACCCTCCCCCTTCGTTGCCCACTCGTTGGGAAAGTTGGGATACGCTGGGCAGGAAAAATCCCCCTCGGGCCGTCCGCCAGCCTTCCTCGGCCTCGCGCCCTCGTCGCACAAAGGAGCAGATCCCATGAATGTTGTTTGCCTGGACCTCGAAGGCGTGCTGGTTCCCGAAATTTGGATTGCCTTCGCTGAAGCCGCCGGCATTCCCGAGCTGAAGCGCACCACCCGCGACGAGCCCGATTACGACAAGCTCATGGCCTACCGTCTGGACATCCTGCGCGAGCACGGCCTGGGACTTCCCGACGTGCAGAAGGTCATCGCCACCATCGACCCCATGGAGGGCGCCCGCGCCTTCCTTGACAAGCTGCGCGCCACCACCCAGGTCATCATCATCTCCGACACCTTCGAGCAGTTCGCCAAGCCGCTGATGGAGAAGCTCGGCTGGCCCACGCTGTTCTGCAACGAGCTGGTGGTGGACGCCGACGGCACCATCTCCGACTACCGCATGCGCTGCCCGCAGACGAAGCTCACCACGGTGAACGCCCTGCACAGCTGCGGCATGGAGACCATCGCCGCGGGCGACTCCCACAACGACCTGGGCATGATCCTGAACTCGAAGGCCGGCTTCCTGTTCCGCTCCACCGACGCCATCAAAGCCGAGTACCCCGACGTACCGGCCTACGAAACCTACGACGAGCTCTTCGAGGCCATCGAAGCCGCCCTGTAAGGAAGCGAAGCCGCGCTGACGCCGGCAAACGAACCGCGGCAGCAAGAATTTTCGCGGCAACCGCCAAATCTTCGACTTTTGATGCAGACGGGCAAGCCTCATCCAATCGGTCGTTTTGGCGAGTAGAGTTAAACGCTCAGGGAACGCGCCGCGCTTATAATGGGCCTATGGAAGATGCTCTTCGAGAAATAATCGATGCGGTGCGGGCGGGCACGCCCGTGGATGCCGTCTGGCTCGACAAGCTGGTGCGCCGTCACAACCGCGCAGCCCATGACGGCACCCGCCACGTGGCAAAGCGTCGGCTGCTCCCCTACTACCTGGCGGTGCGGGCGAACGAGCCCGAGCACTGGGCGGCATGGAACGTCGACGAAGCCACCGACCGGGCCGTGGTGCGCCTTTTGCAGGCGAAGCCGCGGCGCACCGCCTCGGGCGTGGCCACCATCACCGTACTCACCAAGCCGTGGCGCTGCTCCAGCCAATGCGTGTACTGCCCCAATGACATTCGCATGCCCAAAAGCTATCTGGCCGACGAGCCGGCCTGTCAACGGGCCGAGCGCTGCTGGTTCGATCCGTTTCTGCAGGTGGCAGCCCGTCTGCGTGCCCTCACCGACATGGGTCACGTCACCGACAAAGTGGAGCTCATCGTGCTGGGCGGCACCTGGAGCGATTACCCCGCAGCCTACCAGCGCTGGTTCATCGGCGAACTGTTCCGCGCCCTTAACCTCAGCGACGAAGAGCGCACCAAGGAGGCCGCCGCGCGCCGTGCCTTCTACGAGAGCCTGGGGCTGCCCCGCGAACGCGACAAGCTGGCCGCCGCCACCGCGTTAGTGCAGGCCCGCATCGACGCCGGCGAACTCACGTACAACCAGGCCTGGCCGCTTTTGTACGAGGATGCGGCCCATCGGGCCGTGACCGAGGCCATCGAGGGGCGGCGCAGCAACCCCCACGGTATAGCCGCCGACGCGGCGCCCAACCCGCGCAACACTCTCGACCTCGAGGGCGCTCCCGTGCCCATCTCTCCCGCCGATATCGAACAGCTGCACCATGCCAACGAAACCGCCGCCAAACGCGTGGTGGGCCTGGTGGTAGAGACGCGCCCCGACCTCATCACCGCCGAGAGCTGCTTGGGGCTGCGCGCCCTGGGCTGCACCAAGGTGCAGCTGGGCATCCAGAGTCTGAGCAACGAGCGGCTGGCAGCCAACGGGCGAGCCATCACCGACGAGCGCATCGCCGAGGCCCTGGCCCTACTGCGCCTCTTTGGCTTCAAAAGCCACGTGCATTTCATGGCGAATTTGCTGGGAGCCACGCCCGAAGAGGACATCGCCGACTACCATCGCCTCGTGACCGACCCGGCTTTCCTGCCCGACGAGGTGAAACTCTACCCCTGCGCCCTCGTGGCCAGCGCAGCCCTGACCGAGGCCTTCGAAGCGGGCACCTGGCGTCCCTACACCGAGGAAGAGCTGGTGCAGGTGCTGGCAGCCGACGTACAAGCCACGCCGCCCTACACCCGCATCTCCCGCATGATCCGCGACATTTCGGCCACCGACATCTTGGTAGGCAACAAGAAGACGAACCTGCGCCAAATTGTCGAAGGCCATCTGGAAGCTGAAAACGCCCCGGTGCAGGAAATTCGCCATCGCGAAATCGCCGTTGAAGGCGCCGATACGACCCAACTGACCATGGAGGAAGTGCGTTACGACACCACTGTCAGCGAGGAGCGCTTCCTGCAATGGGTCACGCCCGAGGGGCGCATCGCCGGCTTCCTGCGCCTGTCGCTGCCCACGGCAAGCATTCCCGCGGCCCCCGCATCCGCCGGCGAGAACGGCGCCACAAAGGCCGCGACCGACCCGCTGCCCGCGCAATCAGGCGAGGCCATGATTCGCGAGGTTCACGTGTACGGCAAGGTGGCCGCACTGCACCAAACCGGCGAGGGAACTCAGCACCTGGGCCTTGGGCGCCAGCTGGTGGAAGAAGCCTGCGCCCAAGCCAAGGCAGCTGGCTACACCGCCATCAACGTCATCAGCGCCGTGGGCACGCGCGACTACTATCGCCGCCTCGGGTTTGCCGATGCCGGGCTTTACCAGCAAAGAAGCCTGGCATGAGCAGCAGCTTCGACGACGCCGCCGTGCGCTCCCTGAACGCCCTCACCAGCGACTTCTATGCCCGTGAAGCCACTTCGTTCTCGGCCACGCGCCAAGCGCCCTGGCAGGGGTGGGAGCAAGCGCTTTCCGCCATCGCTGAAGTCGACCCCGGCTTCAGCAGCCGCCCCCTCTCCGTGCTCGATCTGGGCTGCGGCAACCTGCGCTTCGAACGGTTCTTGGCCGAGCACGTGCCCGCGCAGCTCAGCGTGCATGCCGTCGACAACTGCGCGCCCCTTGCGAAACAGGCAGCGATCGATTTCCCCGCGATCCCATTGCCCGCGCAGCTCGACGTCGCGCCGCTTACGCACCAGACGCCCGCATCGTCGGTAGCCCCCGCCTCGTCCGCAACGCCCACGTCGTCGGCAGCGCCCACGCTCCTTTCATCATCGGCGTCGACCCTTCCACCCACGTTGGCGGCCTCCGCCGCAGGTGCTTCCTCCCTGGACTTTTGCGAGATCGACCTAGTAGACGCTCTGCTGGAAAGCGGGCTTCACGAAGCGCTCCCCGATGGCGCCTGCGATCTCGCCGTAGCCTTCGGGGTCATGCACCATCTTCCCCGATTCGACCTACGGGCGCAGATGCTTGCCTGCCTCGGACGATCCCTCCGCCCTGGTGGGTTTGCCGTCATCTCATTCTGGCAGTTCCTCGACGACCCGCGCCTGGCCGCCAAAGCCGAGCGCACCACCGCCGAGGGACGCGCCGCCTACCAGCTTCCCTCCTTCGGCCCGCGCGACGCCCTACTCCCTTGGCAGCGCGCCACGGGCGTCTACCGCTTCTGCCATCACTGCGACGAAGCAGAAATCGATCAACTTGTCGCAGAAGCCCAGCTTGCAGCACCCCTGCAAGAAGTAGCCCGCTTCAGCGCCGATGGTAAAAGTGGCACGCTCAACCGCTATGTCGTCCTGAGAATAGAATGCGCCCTATGACACGACCCGAAGACACCCCCGCCGTGGCCAAGCGCCGCGAACGAGAGAAGCGCACCATCTCGCAGATGGTGGCACTCTATTGCTCCGACCACCACCGCGACGCCGACCGCACCGATCGGGCTTTCTGCGGCGAGCCGGTGTGCCCGGAATGCCTGGCACTCGACGAATACTGCGTCAAGCGCACCGAACGCTGCTGTTCTATGGCAAGAAAAACCAGTTGTGAGCAGTGCGGCAACCACTGCTACAGTCGCCGTCAGCAAGAGGAGATTCGCAAGGTCATGCGCTACGCAGGACCCCGCATGATTCTCCACCATCCCATGGCCGCCATCCGACATCTGATGGGGAAATAGGCCCTCATCCGTCATCCAGAGGCCATAAAGTACGGTGAGAAGGCTTTGCTTCTGGTCAGAACTCGACTTTTTTGCCACTCCGACCCGAATTTCGGTACTACCGCTCTTCCAACTCCCGCAGCAAGCCTTCGCAACCCGCTGCCACATCGCGGTAAGTGGCTTCGAAGTCACCAGTGTACCAAGGGTCGGCGATGGCGCTCGTTTCCCCGGCGAACTCCAGAAGCAGGTGCACCTTGCCCTCGGGGTCGCCGCCAAGCATGCGGGTCATGTTGCGAATATTGGCCTCGTCCATGCCAATAAGCAGGTCGTACTGATCGTAATCATCGCGGCGCAGCTGACGGGCGCGCTTTTTCTCAAAACCGCCGATACCGCGCTCGCGCAACGCGCGCTGAGTGCCCGGATGCACGGGGTTGCCAATCTCCTCGGTGCTCGTGGCCGCCGAGGCAATGACGAACTGATCGGCCTCGCCCCGTCTCTGCACCATATCCTTCAGCACGAATTCAGCCATGGTGGAGCGACAGATATTGCCGTGGCAGACAAACAGAATGCGATGCATGGGAATCCTTTCCTGATCAGCAACAACTAAAGCGGGGCGCCGCTTTCGCTGGCGCCCCGCATCTTGCTTAAAGCTAGTGGCTACTTCACGCGCATCCAATAGGAATTGAGCTTCTTGCCGCTCTTGGTCTTCGCGTTCTTGTAGAACGACGTCTTCGAGAACGCAACCTTGCCCTGCCAGAACTGCTTGTCAGCCTTAGTCTCGGCCTTCTTGTTATAGCCGCCAATGCCGATGCAGAGCCCCTTGTAGCTAGCGGGGTAGGTAATGGCGACGTGGATCTTCATCTTTCTGTCCAGAGCAAGAGAGTGGCATTTATCCTCGTCGGTGATCCACTTTGTCGGGCTGCTGGTTTTCCAGGTTGTGCTCCGCACCTCGACCTTTTGCTTGTTGTTGCTCACCGCCAAGCTTCGCCCCGTCGTACGGTCAACTACCGCAATATACACGCCACCGCCAACACTTTTTGTGTCCACATAATAGTTGGTATCCATCATCTTATGGACCTGCTTTTTCGTGGGCGTCCATGCGAGGGTCTTCACAACGTCGAAAGACACCGTCTTGTAGCCCGGCTTGTTCTTGGCGTTGCGCACCTTATAGTTCTTCATGAGCACGTTGCTCTTCTTGGCACCCACACCGGCGTAGGGCTCCGTGATCGTGAACTTCTTGTTCTTCTTGAGCGTCCACTTCAGCTTGAGCTTGGCCATGACCGCCTTGCTCGTCTTCTTAGCGGCAGTCGTCTTGGTGGTCTTCTTGGTAGTGGTTGTCTTAGTGGTTTTCGTAGCCGCCTGGGCCTCATCCGCGCCGATGGGCAGCGTCACCATGCCCACCGCCAAGGCGCACGCGGTAAACACCGCGATAGATTTATGCAAGAGCTTCTGCATTTCCCGTCCCTTTCTCTTGGGTTTGCCCAGTGTAACGCGCACCGAGCCCCCATCAAGCGCCTAACATCGCGCCAACAAGAAAAACCCGCAAGGAGCCGCCGCTCCCCAGCGCCTCACTTCCAGCCCCTCGCCGTGATCATTTGCCGAGCGCGCCCACAACTTCGCGCCAACCGCCCCATTCCGTGCGACAATACCAGCCAGCAACAACGGACGCCGGCACCCGCAGGCAGCAAACTCCGGGCCGCGCCGGCATCCACTCGATTCGCAAGGAGCATTCATGGCGGAATTCATCTACACCATGTACAAGGCCCGCAAGGCTGTGGGCGACAAGGTCATCCTCGACGACGTCACCCTGTCGTTCTACCCCGGCGCGAAGATCGGCGTCGTGGGCCCCAACGGCATGGGCAAGTCCACGCTGCTGAAGGTCATGGCCGGACTGGAAGAAGTGTCCAACGGCGAGGCGCGCCTGTCCCCGGGCTACACGGTGGGCATCCTGCAGCAGGAGCCGCCGCTCGACGAGGACAAAACCGTGCTGGAGAACATCCAGATGGCCTTCGCCGATGTGCTGGCCAAGGTGGAGCGCTTCAACAAGATCGGCGAGGAGATGGCCGAGCCCGACGCCGACTTCGACGCCCTTATGGAAGAGATGGGCAAGCTGCAGGATGAGATCGACGCGGCTAACGGCTGGGACCTGGACAGCCAGCTCTCCCAGGCCATGGACGCGCTGCAGTGCCCCGACCCCGATGCGCCGGTGAACATCCTCTCGGGCGGCGAGCGTCGTCGCGTGGCCCTGTGCCGCTTGCTGCTGGAAGCCCCCGACCTGCTGCTGCTCGACGAGCCCACCAACCACCTGGACGCCGAGTCGGTGCTGTGGCTCGAGCAGTTCCTGAAGAACTACCCGGGCGCCGTGCTGGCCGTCACCCACGACCGCTACTTCCTCGACCACGTGGCCGAGTGGATCTGCGAGGTGGATCGCGGGCAGTTGTTCCCCTACAAGGGCAACTACTCCACCTACTTGGAGACCAAGGCCGCCCGCATCGCCGCCCAGGGCCAGGCCCAGGCGAAGCTGGCCAAGCGCATGGAGCGCGAGCTGGAGTGGGTACGCTCCAGCCCCAAAGCCCGTCAGGCGAAGTCGAAGGCCCGTCTGGCTAACTACGACGCCATGGTGGCCGAGGCCGGCAAGGCAAAGAAGCTCGACTTCGCGGAAATTCAAATTCCCGTGGGCCCGCGCCTAGGCTCGAAGGTGCTGGTGGCGAAGAACCTGCACAAGGAGTTCGACGGCCGCGTGCTCATCGATGACTTGTCCTTCGAGCTGCCCCGCAACGGCATCGTGGGCGTCATCGGCCCCAACGGCGTGGGCAAGACTACCCTGTTCAAAACCATCGTGGGCCTGGAGCCCTTGGATGGCGGCGAGCTCGAGGTGGGCGAAACGGTGAAGATCTCCTACGTCGACCAGACCCGCGAGGGCCTCGACCCGAACAAGAAGCTGTGGGAAGTGGTGTCCGGCGGCACCGACTACATGATGGTCGGCGAGACCGAGGTGCCCTCCCGCGCCTACGTGGCCGCTTTCGGCTTCAAGGGCGCCGATCAGCAGAAGGCCGCGGGCGTGCTGTCCGGCGGCGAGCGCAATCGCCTGAACCTGGCCCTTACCCTGAAAGAAGGCGGTAACCTGCTGCTGCTGGACGAGCCCACCAACGACCTGGACGTGGAAACGCTCTCCAGCCTGGAGGCGGCCCTGCTCGACTTCCCCGGCTGCTCGGTGGTAGTCAGCCACGACCGTATGTTCCTCGACCGCATTGCCACCCACATTCTGGCCTGGGAAGGCGATGACGAGAACCCCGGCCGTTGGCACTGGTTCGAGGGCAACTTCGAAAGCTACCAGGCCGACCGCGAGGCGCGCCTGGGCAAGGAGGCCGCCAAGCCCCATCGCCTGCACCGCAAGCTGACCCGCGACTAGCACCCAAGCGCGGCCTGGCGCAACCCCGCGGCACGGCCCCCGGTGACATTGCAGCTCCTTCAGTCGTATTAGGAAAAACCCTCAACGACTGAAGGAGCTTTTTTATGGGGGCGGTACGAAGGGCGTGTGATCGATCATGGGAGTCTTCCGTCCCTTGTGATGCCTGAGCAGATCAAATGATTTATCTATCATTTGATAGTATTAAGAAAATAATTTAATCAATAGATGGCAATTAATCTTCCCTTGCTTATCACAAGATGGTACTATCCCACCAACATTGCGAGGAAGGAATTGCCATGATCGACCCTCTCACTCCCGAAGCTATTAAGGATATTCGGCGCTATTACGGCTTATCCCAACAGGCCTTCGCCCGCATACTCGGTATCGGGGAGGCGAGCATCGCCCGCTACGAAAACGGCGCGACGCCCACCAAGGCCAACGCCAATCTTATTCGTGCTGCCGCCATCCCCCAGTTCATGGCCGACTGCTTGGAACGCGAGGGCGAAGCGCTCTCTCCCAAGCAGCGAGAAAGCGTCGAGCGCATCGTGTACGCCGAAGTCACCTTTGACGAGGAGGGAAACACCATGGACATCAACGAAATCTACGAGCTCACCCTGCAGCAAGAAGTACTCAACGAGAAGGCATGGGAGATCATCGGCCAGATATCCCGAGCACGTTCTCAGGCCATACGAGATAACAATGAGGCTCTTGCCATGGTCTACAAAGATATCGAACTGCAAATCGCAAAACTCGTTCCCTTCATCCTTTCGGAAGAAAGCTGCAGCCCAGAGTATCTGTGCGAAGTGAAAGGGCAGCTCAAAGGCTTTGAAAAGCTTATTGAGTCACAACTTGCGAAAGCGGCCTAATGATGGCGGCCGAGGATTTCACCGCAGAGGAGTTCAACGAGAAGCTCGAAGAAGTACGCCACATCATTCTGTCGGCCTACGCCCCCTTCTTGGACCCGCATCCCCAAGCGTTTCTCTTAGGAGGCCAAAGCGGCGCAGGCAAGACAACGCTTCACAAAATGATTCGCAGAACCTTTGGGAGCAACTATGTAAGCATCATTGGGGACGACTATCGAAAACTTCATCCTCGATTTCTCGAGCTCCAACAACAATACGGCGATAGAGCCGTCGACTATACCGCCCCATGGGCGGGCCGCATGACCGAAGCTCTTGTCGACTCGCTTTCCACGATCGGTTACAACCTCATCGTGGAGGGAACGCTGCGCACGGCGGACGTGCCCTTGAAAACCGCCCGTCTCCTAAAAGAGCGCGGCTATCGCATATCGCTAGCCCTTATGGCTGTGAAACCCGAGATATCGCTTCTCAGCTGCCAGTTGCGTTACGAGGAGATGCGCATCGCGGGCACCACACCCCGCGCCACCGATCCGGCCCACCATCGCAACATCGTCGATCAAATTGTCAGCAACCTGCGCACCCTTGAGGACAGCGGTGCTTTCGAAAACATCTATCTGTACACGCGCAGCCAAGTCTGTCTGTTTCCCCACGAAGAGGGCCAAGGCACCGCCAGCGAAACCCTCGAGCAAGCCCTCTTCGGCCCTTGGACGGCCGAGGAGGAAAGCCACTACCAGTTCCTAAAAGAAAAGCTCGACCGCCTTCGCGCTGCGCCTTCTCCAAAAGCGAAGTAGCAAGGTGACGAAGGGGCGCTACATTGAAGCGGTCGGTGGGAAACTCTCCCTCGTTGCCGAACTTCCCACCGGCTGCTTCTCACTTTTTTAAAACCGCATTACCGCCGCGGCTGCTTCATGCCGTAGCCGAGCAGCACGATGCCGCCCACGGTGAGGGCTCCCAACACGCCGAGCGAAACCGGACCCGCAAGCTCCGCGCCTTGCACCGTGGCATTCGAGCCGGTATCGGCCAGCACTTCGCCCCGCGCACCGGAAACGCCGTATTTCAGCACCTCGATTACGCGCAGGCCGCCCTGCTCGGTGGCGCCGAAAACGCAGGCGTTCTCAAAGCCCTGCTCCTTCAGAGCATCCACGCGGCGCTGCGCCTCCTCAAGCAGCTCGGGACGGTCACCGAACAGCAGGGCATCGTTGGCGCAGGAGGCCGTGCAGAACGGCTCCGCGCCCCCAGCTACCGCCTCGGCGCACCCATCGCACTTGACCACTCGACGCTGCTCGGCGTTCATCCGCGGCACATCGAAGGGACAGACCGCCTGGCAAAGTCCGCAGCTCACACATCGATCGGCGTTGCTGCGCACGAAGCCCGTCGCGTCGTCGACCTCCATGGCTCCCGTCGGACACACGCGCACGCACGCTGCGTCGCGGCAGTGCATGCAGCTCTTACGGCCGTACTCCAGCTGAAGGCCCTTGGGGCCCTCCGTGCGCTCCGTCACCGTCACGGCCAGCAGCGTGTCACCATCGACGTCGGCGGCCCAAGGACGCACGCCGCCGCGCACCATCGCGCCTTCTTCTACCACCGGGGCGCCTCCCCGGGCGGCCTTGCAGGCCATCTGGCAGCGTTTGCAGCCCGTACACTTCGAGCCATCGAACAGCATCGCTTTGTCAGCCATGATCGCCTCCCCTACGCCTTCTCGATTTGAACGGTCCAGGTCTGCCACGCCGGCGCCCCGGTGCTACCGTCGCCGCGCACCGAAGCCACCGCCTCGCCGCCCTCGCCGACCAGCACCGAACCGCACCAGCTGTACGGCGACGACAGACGCACCACCGGCACCTCGACACCATCGACCACAAAGGGGCGCACCCGCTCGGTAACCCATGCGCGCGCCTGCACCGTGCCGCGGCCGTTGGATAGGCGCACCTTGTCACCCGACACGATGCCCCGGGCCGCCGCCAGCGCAGGCGCCAGCTCCACGTAGTTCTCGGGCGCCAACGCGGCGGCGTCCACACTGAAGCGCTCATCGCCCAGGCCCATGCCGTCCCAGCCGTCCAAGCGCAAAACACCCAGAACCGTTGCCTCAGCGCCCGGCTCTGCCGCGCTTTCCGCGCCTTGCGCCGCGGTGGGGCACACCGCCGCTCCGTTGACTGTCAACGACAACGGCACCGTCTCGCCCTCGTAGAACTCGGGCAAGGGGCCGGAAGGCAAATCGAAGGCTGCCAGGCGCCCGCACTGCTCCCACAGCTGGGGGAAGGCGTGGTTGTCGGGCACCGCGCGCTCGCCCGTGCCCCCGGCCGGAAAATCGGCAGCGTCGTACTGCACCCAGCGGGCGCCGTCCCATTCCACCACCGTCTTCTCTTCGTTCCAGGGCTTGCCCGCCAAGCTGCAGCTGCCGCGATTGCCGGCAATGCGCACATTGTGCGGCCACGAGAATCCCCAGTGATCGAAGATGAGAAGGTCCGCCGGGTCGTCGATCTCGCGTCGTCCCACCGGTTGCTGGGCGGCATCCCCCGCACCGGCGATGTTGTTCCAGCAGCCGCTGTAGATAAGCGCTCCGCAGGCCGTGGTGCCATCGGCCGCAATCTCGGAGGCCTGGCGCATCAGCTTCACCGTGTCCTCAGCGAAGGACGTGCCCGCCACCGTATAGCCGTTGAGAGCCCAGCACACCTTGCGTGGACTGAAGCCCTGCTCGGTACGGTAGTCCCACTTGAGATTCGTGACGGCTTCGGGAAGCTTCCCCTCGCCGTCCTCGTAGCGCTCGGCCACGCGCGTTCCCAAATCGACGACGATATCACCGACGCTGCGCACGTTCTCGGGAGGCGCCACCACCGCGTCGGCGTGCTGGAGCCAGCGCGCGTCGCTTACCCACACGCCCTCCTTTTCCCAGGCACGGGCCGAGGGAAGCAGGTACACGGTCGTTTCCACCGTCGCGCTGTCCACGCCGGGGGCACGCCAAAACGAGGTCGTCGCGGTCTCGGCGGCGTCCGTGGCCACAAGCACCTCAAGGGAGGCCAGCTTGTCGCCTACCGTTGCACCGCCGCGGCGCGCCACATCGGCGTCCCAGGCGAACAGCCCGCGCACCGTACCCTCGGCCAGGGCATTGCCCAAGCCGATCAAGCCCGGCGTCGCGGTGGCGGACGCCTTGGGCAGCCAGCCGAACCCGTAGTCGTTCTCGACCGTAGCCGCAGCGCCCCACCACTCCTTCATCAGGGACACCAGGGCCTTGGGCCGCTCGGCGTTCGTGCCGTCGGGCACTGTATGGGCCTCGAGCCACGATTTCAGCGTGGCCGTAGCCGTCGTGGGCGCCGGCAGGTAGCCCGGCAGAAAGCCGGGGGTAAGCCCCATATCCAGGGCGCCCTGGCTGTTCGCCTCCCCCGTCAGGTCGTACACGGCGCCGCCGGCCATGCCGAGGTTGCCCAAAAGCAGCTGCACCATCAGTGCCGCGCGGCAGCCCTGAACGGCGGTCTCGGTGCCCACGAGCCCCGCTCCGTACAACAGCGCACCCGTCTGCTCCGGGGCGCCCGTGGCACTGAAGGCGGCATAGGCCTGTTCGACCAGCTCCGCGTCCGTGCCGCACAGGGCCGCCACCGTCTCGATGTCGTAACGGCTCACATGATGGGCCAGCTGCTGCCACACGCAAGCGGGGTTGCGCAGCGTCACGTCGCGCTGCACCACGGGCACCGCCGGCAGCTTCCAGGTGGGCACTCCCGTGGTGCGCACCCAGCCGTAGGTGCTGCCCGGCAGAGTGCTCCACGACTCCGAGCGCGCGCTGTCGTAAGCCCACGCCGCCGTGTCGTAGGCCTCGCGATCGGCGCTCCAGCCGGAAAACAGGCCGCTTTCCGTGTCGAAGCCGAATTGGCCGTTCAACACGTAGGAGGCGTTGGTGAAGTTGAGCACGTACTCATGCTGCCACTGATCGTTTTGGATGATGTAGTTCATAAGGCCGTTCAGGAAGGCCACCATGGTGCCCGGCCGCACGGCCACAAAATAATCGGCACGCTCGGCCGCAGCGATGAAGTGGTCGTCCACGACAATCCAAGGGGCACCCTGGGCGCGGGCGCCGTCGATCCACGGCTGCGCCGCCGGGTTCAGCACCGGATCGGCCCCCAGGGACAGCACCGCCTGGGCATGGGCGACCGTGCTCAACGGCGCCGCGGCGGAAGGCGATCCGATGGTGGCCGCGCTGGCCAACATACCGGCCGCGCGATCGGCGCTCGCCTCGCTGTCGAGACGGGTGATGCCCCAGCTGCGCAGCAGCTTTCCCAGCGCAAACTGCTCTTCGGTCGTCAGGCGCGCCCCGCCGAAGCTGGCCCAGCCGTCGCAACGGTTGACCGTCGCCTTGCCGTCCTTCTCCACGAAGGACTCGTCGCGGATGCGCTTCACCCAGTCGGCGATCTCATCCAGCGCCGTATCCCATTCGAGGGGCTCCCAGTCCGTCGCTCCCGGGCGGCGCACCAAGGGCCCCGTCACGCGGGGCAGCGGGTTGCCGGCGGCCGCCTCGTCGGCGCCGCCGCCCAAGGCCGCCGCCTGCACCGCACCGCGAGCGCAGAGGCCGCCGCGGCTCAGCGGATGGGACGGGTCTCCCGCCACCGATACCACCTGGCCATCGGCCACCGTGCACACCACGCCGCACCCTGCGGCGCAGCCCGGGCACACCGTTGCCTGCGACGTCTGGTGCGTCGTCGGCTCTTCGTCGTCGGCCAGGGCTCGCGAAGGCGTCGTCAACCCCGCCGCAGCCACGCCCGTCGCCGCAGCGCCCACCGCGCCGAAGAACCCTCGTCTCGTCAACTCCATGTATCATGCTCCCTTTATGCCCGCTCGCACTGGCGGCATCGCCCGCAGCGGACGCCCCCGCCGCGGCCCGTAGCTCAGCGCTCTTGGCAAGGCGCCTGCGAACGGCCCTCTTCTTTCAATTTCGGCTTGTCATTTTCACATAGAAGCGCCGCGAGAAAACCCTCGGGAACCGAGGTTCCCGAGGGCCATCGCTAATTGACCATAAGTTGTCCACGATTTCGGCTGCGAACAGGCTATTGTTGAGTTAGATCCTCACGCTACAGGCGCTCCACGGCCACGGCGCAGACCTTGTACTCGGGCACCTTGCACACGTCGTCGAGCGCCGCGTTCGTCAGCCAGTTCGCATTGCCGTCTTGGAAGTGGAAGGGCATCCACGTCTCGCCCGGCGAGGTCTTCGCCGACACCCGTGCCGTCGTCTCGATGCTGCCGCGTCGACTGGACACGCGCACCCGCTCGCCGTCGGCCACGCCCAAGCGCGCCGCATCCTCGTCGTTCAGCTCGATAAAGGAACGGTCGCCGATTACCTGCAAGCCCTCGGTGCGGCTCGTCATGGCGCAGGCGTTGTACTGGTGCAGCACGCGCCCGGTCATGAGCACGAAGGGGAACGCCTCGTCGGGCAGCTCGTCGGAGGCGCGGTAGTCCGCGTCCGAGAACCAGGCGCGCCCGCGGGTGAAGGCGCCCACGTGCATGATGGGCGTGCCCGGCGACGATGCCGTGGGGCACGGCCACTGCAGGCCCCGGCCGCCCACCTCGGCACTGTCGAGGCGCTCGTGGCTGATGCCGCCGTAGCTCGGCGTGAGCGCTGCAACCTCGTCCATGATAGCGGCCGGCTCAAGGTGCGGCTGCGGGTAGCCCATACGGTTCATGATCTCGGTGAAGATCCACGTGTCCGCCCGCGTGCCCTCAAGGGCCACGGCCGGGCGAATGCGCTGCACCCGTCGCTCGGTATTGGTGAACGTGCCCTCTTTCTCGGCGTAGCTGCGCCCAGGCAGCACCACGTCGGCCAGGGCCGCCGTCTCGGTGAGGAACAAGTCGTCTACCACCAGGAAGTCGAGCGATTGCAAGGCGCGCAGCACATGGTTCGTGTCGGCATCGGTGCGCACCGGGTCCTCGCCGAACACGAACAGCCCGCGAATGCGCCCGTCGATCATGGCCCCGAAGCACTCGGTGGCCATAAGTCCCGGCGTGGTGGGCAGCGCCACGCCCCAGGCCTCCTCGAACTTGGCGCGCACCGCGGGATCGGCCACCTTTTGATAGCCGGGGAAGTCGGCCGGGGTGGCGCCCATGTCGCAGGCGCCCTGCACATTGTTCTGGCCGCGAATGGGGTTCACGCCGCAGCCGGGACGGCCCAGCTTGCCCGCGGCCAGGGCAATGTTCGACAGCGCCATCACGCCCTCGGTGCCCGTGGAGTGCTCGGTCACGCCCAGGCAGTAGATGATGGGGGCACGGTCGGCCCGGCCGTACAGGTGCGCGGCCGCCACCAGGTCATCGGGGTCGATGTGGCAGATCTCGCCTACCCGCTCGGGCGTGTAGCTCTCCACCATAGCGGCGAAGGCCTCGAAGCCCTCGGTGCGCTCCTCGATGAACGCCCGATCCACCAACCCCGCGTGAATGAGCTCGCGCACGAAGCCGTTGGCGAAGGCCACGTTTGTGCCGGGGCGCAGCTTTAGGTGCAGGTCGGCCTTCTCGGCCAAATCGATGTCGCGCGGGTCCACCACGATGAGCTTGCTGCCCTCTTCCACAGCCCGGCGCACCTGCATGCCGATGACCGGGTGGGCCTCCTCGATGTTCGAGCCCACCAGCATGATGACATCGGGAGTGTCGGTGATGTCGGCGATGGTGTTGGTCATAGCGCCCGAACCTAAGGTGGTGGCCAGACCCGCCACCGTGGGGGCATGGCACACGCGGGCGCAGTTGTCCACGTTGTTCGTACCGAAGGCACAGCGGGCCATCTTCTGCAGCATATAGATGTCCTCGTTGGCCGACCGCGAGCAGGCGAAGGCCGCTACAGACTCAGGCCCCGTCTCGGCAATGAGGGCGCGGAAGCGCTCGGCCACATAGTCCAGGGCCGTGTCCCAGTCGGTGGGCTCCAGCTGGCCCGTGGCCTGGTTGCGCACAAGCGGCGTGGTCAAGCGGTCGGGCGCCTGCACGAAGTCGAAGCTGCCGGAGCGTCCCTTCACGCACAGGCGCCCCCGGTTGGAGGGGCCGTCGGCGGCGCGGGTGTCCACAATCCGTCCGTCCTTCACCACCAAGTCGTACTGGCAGCCCGTGGCACAATGGGGGCAGGTGGTGCGCACGTAGCTCACTTCCCAGGCGCGGTAATCTGCGCGGCGCTTCTCCACAATGGCGCCCGTGGGGCAGGCCGCCGCGCAGCAGCCGCAGCTCTCGCAGCCGCTTTCCCGCCACGAGGGGCCGAAGGGCGCGAACACCGCCGTGCGCGCTCCGCGCTTGTAGGGCTGCAGCGCGTGGTTGCGCGCCTGGTTGTTGCACGCGCCCACGCAGCGCTGGCAGCCGATGCACAAACGGGGATCGAAGCGCAGGAACGGGTTGTCGTCAAAGACGAAGGGCGCGCTCGGCTCCGCGGAAAAGGTCGGCCCGTCTATGCCCACCTGGCGGCACACGTCCTGCAGCGTGCAGTCGCCGTTCTTCAGGCAACTGAAGCAGAAGTGGGTGGTGTTCAGACCATGGCGCGCCAGTATCAAGTCGAGGGCGAGGCGCCGGGCCTCCTGCACGCGTGGAGTGTCCGTGCGCACCACCATGCCCTCTTCGACCGGAGTCTTGCACGAGCACACCAGTTCGTCGACGCCCTCTACCTCCACCACGCACACGCGGCAGGAGCCGATGGCGCTCACGTCCTTCAAAAAGCACAGCGTGGGCACGGCCGCGCCGGCCGCCTGGGCCGCCTCCAGCACCGTGGCGCCAGCGGCAACCTCCACGGGCCGTCCGTCAATCATTACCTTAGGCATACTGGATTCGCCCTCCTTCCGCGTTGCCGCAGCCGTTCACGTCGCAGCGCAGACAGCGCCCGCACTCCTGCACGGCCTCTTCGCGGGTGAAGGGTTCCTCCACCGCGGCGAAATCACGTTTGCGCTGGCGGGCCGGGCGCTCGGTAGCCGCCACGCGCCCGCGTGGGGTGCGATCGACGATGGCCGCCGCCGGCACCGCGGCCGGGCAGTCCAAGGTGTGGCCATAGCCCAGATAGTCATCGATGTTGCGCGCCGCCACCTTGCCTGCGGCGATAGCCTTGATCACCGTGGCCGGCCCCGTCTGACAGTCGCCGCCCACGAACACGTTGTCGAAGCCCTCGGCCGCAAGAAAATCGTCGGCCAGGAAACGACCGCGCTCCACGGCCATGCCGAAGGCAGCGAAGGGGTCCGCCAGAATGTCCTGGCCCACGGCGATGAGCACGACATCGGCCTCGATCACCTGGGCGGGCTTGTCGGCGTCCACCGGCGCGGGACGGCCCCCGCGCACTGGCCCGGGTATTTGGGGACGGGTGACAAGGGCGCGCACGGCGCCGGCCTCGTCCACTTCCAGGGCCGCCGGCGCCTGCAGGGGCAGCATTTCCACGCCCTCGGCAATGGCGGCCTCCACCTCTTCGGGCAGCGCCGTCATGTCCTCCAGACGCCGCCGGTACACCACGGTCACCTCGCCGCCACAGCGCACCGCCGTGCGGGCGCAGTCCATGGCCACGTTGCCGCCGCCCACAACCACTACCTGCTTGCCCGTGAAGTCGGGATAGGCCCCGTCGCCGATGGCGCCCAAAAGCTCCACCGCCGACATGACGCCGGCCGCCTCCTCGTTCTCCAGCCGCAGCGATTTGCCGCCATGGGCGCCGATGGCCACGTACACGGCATCGTACTCGGCCGCCAACCGCTCCATTTCCGCAGCGTCCACCTCGTGCTCCAGCGACATCTCGATGGCACCGGCGCGCACGATGGCCGCGATGTCGTCGTCCAGGCGCTCGCGGGGCAGGCGGTAGGCGGGAATGCCATAGCGCATCATGCCGCCCAAAGCGCGCCGCCGCTCGAACACAGACACCTCGTGCCCCATGAGCGCGGCGAAGTAGGCGCAGGTGAGCCCCGAGGGGCCGCCCCCTACCACGGCAATGCGCCGACCACTGGCCGGGGCCGCCGCGGGCAGGGGGGCCTGGGTGGCCGGGCACTGTTCCACGGCGTAGCGCTTAATGCCGCGAATGTTGAGCGGCGCGTCGATGAGCTGACGGCGGCAGCGGCTCTCGCACGGGTGCTCGCACACGTAGGCGCAGGCCGTGGGGAACGGATTGTCCTTGCGCACCATGGCCACGGCGCCGGCGCAGTCGCCCTCGCCGGCCAGGGCCAGGTAGGCCGGCACGTTCACATGGGCCGGGCAGTCGGTCTCGCAGGGCACGGTCTGCCCCCTGCCGGCGGTGCAGCGATAGCGCTCAAGGTGCTGAGCGTATTCGTCGGCATAGCGCTCGAAGCTTTCCAGCAGGGCCTCACCGGCCTCGAAGCCGATGGCGCAGTCCGAGGCGTCGCGGGCCAGCACCGCCAAGGCGCGCAGGCGCTCGAAGTCCTCGGCCGTGGCGCGGCACTCGGCCACCGCCCGCAGCAGCGCAACGGCCTGGGGAAGCCCATCGCGGCAGGGAACGCATTTTCCGCAAGTCTGCGCGGCCGCGGTTTCCAACAGGGCCGTCTGCGCCACCACCGGGCAGGTTCCCGGCGGCATGGCGGCCACCCGGCGCTCGAAACGCGCAAGCGTCGTAGCCAGGCTATCGACGCCCGAAGCCGCCCCTAGGGACAGTTTGGTCATAGTCTCTTCTCTCTTCCTCGCTTTGTTCATCGCTTCGGCACAAAGCCGCCAAAGGTAAACGCGCGTAAGTATAGGAGCGGTTGTGTTTCCAGCGCGTAACAAGATTACGAAGCTGCTCATTCTTTCTGCGAGGTGCCGTAATCTGGCAGCCAGAGAAAGGAACGCCCATGCCGCACGCCCTGCAGAAGCACTACCGCGCCATCATTGTGATCGGCTGCTTCCTGGTGCTCTTCGCCAACCAGGGACTGCCGGCCACGGCCTTCAACGTCTACCAAACCTACCTGGTGGAACTGCCCGGCGTGGGAGCCGTAGGTGGCTCGCTCGTCATGACCGTGCGCGCCTTCGTGTCGCTGGCGGTCATGTTGCTCGTCACCGCCTTCTACCGCCGCATCGACGCGCGCTACGGCGTGCTGTTGGCCACCTTGTGCACCGCCGCGGGCTTCACCATCTACGGGCTGTGGGAAACGCTGCCCGGACTGTGCCTGGGCAGCGTCTTCACCGGCATCGGCTATGGTCTGGGCGGCATGGTGGCCACCACCATCATTCTGGGACGGTGGTTCCACGGGTCTCTGGGCGTGGCCGCCGGCTTCATCGGCATGGGCAGCGGCGTGGCTTCCTTCGTCATCCCCACCGCCGCCGCCGAGATCATCGAGGCCTCCAGCCTCTCCACCGCCTTTCTGTGCGAGGCCGCCCTGGCCCTCGTCCTCGCCCTGCTCTTCGCGCTCTTTCTTCGCTCCGACCCAAAACACGTGGGGCTCGCTCCCTATGAGGCCGCCGCACCCGCTTCCCCGAAGGCCGCGAAGCGCCAGCGCAAGCCCGTCGCCGAGGATCTTGCCGGCCGCGACAAGCACCTCATGATGCTCGCCATGGTGCTCATGGGCGGCGTGGCCATTACCGGCTTCGGCTATTTCTCGGTGCTCCTTACCTCGTCGGGCGTCAATCCCCTCGCGGCCGCCGTCATCACCTCTTTGGGCGGGGCCTTCCTGGCCGTGGGCAAACTCGTCTGCGGCTGGACCTTCGACCGTTGGGGCACCCGCACGGGCACCGTGCTCTTTTTCATCGTCCTGACTGCGGGACTCGTCCTGTGCACCACGGTGGGGTTCGGCGGAGCCACCGAGGGCTTCTTCGCCGCCGTGGCCTACTGCACCGGCATCTCGGTGGCCACCACGGGCATGGCCGTGTGGTCGCTGGAGCTCTCGAGCCCGGCGCGCACCCTGGCCACCGTGCGCGACTTCAACCTGGCCTATGCCGCCGGAGGCTTTTTGTTCAACATGCTCCCCGGCGTCCTGATGCAGCTTACGGGCAGCTACGCCCCCACCTACGGATTGTTCGCCGTCTTCTCTCTCGTCAGCGCCGTCATGGTCGTGCACGTCTACACTCGTCGGCTGGCAACCGCCTAAAGGGATACCTTGTCTTACGGGAACTTCACAGATGCCATTCGCCTCAAAACCTGACCTTGTCGCTAAGGGAAGCATCGCTATACTAAGGCCGTCCTATTCGTTCGTACAAAGGAGAACCCCATGTACACCAACCATGCCAAGGCCATCAAGGGCCTCAGCATCGCCAATATCGTCCTCGGCGTGCTCGGTATTCTCGGCTCGCTGGGCGGCTGCGCCGCACTGGGCAGCAGCGCCGCCATTGTCGCCAGCTCGGGCTACGACTACATCCCCCTCGACGACGGCTACTACATGGACACCGCCGCCGCTGCAGGCCTTATGGGCATGCTCACCATTTTCGCCGTCTTCGCCTGCATTGCGGCCATTTTCATTCTGGTGGCCGGCATCGTGGGCGTGCGCAACGCCGATAAGCCCGAGAAGCTGAAGGGCGTCATGGTGTGGAACATCGTCGGCGCCGTTGCCGGCCTGTTCGGCAGCTGGATTTCACTCGTGCTCTGCATCATCGTGGCCGTGTTCGCCAACAAGGACAAGAATGCCTACGCCACGGGCTCCTATGGCGCTCCGGCCGCACCCTACGGTGCTTACGGCGCTCCGGTTCCCCCGGCAGCCCCCGCCGTCCCGCAGCAGCCGGCCGTCGCCGACGCCCCCGTGGTTCCCACGACGCCCGTGGCCGCCGAAGCCGTCACCCCGCAGCAGCCGGCGCCGGCCCAGGTAGAGGCCGTTGCGGCCGAAGCCGAAGTAGCCGCCGAGCATGCCGCCGATCCGGCCATCATCCTGCCCAACGACAATATCCAGGATGTGGACGTGGCCTCCGTCGTCATCGAGGAGAACGACGGCGACAAGCCCCAGGCGTAACAGCCTCCCCTGCAGCGACGCTTCTCAACGCGCTCCAGCTAGCAGCAGCTTAGCGGGCCCCGGCTCATCAGAGTCGGGGCCCGCTTCTTTTGAAGCCCGCTTTGGCCCGCCGCGCTATCCTTCGTAGTCGGCGTCGACGATAACGTTGTAGGTATAGGCGGGGTACGCTTTCTCCATAGCCTTCACCACCGCCTCGCGAATGGCCTCGTCGTCGGCTTTGAAGTCAATGACCAGGTCGAAGTAGACCGTCTTCTGCTCCTCGTCCACGTAGAAGCCGTGAGTTTGGAGGATCTTCGGGTGCTCCTCCACAATACGCGCCAGTTCGGCGTGCATGGGGGCGTACTTCCCCGTCGTGTTCTCGGCGTAGATGCCCACGGTGGCCAGAATATTGAACTTCTCGAACAGCCCCACAGTGATCTTGCGCGTCAGCTCGTGAATTTGGCGGGCGCTCATGTCGTCGGGCACCTCGATGTGCACGCTGCCGATGGTCTCGTTGGGCCCGAAGTTGTCCAACAGCAAATCGTAGGTGCCGCGCACGCCGTCGAAGGAGTTCACGTAGTCCTCTATCTTGCGCCCCAGCTCATCGTCTTCGCGCTGTCCGATGATGGGACCTAAGGCATCGCGCAGCACCTCCAGGCCGGCCTTGATGACCACCAAGGAAATAAGCAGACCCACAATACCGTCGATGTTCACGTTCCAGGCCAGCTGGGCGATGGCCACCACCAGCGTGCCCGCCGAAAGCACCGCATCGTAGTTCGAGTCGATACCCGAGGCAATAAGCGCCTGGGAGTTCGTCTTCGTGCCGGCGCGCTTGAAGTACACGCCGATGAAGATCTTCGCAATAATGGCCACCACGATGACGGTAAGGGTGATGGCCGTATAGTTGGTCACGGCCGGATGAATAATCTTGTCGATGGACTCGCGCAGCGACAGCGCGCCGGCCACCAGAATAATGATGGCGATGATGACCGACGTCAGGTACTCGATGCGGCCGTAGCCGAAGGGATGCCGGCGGTTCGGCCGCATACCGGCGATTTTCGTGCCCACAATGGTGACGATGGAGGACAGGGCATCGGTGGCGTTGTTCACCGCATCCAGGATAATGGCGATGGAATTCGCCGTGAATCCCACAATGAGCTTGAACACCACCAGCAGCATGTTGCCCGCGATGCCCACGAAGCTCGCCTTGATAATCTCGCGCTCTCGCTCGTTCTTCATCTTCGATCACCTTCGTTGCCCGATCGCGCGCTTTCGTATATGACTCTTTTGATTATAGTCCCCGCAAACGCCCGCGGTACGTTGACCATGTTGCCTTTCAAATGCAGTTCGGTAACCCCCCGCCAACATCACCTCCAAGGGGTGAGTTTGCTCAGCGGCAGGGTCTATATTTCAAAGCAGAAGCAGCGCTCCCCTTCTGCCTGTCTGCCTTCTTGCAGCCCGCGCCGTCCAGTAGCACGCGCGCCAACGGGCTTCCCCGGGCACCAGCGCACAGGCGAACAACGTTGCCGATAGTCTGAACGCTCTCAATAAAACAGGAGGCACCCTATGACTGCAACCGACCAGACAGCATCAGCCACCACCGAGAATCTGACCGACGGATTCCACGTGCTGGTCGAATCGCTGCTCAAGAACGATCTCGACAAGATGTACGGCGTCATCGGCATCCCCGTCACCGACGTGGCCCGCATCGCCCAGGCCAAGGGCATTCGCTACATTGGCCTGCGCCATGAGTCCGACGCCGGCAACGCCGCCGCGGCCGAGGGTTTCATCACCGGCAAGCCGGGCCTGTATCTGACCGTGTCCGCCCCGGGCTTTATGAACGGCCTCATTCCCCTGAAGGAAGCCACTGAGAACGGCTGGCCAGTCATCATGATGTCCGGCTCCTCCTCGCGTGAGCTCATCGATATGGGCGAGGGCGACTACGAGGGCATGGACCAGCTGAACTACGCGAAGCCCTTCTCGAAGGCCGCCTACCGCGTTGACAAGGTGGAGGATATCCCGCTGGTAGTGGCCCGCGCTATCCGTGCCGCCTGCACGGGACGCCCCGGCGGCGTGTACATCGACCTGCCCGGCGACACCCTGGGCCAGACCATCGACGCCACCGTGGCCGAAGGCCTGCTCTACAAGGTGAACGATCCCTGCCCGGCGCAGATTCCGGCCCAGAACGTCATCGACCAGGCCATGGAGCTTCTGGCCACCGCCAAGAAGCCGCTGATCTACCTGGGCAAGGGTGCCGCCTACGCCCAGTGCGACGAGGCCATCAAGCAGTTCGTGGAGAGCACGGGCGCCCCGTACCTGGCCATGTCCATGGCCAAGGGCCTGCTGCCCGACAACCATCCGCAGAACGCCGCTTCCGCCCGCGGCATGACCATGCGCGAGGCCGACGTCGTGGTCATGGTAGGCGCTCGCCTGAACTGGATGCTCAACTTCGGCAAGGGCAAGCACTGGAACCCCGATGTGAAGTTCATCCAGATTGACATCGACCCCACCGAGATCGACAACTCCCGCTACATTGCCGCCCCGGTAGTCGGCGACATCAAGAGCACCATCGGCCTGTTCAACGAGTACCTGGCGAAGAAGCCCTATCACGCCGACCCGGCCTGGATGGCCGCCATCGTGGCCGATAGCGAGAAGAACAACGCTCGCTTCGCCGGTGCCACCACCGCCGATACCGTGCCCATGACCCATTACAACGCCCTGGGCGCCATCAAGAAGGTCACCGACGCCAACCACGACGTCTACATTGCCAACGAGGGCGCCAACGCCCTGGACGACTGCCGCGACATCATCGACATGTACCTGCCGCGTCATCGTCTGGACTGCGGCACGTGGGGCGTTATGGGCGTGGGCCTGCCCTACGCCATCGGCGCTGCGGTGACCACCGGCAAGCCGGTCATCTCCATCCACGGCGACTCGGCCTTCGGCTTCGACGGCATGGAGGTAGAAACCATCTGCCGTTACCAGCTGCCTATCACCGTGGTCATCCTCAACAACGGCGGCATCTATCGCGGCGACTTCAAGAACCTGGGCGATGACGGCGACCCCTCGCCGCTGACGCTGTCGGCCTGTGGCCACTACGAGAAGATGATGGAGGCCTTCGGCGGCACCGGCTACTACGCCAAGACGCCCGAAGAGGTTGAGAAGTACGTGGCCGCCGGCGTGGCCAGCGGCAAGCCCACCATGGTGTGCTGCGAGCTGTCCATCCACTCCGGCAAGGAGTCGGGCCACATCACCTACTTGAACCCGCAGCCCGTCACCGGTCCCCTCGTAGGCAACGAGCAAGAAGACCTGGCCGAGCACCGCGAAGACGGCAAGCTGGTTGATTAAGAAAGGATAGAGCCATGGGAGACATCGGTAACATACTCCTCTCAGACATTTTGCCGATCTTCGTCATTATGATCCTCGGCTACCTGGGCGGTCGGCTGCACAAGTTCGACCACGACCAAATGCAGGGCCTGAACAAGGTCGTGCTGGACATTGCCCTGCCGGCGGCCC
>CAJUFS010000003.1:0-3085 GCA_910585575.1 uncultured Adlercreutzia sp. | reverse complement strand
GACCAAATGCAGGGCCTGAACAAGGTCGTGCTGGACATTGCCCTGCCGGCGGCCCTGTTCGTGTCCATCACGGGTGCAACGCGCGAAATGCTGTTCAGCGACTTGACGCTGACCCTGGTGAGCCTCGGCGTGGTCATCGGTATGTTCATGCTCAGCTTCCTGCTGTGCTGGAAGGTGTTCAAGCACAACATTGCTGAAGCTGGCGTGTGCGCGTTGATCGCCGGCTCGCCGACCATCGGCTTTTTGGGCTACGCCGTGCTCGACCCAGTGTTCGGCACGGGCACCCAGACAGGCCTGGTAGTGGCCATTGTGGCCATCGTGGTAAACGCCATCACCATCCCCATCGGCATGTACCTGGTGAATAAGGGCGAGAACCAGATGACGGCCCAGAACGGCGGCAAGACCAAGCTGGCCGCCACCGGCGCCACCGCTGCTGCCAAGGGCAACACGCCCGCGGCTCCGGTCAAGAAGAACTCCAGCCTCACCGCTATCGTGAACGCCCTGAAGCAGCCCGTTGTGTGGGTGCCGCTTCTGGCCGTGGCCATTGTGCTGGTGGGCATTCAGTTCCCGAAGGCGCTCTACCCCTGCTTCGATCTGATCGCCAAGGCCAACTCCGGCCTGGCCGTGTTCGCCGCCGGTATCGCACTGTCCACGGTGAAGTTCAGCCTGGGCAAGGAAATCCTCTGGAACACCTTCTACCGCAACTTGCTGACCCCGGCCGTAGGCCTGGTCATCGGCCTGCTCTGCGGCATCCACGGCGAGGTGCTGCAGATGTTCGTGCTCGCCATCGCCCTGCCGCCGGCGTTCTCGGGCATCATCATCTCCAGCCGCTACAACATCTACGTGCGTGACGGCGCCTCCACCGTGGCCGTGTCCACCCTGGCCTTCGCTGCCACCATGCCCCTCTGGATCGTGGTAACCCCCATGATCGAGCATATGTTCGGAGCGTAATTTCAACTGAGTTTGAGCAACGGGGGCGGTCTGCGGGCCGCCCTCTTTGTAGAGAGAGGATTCATCATGGGTACACGACAGGCGATGACAGGGATGGAGGCGGCGGCGCAGGCGGCTTACGCACTGTCGGACGCGGCCATGATCTTCCCCATTACCCCCGCTTCCCACATGGCCGAAACCGTCGAGAAATGGGCCAGCCAGGGGCGCAAGAACTTCTTCGACCACACGGTGGTGGTGAAGGAGATGCAGTCGGAAAAGGGCGTGGCCGGCGCGCTGCACGGCTGCTTGGCCGGAGGCGCGCTCGGCACCACCATGACGGCCAGCCAGGGCCTTATGCTCATGATCCCCAACATGTACAAGATCTCCGGCGAGATGCTGCCCGGCGTCTTCCACATTACCTGCCGTTCGCTGGCGGCCCATGCCCTGTCCATCTTCGGCGATCATCAGGATTTGATGGCCGTACGCGCCACGGGCGTGGCCATGCTGGGTTCAAGTTCGGTGCAGGAATGCCAGGACCTCTCCTGGGTAGCTCACCTGTCGGCCATCGACGGCAGCCTGCCCTTCGTCCACTTCTTCGACGGCTTCCGCACCTCCGACGAAGTGCAGACGATCGACGTCATTGATCCGTCCGCTCTGCGGCCGCTGGTAAACTGGCAAGCCATTAGCGCTTTCCGCCATCGCGCCATGGACCCGGAGCATCCCACCGTGCGCGGCACGGCCCAAAACCCCGACATCTACTTCCAGAACCGCGAGGCCCCCAACGCCGCCTATAACGCACTGCCCGGCATCGTGCAGAAGAACATGGACGCCCTGGCGAAGGTGTGTGGCCGACAGTACCACCTGTTCGACTACGTCGGCGCGCCCGATGCCGAATACGTGGTGGTCACCATGGCCTCCAGCTGCGAGACCGTGGAAGCGGTGGTAAACGACTTAACGGCCCAGGGGCAGAAGGTGGGCCTCGTGAAGGTGCGCCTGTACCGGCCCTTCTCCGCCGAGCACTTGCTGGCCGCCCTGCCCGCCACGGTGCGCGCCGTGTGCGCCCTCGACCGCACCAAAGAGCCGGGCAGCTTGGGCGAGCCGCTGTTCCTCGACGTGATGGCCGCTGTGGCCGCCGCGCGCCCGGACGTGCGCGTTATCGGCGGCCGCTATGGCCTGTCCTCCAAGGAGTTCGACCCGGCCCAGGCCAAAGCCGTCTTCGACAACCTGGCCGCCTCCTCCCCCAAGGCCCGCTTCACCGTGGGCATCACCGACGACGTCACCCATCTGTCCCTTCCCGTACCCGCCTACCAGGCGCCCGCCAGCCAAAAGCTCACCCAGGCAGTGTTCTACGGCTTCGGCAGCGACGGCACCGTCAGCGCCAACAAAGTGGCGGCGCGCATTGTCAGCGACAGCGCCGGCAAGTACGTGCAGGAGTACAGCTGGTTCGACTCCAAGAAGTCCGGCGGCCTCACCATTTCCTACATGCGCTTCGGCGACGAGCCGGTGCACGCCCCCTGGCTCATTACCGAAGCCGACTATCTGGCCTGCCACAAGGACATCTACGTGAAGCGCGGCTACGCCATGCTCGATCGGCTGCGCCAGGGCGGCACCTTCGTATTGAACGCCCCCTGGACCGACGTGCGCACCCTGGACCAGCAGCTGCCCGCCGCACTGCGCCGCGCCATTGCCGCCAAAAAAGCCCGCTTCTACGTAATCGACGCCGCGGCGCTGGCCGCCCGGGAAGGCTTGGGGCCGCGCATCAACATGATCATGCAGACGGTGTTTTTCAAGCTCACCCAGGTCATGGACTTCGACGAGGCCGTAAGCTTGCTGAAGCAGGACGTAGCCCAGGTCTATGCCTCCAAGGGCGCCGACGTGGTGGCCCGCGACCAAAAGGCCATCGATCAGGCGGCTGCGGCCCTCGTGGAAATCGCCTACCCGAAAAGCTGGGCCGAAGCGCGAGACAATGAAGAGACGCCCAGCGACTATGCCGCCGGAGCCGGTGCGGCGCCGGCCGTGCGCCTGGGCTCGGTACCCGGCGAGGACACCTTCATCGAGAAGATTTTCCGCCCCATGGACGAGCTGCGCGGCAACGAGCTGCCCGTCTCGGCCCTCGACCCTGCGGGCATCGTGCCGCCGGGCTCGGCCGAGTACG
>CAJUFS010000002.1 GCA_910585575.1 uncultured Adlercreutzia sp. | reverse complement strand
TCGCCCATGGCAGCTCCGGCTCCCGAACACGTCAGAAACATCGTCCTGGTGGGACAGGATGGCGCCGGCAAAACCTCACTGGCCGAGGCCATGCTCTTCGTTTCCGGCAAGACCCCGCGCATGGGCACCACCCATGACGGCAAGTCGTACCTGGACTACGACCCCGAGGAGATCAAACGCAAGTTCACCATCTCCACCTCCATTGCGCCCATCCCCTACAAGGACTACAAGATCAACGTGCTGGACACCTCAGGCCATCCCGATTTCATCGGCGACACCCTGGCCACCATGCAAGCCGCCGAAATGGCGCTGTTCGTGGTGGACGCCGTCGACGGCCCGGGCGTCATGACCACGAAGCTGTGGCGCGAGGCCGAGGACATGCGCCTGTCCCGCGCCGTGTACATCAATCACATCGATCGCGAGGGCGCGAACTTCGACGCCGCCATGGCGCTGCTGCACGCTCGCTTCGGCGGCCGCCTGGGGCCGGTCACCATCCCCATCGGCCAGGGCCCCGACTTCAAGGGCGTCATCGACATCATCCGCATGAAGGCCCGCTACTTCGACGCCGACGGCACCGCCGAGCGCGTGGAAGACGTGGACACCCTGGACGCGAAATACCAGGAAGAGGCCCGCAACGCCCGCGACAAGCTGTGCGACTTGGTGGCCGAGGCCGACGACGAGCTGATGATGAAGTACCTGGACGGCGAAGAGCAGCTGACCCAGGAGGAGCTGGAGAACCTCCTGGACAAGGCCATTGCCCAAGAGCTGGTCATCCCCGTGTTCGTGGGCTCCACCATCATCAAGCAGGGCATCCAGGGCCTCATGGAGGACATCTGCACCTACTTCCCGCATCCGCGCAGCCACGGTCGCTTCCAAATGGCCGACGACGTCACCGTACGCATCGACGAGACCAAGCCCCCCTGCGCCTTCGCCTTCAAAACCATCTCGGACCCGTTCGTCGGGCGCCTCACCTTCCTGAAGGTCATCTCCGGCTATCTGGAGCCCGGCCTTGAGCTCGTCTGCGGCCGCACGGGCAAGAAGGAGCGCCTGGGCAAGATCCAGGTGATGATGGGCAAGGAGCCCATGGACGTGAAAAGCGCGAAGGCTGGCGACATTGTAGTGGTGCCGAAACTGACCGACGTGCGCGCCGGCGACACCCTGTCCTGCGAGGGCACCATCGCCATCGAGCCTTTGCCCCTGCCCGAGCCGCTGTACCCCGTGGCCATCGAGGCGGTGTCGAAGAAGGAAGAGGACAAGCTGGGCACCTTCCTGGCCCGCGCCGCCGAGGCCGATCCCACCCTGCGCATTACCCGCGACGAGGACACCCACCAGACCATCATCCACGCCATGGGCGAGACCCAGGTGGACATGCTGCTGGCGCGCCTGAAGGAGCAGTCGGGCGTGGAGGCGAAGCTGGTGCCCGTGCGCATCCCCTACCGCGAGACCATCACGAAGCAGGCCGAGGCCCAGGGACGCCACAAGAAGCAGACCGGCGGCGCCGGCCAGTTCGGCGACTGCTGGCTGCGCCTGGCCCCCATCCCCGGCGAAGGCTACGAGTTCGTGGATGAGATCAAGGGCGGCGCCATCCCGAACGGCCTCATTCCCGCCGTGGACAAAGGCGTGCGCGAGGCCATGGAAGAGGGCTTCTTGGCCGGCTACCCCATGGTGGACATCAAGTGCACCGTGTTCGACGGCTCGTACCATTCCGTGGACTCCAACGAAATGGCCTTCAAGACGGCGGCCCGCATCGGCTTCCGCGCCTGCTGCGCCCAGGCCGATCCCATCATCCTGGAGCCCTGGGCCACGCTGGAGGTAACGGTGGGCGAAGAATACGCTGGAACCATCATGGGTGACATCTCCACGCGCCGCGGCCGCATTGTGGGCACCGACGCGGGCTTCGCCGCCGGCGAGACCATCATCAAGATGCGCGCGCCCTACGCCGAGGTGATCAACTACACGAAGGACCTGCGCTCCATGACCCGCGGCTCCGGCTCCTACACCCTGGAGCTTGAGGGCTACGAGCAGGCGCCTCACGACGTGACAAAGAAGCTCGTGGAAGCCTACGAGGCCTCCCGCGCCGCCGGCAACTAGCGTCCGCCGCCGCCCGCCCCTACAGCTCGCTGATAATGCGGGCGGTGCGGGCGGCACACTGGGCCTTGGCTTCTTCCACGTCGATGGTGGGCCACGTGCCGTCGCGGTAGATCACGCGCCCGTCGCACAGGGTCAGCACCACGTCGCTGCCGCTGCCGGCGTACACCACGTTGTACACGGGATCGGGCGCGGGGCACCACGAGGGGCCCATAATGTCCAGCACGCACAGATCGGCCCGCATGCCCTCGGCCACCACACCGCAATCCTGGCGCCCCTGGGACAAGGCCCCCACGCGGGTGGCCGCGGCCAGGGCCTGCTGCGGCGTGACGGCCGTGGGATCAAGGCTGGCCCCCTTGTAGATAAGCGCCTGCAGGTACATATCGTGGAACAAGTTGTGATTGTTGTTCGAGGCCATGCCGTCAGAGCCTAGGCACACGGGAATGCCCCGGCGCAGCATCTCGGGAATGGGCGCGAACCCGCTGCCCAGCTTCATGTTGGACGCAGGATTGTTGGCCACGAACACCCCGTGGGCCTGCAGGATATCCAAGTCGTCCTCGTCGACCCACACGCAATGGGCCGCCGTCACCGGCAGGTCGAACAAGCCCAGCTGCTCGAAGTACTGCACCGGCGAGAGACCGCCATGGCGCTCGCGGCATTCGGCCACTTCCTTCTGGGTTTCCGACAGATGGATGTGCAGGCGCAAGTCGGTTCCGCGCACCAGATCCACGATGTCGCGGCACACGCGCTCGGTGGACAGGTACTCGGAGTGAATGTTGTAGTCGATGCGAATGCGGCCCTCCCCCGCTCCGTGCCAGTCACGTACCAGCGCCTCCATTTGCGCGGCAATGGGATAGTCCGCATAGGGCTTGTCCTCGAAGGCCACCAGCCCCTCGCACATATTGGCCTTCATGCCTGCCTCCAGCACCGCCTGGCAGCGCTTTTCCGTGGCGTAGTACATATCCGAGAAGCTGACCACGCCGAAGCGCGCCATCTCCGCGCAGGCCAGCACCGTGCCCCAATAGCAATCGTCGGCCGTCATCTTGTCCTCGAAGGGGAAGCACTTCTCCTCGAGCCAGCGCTGCAGCGGCAGGTTCTCGGCATAACCGCGCAGAAGAGTCATGGGCGCATGGGCATGGGCGTTGTAAAGCGCCGGCATAAGCAGCTTGCCCGCGCCGTTATAGGTTTCGCCAAAGGACACCGCCTCATCGGGTGCGGGCGGCACGCTGCCCACGTAGGCCACCCGGCCCTCGCGCACGCCTACCCAGCGATGGGGCTGCACCTTAAAGTTCTCGTCAAGAAGATCAATATCAGCGAACAGCACGGCGGCCCCTTTCTCGTTGCGATAGGGGCATCATAGCAAATCGTTGCGAAAAGCGGCCCTGGCAGACGCGAGAGACAGCCTCCTTTGCCTACCCCGCAATCCGCTTTGGACGCGCTGAGCAAGGAAAGCGCCGAATGCGCCAGCCTAGACGTCAGTGCGCTCGAGCTGTGGGGCCAGCAGGTACCAGCGACCGTCGTACTCGTAGGCCAGATAGCCGTCGGTGCCCTCATTGATAGCGACGGTGTCCTTGCCCAGAGCCCCGTCAGAAGTCGGCGCAATCTCCAGGCCCAGCACGAAGGCATCCGTCACTTCGAGAGGCAAGTCAAGCTGCTCCACCTGACCGGCGACGCTCTGCCCGAGCTCACCGAAGTACACCGTAATGGCCGCCAGCGCCGATTTGCCCGCCGGCGTATTCTGAACGGTGACGGCCGCCGTATCGCCCTGGAGGAAATCCTCCACGCTTTGCTGATAGGCAAGCGGCAGATCATCGTACAGGTACAAAGGCAGCAGCGAGTCGCCCTCAATGCCCACGAGCGCCTCGTAGGCCTCGAGCACGCCCGTCGGCTGCAGCGACAGCACCGTCTCCATCCAGGCCTGGCGCGCCTCGTCGCTGAACTCATTGGCGATAAGCGCCTCCCAGCCCTCCTGCACCGCCAGGGAAACCTCTTCGGCGCTGACAACGCCCGGCGCCTCTTCGTCGTCGGAAGGCTCGACGGGCGCCGCATCTCCCGACGCCGCCGCAGGGTCTTCGGGGGCCGCAGGTTCAGGGGCCGTTGCCGGCTCTGCCGGCTGCTCGACAGCCAGGCCGGGGAAGATCTCGTTGAGCGCCCCCGTTTTCGCTACGTACAGGCCACCGACGAAGCACGCGCAGCCAACGACGAGGGCCACGATGACGCTGCCAATGACCAGAGGCACACGACTCTTGTGCACCGCCACCACCGGCACCGTCGAAGACGAACGGGCAACGTCCGCTGTCGCACGGGACCCAGCCTCCCCGGCGGACGCCGGCGCAACGGTCGCGCCCGAAGCTTCTTCTATCGCGGCATCGACGTCCGAGGCGCTCTGGGCCTCTTTGGCCGCGGCTTCCGCACTAGCGTCCGCGTCATCCCCGGCCGTGGCCTCAGCCGATGTCTCCAACGCCGCACTCTGCTCGGTAAAGCGCTCGGCGTCCTCAGCCACCTCGGCCGCCGCGTCGTCCTCCTCGGCGCCCGTCGCGGCTTCCTCCGTCAGGTCGTCCTCCTCGGCGGCTAGCGCTCCCTCGACGGGGTTGCCCTCGTCGTCGAGGCGCGGCAGGGGCCCAGTGGCGTCCGGAGATTCGACGAAGGCCGGAGCCTCTTCGCCCGCCAGCGGAGTGGGGCGACCGCATCGGGTGCAGAACAGCATGTCATCGGAAAGCTCTTGGCCACAGAATTCGCAGTTCATAGCCCCTCCCCTAGGCCTCGTCGTCGCTCTTGACCGGCGCCAGCGCATCGGTGTACAGATACCAGCGGCCGTCCACCTGGATAGCCGTATAGGGTGTCACCTTATGGTAGAGCCCCTCGTCGTCGACGTTGTCGCTTTGATAGTCGGACGGGTAGTTGCTGGTGACCGCCTCAATTTTGTAGGCCTTGTCAATGGCGAGGTCGACGCCGAGCAGCTGGCACTGGCGCTCCATGCGCTCCACCGTGCGCGCAGAGCACTTCGAGCCGCGCGCCAGCGCGAAAGACCAGGTGCCGGCATAGTCGCCGAATTGGCTGGCCTCGGTGTCCTCGGCGTTGCGGGCGAATTCCTTCACGGTAGAGAAACCGGCTTCCCGGGCTAGGGCCTCGGCGTAAGCCGGCACCATGAAATCGAGCTCGTCGATAACCAGCAGGCGCATGGTGGCATGGGAGAAGCGCTCACCGAGCGCATCGTACAGCGGCGTTTCCAAAGCGGCTACCAGTTTCTTGGCCGAGCTGAAGCCCGTCTGAGCCGCCACGTCCTCGGCAGCATCGCCGTCAGAAGGCGCCTCCGCCTCCTCGGGGGTGACTGCTGCGTCACCGCTGCCAGCTGCATCGCCGGCACCCGCCGCGTCCTTGCCTGCCGCCGCCCCGTCGGACGACGTCGTTTGCGTGGCTGCAGGCCCTTCGCCATCGGCGCTGGGGGCGAAGGGAGAAAACGGACCGGCCAGGGCGAAGGCCCCCGCCGCGCCGACGATCAGCGCCGCAGCCGCGATGCCCACGACCGCCGGCGCCGCAATGCCGCGCTTGCGCGAGGCCGCCGCGGCCACCTGCGGCACGTACACGCCCCCCGAAGCGGCGTCGGCAAAGGCATCGCGCGAAAGCGGGCGCATGGCAGGCCGCACCGGCCCGAAGGCAGGCTCACCCGGAACGGGCACGTCGCCGTCATCGAGCGCGGCTGCGGCCCGATCACGAGACTCGCTCTCGTCGGCCTCTTCCCCGTCGGACGCGTCGGCGCTCTCGTCGGAAGCCGCATCCGCCGCAGCCTCGCCGCTCTCGGGCACTTCAGAGCCTTCAACCTCAGGAGTATCTGCGCCTTCGCCCTCGGTCGCCTCAGCATCGGAAGCATCGCTGGAAGCCTCAGTCACGCCTTCCTCGGGGTCGCCCTCGGCATCGGCGCCGTCGCTCTCCTCGATGACGACCTCCTCGGCAGGGGTTGTCTCCTCATCCCATTCTTCTTCGTAGTAGCCCCACGAGGGCACACCGAACCAGGAGGCAACCTCCTGGTCGTATTCTTCATAGGAGTCATCATCGGGCTGATCGCCGATGTATACCAGCTTCTTGCCGCAATAGCCGCAAAACGTCGATTGGTCGGGAATTTCCTTCCCGCAAAAGCTGCAATACACCGTCGGCCACCTCTTCCCAGCCCATCATCGGCCCCACGTCGTTCCTCGAATCAGAATAGCGCAACAGGGCGCCTTTTTGACGCGTCGTTCGGCGTATTCACCGTCTCTCTGGTATTGACGGCGCGTTACCCCTTCTCACAGTGCGGCTTCGACCGCCCCTGTCCTATTGACGTGAAGGCGCTCCCGCCAAAACGTCCCTAACGCACGAAGGCCCCGGCTTGGGCCAGGGCCTTCGAATTACACGGCACGCTCAGCATGCTCGAGCATCGCGGTGCGCCTTAGACGATCACGCCCCAGGTACCGCGCGCCTGCTCTTCCTCGCGGCGGCGGCTCAGCAGCGACAGCAGCAGCATGAGCGCAGCGAAGCCGGCGATCAGCGCCAGGATAAGGCGCAGCAGCGAAGTGGTGTCGCCCGTTTGCGGCAGCAGGTGCTTCACCAACTTGGTCATCCAATCGCTCGTGAAGAGGTTGGTGGTCCAGTTGTCGGTCTTCGGGTCCACCACCGGGCCCGTAGTCGGCAGCGGCTCGGGCTCGATGTAGTAGCCCGGATCCACCGCGTGCTTCGTTTCGCGGGTCCAGCTTTGCGCCGCCAGCACCTGGTAGGCCAGGCCGTAGGCGTTGGGCGCCGAGCGCTTCGACAGCACGGTCATGGGCTCGGTGACGCCGCTATTGGCCTCGGCCTCCTGGCCGCGCAGGTTCATATGCGCCACGTCGTTGTCCACGTTGTCGTCCTTGCCCACGTTGAGCGGCACCCACTCGGCGTCGGCCGGCTTCTCCATGCGCACGCGGTACACATAGGGACGACCGAACTCGTCCACAGCCGGCTGGCCGGCGAAGAGGTAGCTGCCCTCCAGGTCGGTCTGGGTGATGGCCACCGTCTCCCAGGCGCCCTCGGACAGGATGCCGTCATTCTCGACGCGCTCCAGATCGGCGGAGGGGTCGGCCACGTCGAAGGACAGCAGCTTCTCGCGACGCTCGGCCGCAGCCCGCTGCTCGGCCGTCAGGCCGTCGTCCTCGGCGCCATCGGCATCGTCGGTGCCCGGCTTCGGATCGGCAGGGGTGGCCCCAGCATCGCCTTCATCGGTGCCCGGCGTGCCTTCGGCCGGATCGGTGGCAACGTCGTCCGCCGTTTCGTCGGCGAACACACTGGCCAGCGGATTGGCGATGTCGCCCTCACCCGGCGTGACCGCCCCGGCGTCCGGATCGGACGGCGCCTCGGGCTGCACCGGGCCTTCAGGCTCGGTCGGAGCCTCAACGCCCTCGTCCGGATCCTCAGCATCGCCGTCGCCCGGCTGCTCGGGATCGGTCGGCTCTTCCGGCGCCACAGGCTCCTCGGGCTTGGCCACATCGAGACGGTCGATCACCCACTGGATATCCTCATAGCGCTCGGTGCCCTCGAGCGGCTCGCCGCTCGCATCAAGGTCGCTGCCCGTAGCGCCATCGGTAATGCGGCTCATCCAGCCGGCAGCCAGCGCGGTGCCGAAGGTGGCCGCCTGACGCTCGAGCACCAGCTCCTTGCCCACCACCAGCTCGTCGGTTTCGGCTTGGATGCCGTCCTTGTTGGCATCCATCCACACGTGACCGCCGAAGCTGACCGTGTCGAAGGGCACGAGACCGGCATCGTTGTTGGCGCTGGACTGCGAGCCCAGGGTGGACCACTCGCCGCCGTCGGGACCTTCGATCTTCGACTCGGGAGCGTCGGCCTCGTTGGCCGGCAGAGCCAGCACCATCAGGCCGTCCACCGCCACCTCGCCCTCGGGCATGAGACGGGTGGTGCTCTCGTTCAGGTCGGAGTCCACCAGGATGTCCTCGCCGCGGTTCATCTTCGACACGGCGAAGTTGGCCGGGATGTTCACGATGTTCACGCGGTAGCCGTACACCACGTCCACCTCGGCGTTGCGCACGATGCGCACCTCGGTGGAGGGCAGGTCCTCGAAGGAGTAGTAGCCCTGCGGGTAGGTCTTCATTTCCTCGGTGGTACCGGTGCGGACACGGCGGTCGAAGCTGGTGGTGGTCACCATGCGGTTCGTGCGCTCCGAGCGATCGCCCGGCAGGTACACCAGGGCGTCGCCGCTCTGGGCTACCTGGCCATTCTCGTCCACCAGGCGGTTGTATTCGTCATCGAACACCCAGGTGTTGGTCTCGGTGTCGTACCAGTAGCGGGTCAACTCGACCGCGGCGCCCACGATGCCCTCTTCGCCGGCCTCGCGGATGCCGTTGTTGTTGGCGTCGTTCCACACGATACCGGAGACGGTATCCAGGTTCGGAGCCTTGGCACCGGCGTCCATCTTCGCGTTGTAGGGCGCAGGCACGTCGAAGGTAACGGTCTTCGTTCCCTCGTCGCGGTTCTCCGCCCAGGTGTCGCCCGTCGTCTCGGCCGGCTTCCACTTGGCGTCCTCGTCGTACTGCGAGCCGTATACCGAGCCGGGCTCGTTGGCCGTCTCGTGGTTCAGGTACACGTAGCCGTCGTTGATGGTCATGCCGTTCTCGTAGGTGACGGCCTGGCGCAGGGTGAGCGAGCCCTCCTCGTTACGGGTCAGATCGGAGTCGTCGCCCGAGGTGGTGCCCGGCACGTTGTAGCGGGACATCACGTAGCCGCCGTTCAGCTCGGCCATGTAGGCGATGTAGCGCGTCTGCATAACCTCGTCGGTGGCACCGGGAGTCTCGTAGCTGACCAACTTGCCGCTCTTGTTCTTCTGCACGTACACCTGCAGGTCGTCGAAGCGGTAGATGCCCTCCTTGTCCGTTTCCGCACGGCGGGAGCCCGGAGGCGCCGGCTTCTCGGGCTTCTGCGGATCCGTGGCGCCCTCGGGCACGTAGCCCGTGGCCTCGCCCTGGATCATGGCCAGCGTCTTCAGCGTGCGCACCGCGCCGTTCTCGTCCACATCCTCGTAACGGCTGTGAACCCCAGCAGCCAGCGGCGCAATGGTCGGGAAGGAAGTCGCCGTGAACAGCGGGCTGCCAGCCACGCGCATGAGGTTGAAGGCCGCCGCGGCGCCCGCCAGCGGGTCGGTGCCCGCCTCGGCGCCCTCGCCCTGGCTGGGCTCGGTGGTGCCAGCGTCGGAACCTTCGCCCTCGCCCGTGTCACCGGTATCGGAGCCGTCGCCCTCGTCGCCGCCGGCGTTGTCGCCATCCTCGCCCTGACCGGGCTCGGTGGGATCGGTCGGCTCACTCGGGTCAGTCGGATCCGTCGGCTCGCTCGGGTCAGTGGACTCGCCGGGCTCGGTAGGCTCGGTGGGCTCCACCGGCTCCGGGCCCTTCGACAGCACCAGGCGCACCTCGGTCTCCTCCAGCACCTCGGCATCGACGGCCGGGCTCGTGCTCAGCACCAGGCCGGCAGCCACCTCGTCGCTGAATTCCTCGGTGGGCACCTGGGCGCTCACCTTCAGGCCGGCGGCCGTCAGAGCTTCCTTGGCCGCCTCGAAGTCAAGACCGGTCACATCGGGCACCGTCACCGGCTGGCGCGGGCCACTGGACACGATCACCTTCACGGTCATGCCCGGTTTGGCCGTGGCGCCGGCGGCCGGCTCGGTGCGGATGACCGCGCCGTTGGGCACAGCGTCGGTGTGCTCCTGAGCCGTTTCCACCACCAGGCCCAAGGCCTCAAGCTCGGCTACGGCGTCTTCCGCGGCCTTGGCGGCCACGTCAGGCAGATCGAACTCATCGAAGGCGCGAATGCGGGCCACCACGCGGTAGTGGGTGCGCTGGGTCAGATTGTCGATGGTTACCAGACCGGCTGCGTTCTTGTGGAACCAAGCGCTGCTGTCCAGGGCCTCGATGTCATCATCGGTTGCGTCCACCGGTACGGCGGCGTACTCCCAGCCGTTCCAGCCTTCCTGCTCGTCGGCCGTGGCCAGGTCGGGATCGGCCAGGTCGCGCCACCACAGCGGCTTCTCGGTGAACATGATCTTCGTAGCCGTGGCCATCATCTCGCCTTCGGCAAAGGCAACGTCAGCCAGCTTCGACTCGCCGCGCGTGGCCACGTACACCGGCGTCTTGCTGACGGCGTAGCTGCCATCGGAGCCCTTCTGGCGGCAAGTGACCTTGTACTCGGTGTTGGGCGTGACGGTCAAGGTATAGGTAACTTCGTTGCCGTCCTCGTCGGTCGTCGTCACCGTCATGCCATCGGTGAACTCGCCGGGCTCGCCAGGCCACGGGAACACCGTCTGGTTGTCGAGGTTCGGATCGTGAGGCTCGGTGAACCAAATCTCGGCCGGGTTGCCATCGCCGTCGACGAAGCCGCTGATCGAGTACTCGGTATTGGCGGTAACCGTACGCACTGTCACCGACTTGTCCGTCGCGGACAAGTCGCCCACCTTCGGATCGAGCGCACCACCGAAGTCGGGGTTGAACACCCACTTGTTGGTGGTCGGGTCCAGGTACTCCTGAGTCAAGTACACGGTCTCGCCCACCAGGGGCTCTTCCAGGTTCACCACCGAAGTGGGCGGCGTGGGCTTGGCAGGCTCGCCGTCCTCGCCCTCATCGCCCTCCTCGGGCACGTCCAGCGACGTGACGTAGTCGCGAATGCCGTCGTAGTTGGCGTCGTTCCAGGCCACACCGGCGATGGTGGCGGTACCGAACGGGCCGAAGCCGCCGTTCATGCAGTCGGCGTCGCGGATGGTGGACAGGTCGAACTCCATGCCGTTGGCATTCACATAATAGGTAGGATCGGTGGCGCCCACGGCATCCTCGGCCGTGGTGGCGCGGTCGGCCAGCACCAGACGGCCGTCCAGCACCGACTTCGTCTCGCCCTGATCGTTCACCTGGTTCATAGTGATGGCGAAACGGTCGGCACCGTAGCCGGCGCTGTTGGCCAGACGCTCGTTCAGCTTGTCGGAATCCATGGCACGGTGCACCTTGGAGGCAGCCTCGGACACGGGCTCCGCTTCTTCCTCTTCGTCGCCCTCCACCGCATCGTCGCTCAGCAGGCGGGTAACGGGCAGACCCATCACCGTTTCATCCTTATGATCGGCGTCCAGCGTATCGGCAGCGGCGCCCTCTACCTCGATGGTGTAGCCCAGCAGATACCACTCGTCGAAGTTATCGGTCACCAGGGTGTCCTTGTCGCCACCCACTTCGTCCTTCCAGGAGCCACTATCGCCCGTCTTCACGTGACGGGTGGCAGCCGGCAGATTCTCGAAGGCGTAGCGACCCTCTTTGTCGGTCGTCGTAGAAGTGATGCCGTCGTCCTCGGGCACCCACTCGTAGTGGTAGCCCTCGCGCGGCGACGTGATGGCCCCGGCAGAAGCGGGCAACTGGCCCTCGCCGGTGGTCTTGTCGTCGTCGTTGCAGGTGCACTCGGCGGAACCGTCGGCCACCAGCTTCAGGCCCCATGCATGCAGGTACACGCGCTTGCCGGCCAGGCGCGCCTCTTTACCCTGGAGCACACCGTCGTAGTTCTCATCCTGGAACAGCACGCCCTCGATGGTGCCGGTCTTGCGCTTCAGCAGAGCCGCGTCGTTGTAGGCGCGGTCGGAGCCGGCGCCCAGGTCGTACAGCTCGGCGCCGGCGGCCAAGGGGCTGGCACCCATGGACTGGGCCGTATTCGCCACCGTCGAGGCCAGCACGCTGGCAAAGCCCGTGGCCAGGGTATTCGCCGCCGGCAGGCTGGCCGCGGCGTCCTTCTTCTGGGCCAGGGCCTCGTCGAGCGACAGCAGGCCCTTGTCCTGGTTGTCGTTGTTCGAGGCGTTGCCCTCGGTGATGTTGCCCAACACCGAGCTCTCGTCCTTGCGGTTCAGCAGCACGTCCACCTCGTTATCCTGCATGAGGTTGGCGTTCAGGTTGATCAGGTCGGAGTCCTGGGTGAAGTTGTCCTTCTGCTGGTACTTCGCGATCATCCAGGCGCGCTGCTGGTAGCCGGAGTCGGTGTAGCGAACCTTGTAGCCGTAGACGATCTTCTTGCCGTCGGCGTCGGCGCGCTGGGTGGGCAGATCCTCGAAGCGGTACACGCCGGCGCGCACGGTGCCGTCGGAGGCCTCCTGCACCTTGGTGTACTGCACGTGCTGCGGGTCATCGCCCCACACCGTGGCCGGGTTGCTGCGGTAGTCATCCCAAGTCTTGCCGCCCAGCTCGTAGGTGTCGCTGTTGGCCCACTCGGGATCCTCCACCCAGTTGCCGTCGGCGTCGGGAATGTAGCGCTCCAGCGTGACACGGGCGTTGTTGATGCCATCCTCGCTGGCCTTCTCGTCGTACACGTCGCCGTTGCGGTAGGCCTCGTTCAGCTGGTTGGCCTCGTAGACCTTCTGCACCTCGAACGTAGTGCCGTCGGCGGCCAGACGGTACAGCGTGACCTTGCCGTCGGCGTTGGCCTCGGAGTACTGGATACGCTTGCCCTTCACCACCTTCATGGTGTCGGCGTCCTCGGTGCCGTTGGTGGATGGGTCGGCCTGCAGCAGCGCCTCGAACACCTGAATGGTGCCGTCGGCGTTGTAGTCGATGATGATGCGGTTGCCCTGCGCGTCGTTCACCACGGGGTTGCCGTACTCATCGATGGACTGCACGCCGTCGTTGTCGGCGTCGTTCCAGAAGATGCCGACGATATCCTGGGTGGGCGGCGGCAACTGGCCGGCGTCGCCACCCTCGACGGCGTCCTCGTCCTCGGCGTAGGCGCGGGCGGCCATCCAGTCGAAGGTCATGGGATCGGTCAGGTTGTTCTGGAAGTCGGAGCCGGCGGTGGTGGCGTTGGCCGTGGCACCGCGGCCGGCACCGTCGTTGTCCTGGGAAACGGCAGCCAGGATAACCTGGCCCTCCAGCATCTCCTGGCGCTGGCCCAGGTAGCGCTTGGGCGTGACGGTCACGTTGCCGGCCTCGTCGGGCTCGCTGGTATCGGCCACAAAGTCCTCGCGCCCGATGAGCGGGTAGTTCTTGGTAATGCCCAGGTTGTCCGGCAGGTCGGAGTCGGCCGTCAGAGCCTCGGCGGCGGTACCCGCATGGAAACGGGTCATCATCCACGCGCCCTCCTGGGGCATATCGTAATGGTCGGAGTTGTAGTTCTCGGTCAGCATGCCCAACTTCACGCGGTAGCCGGCCAGGAACTGGTTGCCGTTCTCGTCGGTGTAGGCCGTGGGCAGGTTGTCGAAGCGGTACACGCCCTTCTTATTAGTCTTGATGGTCACCACACCGTCGGCCACCGAGGCGTCGGCGGCCCAGTCGCCCTGAACCAGCGGATGCTCGTCGTCGTTCAGCAGCGTGTAGATGTCGGTGCCGAAGTTCTCGTTCTTGAACCAGTGGTTCTCGTAGTTGGCATCGATCTTGCCGGACAGGTTCAGCGTGGCGTAGTCGAAGTCGTCGGTCAGGAAGACCGGCTTCTCGGTGTTCACGGCTGCGGGGTTGTAGAACCACTGCTCCAGCGTGATGGTCTGGCCCTCAAGGCCCTCTTCCACCAGCTTCTTCAGCGGGTTGCCGTCCTTGTTAGTGACCGTCTCGGTGGTCTTGGTGTCCTGCAGGCCGTCGTAGTCGGCGTCGCGCCACACCAGGCCCTCGAGGGAGCGGGTGGGCACGGGCAGCTGGCCGGCGTCGCCGCCGTCATAGGCCGCCTCCTGCTTGGCGCGCATGATGTCGTAGACCACGGTGCCCTCGGCGTTTTCGATCACGTTGTTCTGGTTCAGGTTCACCAGGGTGGTCTTGGTCTCCTCCACCAGCGCCGTGGCGGCCTTGGGCGCGGCCAGGATGACCTGGCCGTCCAGGGCGCGCTGGCCCTCGGGCGTGGCCTCTTCGAAGGCGTCCTGGCGACCCAGCAGCGTGTAGCTTTCCTCGGTGCCCAGCAGTGCATCGTCCACGTCGGAGTCGGCCACCAGGGCGGCGTTCTCGTCGTGGAAGCGGGTCATCATCCAGGGGATGCGGGACACCACGTTGCCGGCGGCGTCCTTCACTTCCTGCTGATGCAGGCCGACAAGCTGCACGCGGTAGCTGGCCAGGTACAGGTTGCCCTGGTCGTCCACGTAGGCCGTGGGCAGGTTCTTGAAGCTGTAGCGGCCCTCAGCATTGGTGGTCAGGGTCACGATACCGTCATCGGACAGGGTGGCCTCATGGTCGGCGCCCTCGGCCCACTCGTCGGTGGCGATAGCCGCCAGGAAGTTGAAGCCGTCGTGGCCGAAGGACTCGTTGCGCACCCACTCGCCGGTGGCCGGGTCGAAGTACCACTGGGTCAGGGCAACGGTCTCACCCTCCAGGCCGGGCTCGGTAAACACGCGCTCAGTGGTGGTGACCGTCTCGCCCGTCTCCGCGTCGACCACGGGATTGCCCTCGTCGTCGAGCACCGGCACCGACTGCTCCTCGGCATCCTGGATGCCGTCGTAGTTCTCGTCGTGCCACACGCGGCCGGAAATTTCGCGGCGAGGCACCGGAAGCTCGCCCACGTCGCCGCCCTGCACCTTATTGGCACGCTTGGTGAGGTAGTCGTACTTCACCGTGCCGGTAGCACCTTCGTGCACATCGGCGGCCGACACCTCAATCTGGGAGATCTGGCCCGGATACTCACGGCCCGCGCCCACCTCAGCGGCCAGGATGATCTGGCCGTCCAGGGCGCGCTGCACCGTAGAGGCGCCGTCGCCCACGCCCACGGTCTCGCGACCCAGCACCTTGTAGGCACCCAGGGTGCCAGGCTGGCTGTCGCGCACGTCGGAGTCAGCCTGTACGTCGCTACCCTGATGGTAGTGGGTCATCATCCACGGCGTAGCGTACAGCGGGTTGCCCTTCTCGTCGGTGGTGACGTCCTGATGCAGGCCATTCAGCACCACGCGATAGGCCGCCAGGAAGTGCTCGCCGTTTTCATTGGTATAGGCCGTGGGCAGATTTTCGAAGGTATAGGCGCCCTCTTCGTCGGTGTGCACCGTCACGAAGCCGTTGGCGACCGTCTCGCCCGAGGGATAGGTAGCCCCGACCAGCGGCTTGCCGTCGCCGTCCAGCTCGGCCTTCATCTCCACCTTCACCGGTTTGCCGTCGACGCCCGCGTACTCGCGCACCCACCAGGTTTCCTCTTTGCCCTGGAAGTCGTTGCGCTTCTCGGTCTTCCAGGCGGCGGCCACGCTCGTGCGCTCATCCGAGCCGAAGCGATCGTTGCGCACCCAGGCGCCGTCCTTATAGTAGTACTGCTCCACGGACACCGACTCGCCCGGCAGGCCGTCCTCGTCGGTATCCATGATGCCGTCGTAGTTCTCGTCGTGCCACACCTTGCCGGTAATAGAGGAGCGCGGCACCTCGACCAGGCCCACATCCCAATGCTCGATACGCTGGGCAGCGCCCAGATCGTAGCCGGCCCGCGGCGAGGTGTTGGAATAGCCGCCCTTCACCGTGCGCACATTGCCCTCGGAGGCACCGCTCAAGTTGGCGATCATGCGCTTCATGGCGTTCACGGTGGGCGTCTCGCTCTCGGCCATGGCGTTGCTGGTGATGAGGTAGTCGCGCATCATGGCCTCGTCCATGCGGGCCATCATCTCGTCGATGGTCAACGTCTCCGCCTCGGCCTCGCTGATGACGTTCTTGCCCTTCAGGTAGGCGCCCAGGTTCTCACGGGCCAGGGTGTCCACGTTGCCGGCCACCACGATCATCTGCTGGTAGGAGACGTCGGCGTCATGACCGCCGCCCACGCCCTGGCTGCCCACGGCAATGCCGGGCACCATGGCCGAGCCGCTGTTCATCTCGTTCAGATAGTAGGCCCACACGGGCTTGCCATCTTTCAGGTAGTCGGAGCCGTCGGCGTTCTTCACCTTCTGCACGCTCATGGCGGCGTCGGAGTCGATCTCCTCGTCAAAGCCGCCCGTCAGGCCGCTCTTCGGCGCGTTGCGGAACGTGAGACCCCAGTCCTTCGTGATGAGCTTCAGGTCGTCGCGATCGATACGCACGCGGTAGCCGGCCAGGTAGTGAGCCTTCTGCTCGTCGTCTACCGTCTTCGGCGCCTCGGGGTCGATCACATAAGTGGACACGCCCTTGAAGATGTAGCTGCCGGCGCTGGAGGACTTCGTGGTCTTGTACTCCAGATCGTTCAGCACCCACTCGCCGTCGCCATCGCCGTCAACAGTGCCGGGGCGGTACTGGGTGGGGTCGGAGGAGTCGGCATCGGCCGGGCGCCAGTAGTACTGCTCCAGCGTCACCTTCACCTGGCCCACACCGATGTTCGGCACGTCGCCCTGCAGGCCGTCGTAGTACAGCGGATTGCCGTTGGCGTCCACGCCGTCGTTCTTATCGCTCCAGATGTAGTTGCCCAGGAAGCCCTTGGTGCCGTCGATCCAGCCCAGAGCCAGCTTGTCGTAGATCTTGAAGCCCTTCCACGGGTTCTTCGGATCCTCGTAGATGGCGCGGCCCTTGGAATCCACGGGCACCTTGGCCTCGAAGCTGTTGGTCTCGGCCACGCCGCTCTTCAGCCACAGGTCGTTGTCCCACATGGCGGCCACCTGGTCCACCGGCTTGCCCTCGGCATCCTTCTTCTGATCCTCGGCATTCTGGGTCGGCCGCTTCAGCGGGTCGTTCTCCCACGTCATAACCGAGGGCTTCAGAATACGGTTGCGCATGTCGCGGCAAACCACCTTATAGGTATGGCCCGGCTCCAGGTCGAAGGTGAAGGAGCCCGTGGCCTCGGTGGCATTGCCCGAGCTGATGGGCGTCCAGCGCCACTCCGTGGCCGGATCGAGGCTGTCGAGCACCTCGGCGCTGACGCGGTTGTTGCCATTGGCGTCAAAGGCGCGCTGCCAGGTGGCGCCCTTGTCCAGGGTCACCTCCAGGTAGCAGTCGGTCTGAGTGATGGCCTTGTTGCCGTCGGTATCGTAGGCCTGCTTCCAGGTGCGGCTCTTCTCGTCGTACACCTGCACCTGCACCTGCATGTTCTTCAGGCGCAGCTCTTCCACTGCCAGTGCGTACTCATAGGGGTTCGACTCGTCCAGGTTCACGTTCACCCAGTCGAGCACGCCGTCGATGAGCTCCGGATCCACCGAACCGTCGTCCTCCACGTACTTGTTCATGTTCAGGGTGGGCTTGCCGTTCACCATGATGAACGGGGGCAGCTCGCCCTGGGAGGCGTCGTAGGCCGGCGCGTTATCGGGAGTCAGGGACAGCGGGGCAATGCCCAGGTCGCCCGTGAGCAGATCGTCGGCCGCCGTCGGCTCGGCCACCGACGCCGGGGCTGCGGACTTGCCGAACAGGTCGCCACCGCCCTCGTTGCCGGAGTTGTCGCCGTCGCCGTCACCCTCGCCGGAGCCGCCCTCTTCGGGATCCTCTTCCATATCCTCGTAGCCGGCCAGCTTGTCGTCGCGGTAGGCCACGCCGGAGTAGGTAACCGGCAGGGCGATACCCACGTTGTAGCTGGTCATCTTGGCATCGTAGATCTCGTTGCCGTTGGTTTCCAGGCCGGCCGCATAGCGCTCGGCGTCGAAGGCTACCGGCTCCACCTTGATAACCTCGGAGGTAGCCACCATCTGGCCGCTCGTGCGGTTCACCATCATGTAGGAGGAGATGTCCTCGGTAGCGCCCTGATCCACACCCTTCTCATCGATGACCGGAGCCTCCTTGGCGCCGATGCGCTTGGTGGTAAGGGCATAGTTGGAGTACTGCTTCGGGAAGGTGAAGCGCAGGCGGTAGTTGCCCGGCTTCAGCATCGAGAACATGTAGTAGCCCTGGTTGTTGTAGTAGTCGGATTCCGTGGTATATACGTAGGCGCCCAGATCAACGTTCTCGGCCGTGGTCACCGGCTCGTAGCCGTACAGGCCCTTGATGGCCTTGCCCGTCTTCGGATCGGCCTTCACCCAGATCAACTTCGAGGAGGTGGCGTCTTCCTTCACCTGCACCACGGCCTCGCCATTGCGGTTCACCGGAATGCCCCACTCGTTCAGCAGCTCGACCTTCACGCCGTTTACGCCCGGATCGTCCGGCTTGCCGTCGTAGTCCAGGTCTTGCATCAGCTTGGAGGTGTCCTTGCCGCCGTCGTAGGTGTAGGCGTACTTGCCGTCCTTGATGGACTTCTCAGTGGACAGGATGTAGCGACCGTTCGTGGCCTTATGATAGGTGGTGTCGTTGCCCAACAGGTCCTGGGTCACCTCGCCCTTGGTGTCGTTCTGCAGGGTATCCCAGTTGCTGTCGAGCCACACATAGCTGCCGATGTAGCCATAGCCCTCGGGGGCGTCCACGTACACGCCGGCCGGCTTGTTCTCCAGCTTGCGGTAGGTCAGGCCGTTCTCGCCAGAACGGTAGTCGACCATGGACATGAAGGTGTTCCACTGGCTGGTAGCGTACAGGTTCTTCTGCAGCACCGTGGAATCTTCCTGCAGGCCGTCGATGGACTTGAAGGTCTTGTCGGCGCTGCCCAGGTACTTAGGCAGGTTCAGCGGAGCCTTCAGATCGTACTTCAAACGCACGTCGCCGTTGCGGGCCATCAGAACGAGATTATCATCTAGCACACGGCACCAGATGGAGCCGATGCAGCGCGTGAGCGCTTCCTTCTCGGCCGGATGGCTCTTCACGTAGGTCTTCAGCTCGTTCAGGTCGATCATGTTAATGGAGGCCATGGACTGCGACACGGCTACCTGCTCGGTGACCGTCTTGCCGTCGCTGCCGTAGGTGATGCCCGTGGTCTTCTGGGTGGTCCAGCGGGTGATGAACTCGTCCAGCTCGTCATCGCCCCAACCCTCGGATCCGGCTTGAGCCTTGGCCACATCGACTGGCTGCACCATCTCGTCAGTGGTCAGCGGCGTCAGCTTTAGGGTGCCGCTCTTGCTGTCGCCCTCCACCTTGATGGGGCCGACCCACACCTGGGCCTGGGCATGCAGCGGCTCACCGGTGACCTTGTCCTTCTCCTCAGTCAGACGCAGCTCGTACTTGCCCTTGATGTCGCCCTCTTCGGTGGGGGTGGTGTCGGTGTACTCCATCTTGATGGAATCCAGGTCCTGCAGCCAGCCGCTCCACTGGGATTGACGCAGGTTGTATTTCTTCACGTTGTTGTCGTAGGTGGACGTTTCCTTGTCGCCCAAGAAGGGCATAGTGTCGGCGAAGGTGGAGTGCTTGTACAGCAGGGCCGTATTGTCGTTGATGCCGGTGTACTGCTGAATGAGCTCGTAGGTGTAGGACGTGCCCTCGGGCACGGCCGCGGTCTGCGAACGTTTCGAGAACTTCTCGTCAGTGTACTTCGGCTGCACCATCTTTTCTTGCACTACCTGGTCGTTGTTGGACCAGCCGATGGACGAGGTGTCCTTGCGCAACAGCGTCTCGGAACGGTCATTGTTGCCGTTACCGTCGTTGATGTCGGAGCGATAGGAGGAGTCCTTGGTGATGGAGGTCTCCGGATCGTTGATGGTCGCCTTCGTCACCAGCTTCGTTAACTTTTGATTGGTGCCGGGAACCGTCTCGGTGCGGAACAGCGGATAGTCATAGAAGTTGTAGCTGCCGGCCTTGTCAGCATAAGCCGACAGGATGAGAGCGTTGCCCACGTCGGTGGAGGCCGAAGACTGCGGGCTGAACTGCATCATGAAATCCACAATGATGGCCTCACCGGGGTTCAACGTGCCGCGGCTGCCGTTCTGGCCCATGAAGTTCCAGGTGAAGGAACGACGGGTGTTAGCGGTGCCGCTGGTGGTTTCGGAACCGTCACCAGCGCCGCCGTTCAAATCGTACAAGTAGGCAAACTCGTCCTTCGAGGTGATGGAAGAACCGCCATTGGCCAAAACCCCTTGCCCGAGCTTGGTCATACCCTCTTCCGGACGCAAAGCCGCAGTGGACGTGCCGATGGGCACTTCGTCGAACTCAGTGAGGCTACCCAGAGCCACCGGTTTGCCAGCGGGCGCCGCGGGAGCAGTCTCGCCCTCGGGAATTTCGCGGTTAATGGTGCCTTCGTCAGTCATTATACCCACATAGGACCAACTCTGGTCGTCGTTCTGCAGCCACAGGTAGCCCAAGTCGTCGCGCATATACTCCTTGAATTTCACCACGCGATAGGTCCACAAGGGCACCTGGGTATTCATATGGGAGGCATCCCCCGCAGAACTCGACGTAGGATTACGGCGGTAACTCTCAGACAGAGGGCTCAGAGCCGCACCGCTCTTAACCGCCAAGCCCGTGGCATCCAGCTGGCCGTCCTTTGTGGCGGTCTTCAGCATGTCCTGATAGGGGATGTACTGGAACACGCGACTGAACGGGCGCTCCTTGGTCACACGCTTCTCCAGCGCGTTGCCCTGGGCGTAGATGTTGCGGCCAGCGGCCTTCACGTCCGAGGGACGCACCGACGAAAGGTCGTAGCCCTCTTCGGTGACGGTACCGTCGTCGGCCACTGAGCGCGGATGATAGCCGCGCAGCGACTTCACCTGGGCACGCAGGGCGTTGATGATGCCCTCTACCTCGGTACGCGACGTCTCGGGCACCGCATCGCCGTTCAGGATGGTGGGAGCAATGGCCGCCTCCGTATCGGTGCGCTCTTTACCGCACAGTTTCTCCAGCTGGTTGGCCAAACTGGTCAGCTGCGCCTCAAAAGCGGCGCGATCGGAGTCGTCGAGAAGCGCCTGCAGCTTGGTGCCGATGGCGCGTACCTCGTCGGCCTGAGTCATGCGCTTCTTCTGATTGGCTGTCAAGTCGGGCAGCGAATTGAACATCGAGCCCGGGGTGGGACCGAAATTCTGGATGCGCGGCAGCAGCGCCGAGATGGACGGGTTGGTGCAGGTGTCCACACTGTAGCCATCGCCGTCATCGCCGGGCTCGAAGCCCAGCAGGCGCAGCTGGCCTTCGGAGATGTTGTACAGGGTTACCTCGTAGCGCAGGAACAGGGAGTCCTCGGGGTCCAGCATGATGGACTCGCTCGTCCACCCATAACCATTATTCGCAGTGCCAGAGAAATACCACTGCTTGGCATCGATCTTAATGGTGGGCTTCTCATCGGAGCGGAAGAAGCCGGCGCGGCTGCGCTCGAACTGCGCGTACTTCGTATCATCGTAGCGTGGCACCACCGTGGCGAAGTGGTTCACGTGCACCGAGTCAGACTTCTCCAACTTGGTGTCCTCGCCCTCGGCGTAAGTTTCCACCGTGGTGTTCAGGCCTGCGTCGGTCATGGCATCGGACACCGCCTGGGTAATAACCTCGGGGGTGCTCTTGTCAGCCAGCAGCGTGATGTCCTGGCCGGGCTCGCGCTCGGTCAGGGACATGACACCGTACAGCGGCGCAGTGGCCTGAACCTTCGGCAGCTCGCTGATGAAGGCGTGGCCCAGAATACCCGCAGCGTTGCGCGTCATGGATTCGGGCATGGAGGAGCCCGTCACCCACTGGGGCTGATAGTCTTCCACTACCAAGTCGCCCTGCATGGTACGATCCCAGCAGTCTTCGCCACCTACAGCCGGATTGGGCGCCGTGCCCCTCTTGGCTGCAGCCAGCTCAGCCGCGCTCAGTTCACGACCGCCGCTCCCCTTCCTCGTAGTGATGATCTCACCGAAGTAGTACAGCTGGTTCGGACCGATCTTGTATACCTTGGACATATCCAAGTAATTCACGTTGCCCAGAGTACGGTCAACGTACTTGTAGATGATGTCTTCGTTATAGACGCCGTTCGCCTTCAGGTCACCGCCCTTCTGCTTGGCCCAGGCGGTGTTGTTGCGGTGCGGATCGACCTGATCGGCCTCTTCGCTCTGGGGCGTATCGGGGTCGGCATCGACGGCCAGGCGGAAGCCCGTGGGCACCGGCACCTTGTGCGACAGGGTGTCATCGTCGATGATCGGGCGACCGTTCTTGTCCACGTCGCAAGCACGGATGACCCAACGGATCTGGCGGATCTGCGTACCGGCCTTGGCCACTCCGTTGGAGAACGACATATTCTGCTTAGCGCCTACGTTCGTGTAACCCACGAGTTCCCAACCGTAGCCGTCGCCTTCGCCGGCGGTGTTGTAGTCGTAGGCGTCATCCTCGCCGAAGAAGTAGTCGCGATCGGCGTCGGTGCCAGGAACCGAGAAGTTCTCACGGTCGTTGTAGGCGGCGCCGTTCTGCTCGACGTAGCCGTTCACCTTGTCCTTCAGATTCGTGCTGGCGCGGCGCACGTACACGAGCACCCACAGCTTGTCCTCGATGGCGCGGTTCGCCGCAGCCTCGGGGGTATTGATGGGCGTGCGCACCGTCGATGTGCGGGACACCACGGCCGCCTTGTCCTTGTTCTTGTCGTAGTCGTCGCGGTCGATGACCGTACCGTCTTTGGCCAGGTAGTCGTTATCGTCGTTGGCGTAGTAGGGCCACACGGTCTTGCCATCCTGGGTGAAGCCCTTCGAGAAGTCAATGCGCCAGGAACCCACTTCCTCGCCCGTGTCGGTGAAGTAGTGGCTGCCCTCGGAGGTAACGTACTCCTCGCCCGTCACCGGGTTGGTGATGCGGTGCTCGTAGGTGCCGGGGATCTCCCACACGCCCGAGTTCACCTTCTCGATATCGGGGGTCACTTTACCCGTGGGGGTGGTCACGCTGTTCAGCGGCACGTTCTCGTTGGACTGGCTGCCCAGGGCCCACAGGGGCACCTGCCAGTCGACGATGAACGAGTTCACCGCCGCCCCGGTGTTAATGGCCTGGGTAACGTACAGGTTGTTGTTGCCACCCTGGGTAGAGTCGGTAGAGTCGGTGTCGTTGGTGGGCACGCGCACGATACCGGTGTCCACGCGTACGCTGGCTGAGGGCTTGCGAATCTTGAACACGCCCGACACCGAGGACATATGACGCTCGGGACGCACGATGGGAGTGCCGTCGGGGCGCGTGATGGCATCGCCGCTCTCGTAGACGCCGTCCTTATCGTAGTCCTGCGCGGGCACCATGTCCTGGGTATCGGGATCCTGATGCTCGGCCTCGTCGTACACCAAAGAGGGCTCATCTACCCACTGGAAGTACTCGGGCGACTGGTTGTTGAAGCCGCCCACGCCGTACACGGCCGTGGAGTTTTCCTCGATGGTGGGCTTCAGGTACAGCTCACCCGCCTTGAAAGTAACGGTCTGCTCATCGGCGCCGTTGGCGTCCACCACCGACTCCACCTGCGGGTAGCCGTCCTCGCCGTAGAGCACGTTGCCCTTGGTGTCCTTCTTGGCGCGGAAGATCTTCGCGTCCTTGGACACCGTGGCCGTGGTGTCGGCGGCAAAGCGATGGCTCCAACCGGTCTCGCGCGGCAGCCAGGCCACGTCTCGATCCTCAGTGGCGAAGTAGGCCTTGGTGGCCTGCGTAGACCAGGAGCGGATGGTCTCCAGCTGCTGGGCATAGGTAAGCAGCTCGCCGTCGGCGTCGGTCAGGCCCTCCAGGGCCGACTCTTCATCGCCCAGATTGTCGATGCGGGTGCGCACCTTCAAGGTGACCACGTCGCCAGCGCCCACATAGCCGTCGGCGCGCACGTTGTCCCAGAAGGCAGACAGCAGGCTGTTGTGCTTCACAAACTCGGCGTCGTTGGCGTCGTCGGGCGGCGTCAGCTCGAACACGATGGTCTCGCCCGCGTGGCTGCGGCTCTTCACGTCGTCGGCATCGACGCCGTCGTCGGGGTCGTCCACGTCGGGCTTGCCGTACTCGGTATGCTTCTTAGCCGCGTTACTGTAGGTGTCCTTGTCGTAGTCGGACTGCACGCGCACGCGCACGGTCCAGCCCAGCTCGATCAGCTGCTTGGGCGTCAGGCGCATATACTTCTTCTGCTGCGTCTCGCGCTTCGGATACACCGCCGAGCCCGTCTCCGGATCCTTCACCTTGCCGGTGTCGGTGTGGCGGTCCTTATAGGTGTACTCCACGTAGAACGAGTAGTCGTCGCCAGTGTAATCGCAGAACAGCTTCTCGAACTGGTTGGGGTTGACCACCTCGCCCAGGTTCATCAGCTTCTGCTGGTTATAGAAGGTTACCTGCTCGGGCAGGTACACCGAGAACACCAGCTTGGCGTGCTGCAGCGCGCCCTCCTTGCCCTGCTGGCCCGAGGCGTTCTTGTTGCCGATGATGGAGTTGCGGAACGTAGCGGAGAACCACATCTCGTCGTCGTACTCGAAGGTGCCTTCCTTGGCATCGGCCTGGGTGTTGCCCAGCAGCGCGCCCTTCTCGGTGCCAGGCAGTGGCAGGGCCTCGCTGTCGGTCAGGTTGCCGCCGGCCACCGTGCTGTCAGTGGGCTTGTCGGTCGGGGTGTTCTGGATCTTGTAGTCGGAGCCCAGGGTAGGCGTCTTCAGACGCAGCTTGCTGGCCGCGAACACGCCGCCGTCCACATGGGTGGCCTGCTTGCCATCGGCGCGGGTGGCGAACTTCTCGGTCTTCGCCGCCGCCGAGTTCGTGCTGTCGGTGGTCAGCGCACCGGTTTCATCCTGCTTGTTGTTGTTCAGGTTGTTCGTGGTTTCGGTGGACAGGCCGTACTGGGTACGGAAGTTGTACTCCGAAACGTTCATGCCGCGGTTGCCCGCAGGGCCGGCCAGGGGCACCGTGGCCGCGCCGGGACGGGTGGAGCCGCCCTGCTCGGTGTAGGTGCCGAAGTAACCAGTCAAATGGTTGTACTGCACTTGGTCGTTGGTCTGGGTGCCGGCATTGTAGAAGTTGTAGGGCAGGCGCGACACGAACTCCATGGTGTTCCACCAGTGACTGCGGTGGTACCACTGCCCGTTCGACTGAATGTAGCAGCCGTTGTGGCTGTAGGTGTAGTTGCCGCTGAAGACGTTGTCGTACTCCCACTGATAGCGATAGGCGTCCCAACCATGGGCGTCGCCGTAGTAGGCGGTGCCCAGATGGTTGGTGGTGTTGTGGCCGATGGAGCCCCACGACGAGCTGTCGCCCCAGCGCGTGGCGTAGGAGGCCGACACGGCATCCAGGCGCACGTCGCGCTGGCGCCAGTCGCCAGCGCCGCGGAAACGAGCCGGGGCACCGACGGTGTAGGGGTCGGCACCGCAGCTGGGATGCGAGATGTTGTTGTCGATAAGCGACTTGTAGCCGGTCATGGCGCTGGTCACGTAGGTGCGGATCGACTCGGTGGTACGCGCCGCCTCCTTGTGAGCCGGCAGCTCGGCCCACTCGGGCTCGGAGGTCATGGCCACCGAGAACTTGAACGTGTCCATCTGATGCGACAGGATGCGCTGCTCGGTGGCGGGATCGTTGTTCAGATCGTCGCCCTTGGGCAGGAAGCGCACCACGAAGCGGTAGTTCTCTGTATTAATCTGGCTGGCCGGATACTGGGTAGCGTCGGCCTCCACCTTCTCATAGGTCACCGTGGCGGTGAAGTTCTCCTTCAGCCACTCCAGGGACTCGTTCTGGTTCACCTCGCCGGCATTGCCCCAGCTGGCGTTCGTGGACTGCGCGATGTCCCAGTCCTCGTAGAGGAATTCCTGGGTCTGGTCGGCCCACTGGCCATAGGGCTTGCGGGTCTCGCGGTGCACCGGCGTGATGCCGTAGGGCAGCACCACGGTAACCACGGGCAGCACCAAATCACCCATCTGGCCGCCCAGTTTGGAGTAGGTGGCCCAGCGGTTCTCGTTGATGACCCAGCCGCGCCAGTTGTTGTCGGCGTAGTGGCGCGCAAAGGCATCCCACCAGAAGCGGTTCTCCACATGCACGTTCACCTGGCGGGTATCGGTCTCAGCCTCCATGTAGTAGTTGGCCGAGGTCGAACCTACGCCATCGGTGATGGTGCCGTCCTCCTGGTTGCCGCCCAGCACGTCGGGCAGGCTGATGGAGTTCCACACGCGCACCACGGGCTTGCGCATCACGGCGTTAGTGCCCGTCTGGGCATACAGCACCGGCCCGTCCGTGGTCTCGTCCTTGTAGGCCTTCTTCCAGAAGTCAAGGTTGGCCGCAGCCTTGCCCATGGGATCGACCACCGTGGCCGTATCCGTGGGCTCGGTCGTGCGCACCGTGTTATTCTGCACGGTCCAGCCGTTCACCGCCGGCATGTTGGGAGAGCCGGCCAGCTGGGTTTCGCCCGTGCGCGTACGGTAGTAGCGCTGCAGCGTGTACTTGTAGTCCATGCCGAAGGGCTGCATATTGCGGGTACGATCCTTGGCCAGACCCTCGAAGTGGTCGTAGTCGTAAATCTGGTAATAGGCGCTCGAGCGGCTGGGCTCCTGGCCCTTGCCCTTGTCCTGACCGGTGACACCGCCCTCCTCGGCGGGGCGATCCCATGGACGGGTAAGCACGCGGTCGAACCAGCCCTCGTTCTCGTTGTTGCCGAACACGTGGGACGGGATGTTCACCTTAATCTGGTAACCGCCGTTGCCCTTCAGGGCGTCCTCGATAGCCTTGGCGTACTGGGCGTAGGCGCCACCGCGGCGCACCACGTCGGGGTCGGCCGCATCCCAGGTGCGACCATCGATGTTGCGGCCGAACCACTTGGCCAGATCCTGCTTCACCTTGATCTTCAGCACCCACGGCTGCGAGCTGTCGCGATAGCTGATCGAATGATTGGTGGAGCCTTCAGCGGCCACCGCCGTGTAGGTGTTCTTGTCGGTGTTGGCCGTGGCAGCCACGCTGGAGCGACCGGGATCCTGCATCGCGCTGGGCGCGTAGTAGTCGGCGAAGGCACTCGTGGGCGTCTGCACCACTTCAAGCTCCAGCAGGTCGCTGATGTCGATCCACTCGGTAGCGGCATAGGGGTCTTGCGAGTAGTTGCCGCCCACCGCCGTGGTCTTCTTCAGCAGGAAGGCCTGGGGCTTGATCTGGGTAGCCAGCTTCTCCAGGTCGTTCGTGTCCACCGTGCCCTCGGAAGGCGCCGTGCCCTCTTCGGCCTCGGCGTCGTAGAACGCCGTGGGGCTGCCGACGCCGTCGGTGGGTACCGAGGCCGCAACCGACTCATCGGCGGACGCGTCGTCCTCAACCGAGGACACCTCGGCCAGGCCACGGGACAGGGCCTCGGCAATCGCCGCCTGATCGGCGGCGTCGAAGAACTCGCCGTTGGGCGTCTCCTCGGCCGTTTCGCCGTCCTCGGCCACGGCGGGCATGGTGGGCGTCACGGCCTGCATGGCCGCATCGGATTCAGCGGAAGCCGCGGTCACCTGGAACAGATCGGCCGTCTCGACGGCCTCGGCCGCCGCCTCGTCCACGGCTCCCGTGGCCTGGGCCAGCACCGTGTCGGTACCGGTCAGGCTTGCGGGCAGCGCAGCATCGGGCGCCGCGGCACCATCGGCGTCAGTCGACAGGCCCGTGGCCTCTTCGATCAGAGCGCTTGCCTCGTCCAGGCAGGCCAGGGCGAAGGCCGCGAAGCCGCCGGCCAGCGAAGCCGTACGCACCTCGGCGGTGTCCTTCGCGGTAACCTTGAACACCGTGACGGCACCGGTGCCGTCCACGGTGAAGGCCGTGCTCCACAGGTAGGGCTTGTCGCTCCAGCTCTGCTCGTCGATCACTAAGGTGTAGGTGCCGGCCTCCAGCGTGCCCAGCACCGTCTCGTCCACTACCTTCATGGTGCGGCGCTCGGCGGGCTGGCCGTCGGCGCCCTGTACGGGCACCACGGCACCGGAGGCATCTTCCACATGGAAGGTGAACTCCGCGCCGTCGACGAAGGTGGCGGTATCCGTAGGGGCCGTCACCGTTACCTGGCCGGCGTTAGCGCCGGGCTCCAGGGTAAGGGACAGATCCACGGCCGCGCCGCCGTCCTCGACCACAAACTCAATGGGATCGGCCGGCAGAGCAAAGGTGGTGCCGTCAGCCAGCTTGGGCGACTCGACCAGACGCAGGCGATAGGTGCCCGGGGCCAGGCTCTTCAGGAACACGGGGCGGCCTAAGCCAACGCTGGCGCGCTGCACCATCTGCTCCTCGGTGGCCACCGCCGACTCGCCCTCACCCACAATCTTCACGCGGCTCAGGCTGTACTTGGCCGTGTCGGACGCCGCAACGCCCGCGGCAGCGATGTCGATGCGCACCGTCGACTGGCCCGCCACCACCGCAGGAGCCTCGGCCAAGGTGCACTCCATGGCCAGGTCGATAACGGTGCCGTGGCCGTCGGCCTCGAAGTACGACACCTCAGCGGGAGCAATGAAGTCCCAGGTGCCGTTCTTCTCTACCTCGATCTCGTTGCCAGTGGGCTGGCCGTTCTTGTCGTACTCGGGCTCGGAAATCGTATAGGTGTAGGCCATGGTGGGAGCCTGCACCATCTGAGCGAAGTAGGTGCCCTTGGGCAGGGTGGCCAACAGAGTCTTCGCGTCCTTCGTCACGGGAATGCGGTAGGCGGTCTCGTCCACCGTCTCCTCGCCCTCAGCCGGCAGAACCACCTGGCCGGTGGCCGGATCAACCACATCGCCGCCCTCGGTGCGAATGACCACGTAGGCCGGGGTATCGGCACCGTAAGCCGACACGGTCAGGTTCACCGGGCTGGCATCCCAGATATGCTCGAGCGTATACTCGCGCTCGATGGGATCGCCCAGGCCCACCACGTAGAAGTGGTCAGCTCCGGCGGGCGTGGTGTAGCCCAGGCCGCCGCCCAGCTCGCTGGACATCTGGGGCGAGGATGTCACCTTGATGCCGTAGTGGCCGCGAGGCAGCTCTGCCACCTGCACCTTGCCGTTGGCAGCCACGGGCACAGCCTCGTAGCCCTCCACCACGGGGCCCTCCACGTAGGTGACCTTTTCCTCCATGACGGGGTTGCCCTCTTCGTCCGTGACCGGGTTGCCCTCCTCGTCCACCTTCGGCTCAGAGGTCTTCTGCTCGGTCATGGACACAATGGCCACGGTTCCCGGGGCCTCAGGGCTGGCGCCCTCGGCATGCAGAGTAACCGACACGGGGCTCTTCACCTCGATACGGTTCAGCGACAGCGAGCCGCTTACCTGCGAAGGCACCTCGGAGTCATAGACGTTCACCTCAACGTAGCGACCCTCTTCGGTGCACGAGACGAACTTGCCAGCCTCGTCCTTGATGTAGTTCTTCTTGCCAATGGTGATGACAGCCACGCCGTCGGCGTTGGTGCCGTCGGCATTCACCGGGCCCTCGTACTTAGACAGGCGCACCGGCGTGCCGTTCTCAGCGTATACCTTCTTCTTCTCGTCCTTCGTGGCAGCGTCGACGCTGGCAACGATACCCGTAGACACCTTTTCGCCGTCTTCGCCCGTGGTCTCGGAGGGGTTGGCCTCCACCATGGACTCGTGGGCGGTGATGTGGAAGCTGAGCGGCTTCCACTTGGTGGTGCGCTCCTCTACCTTCTGCTTGCCGTCCTCGCCGGCAACCAGCACGCGGTAGGTGTACTCGCCCTCCTGGAAGGGCAGACCCTCAGGGGTGGTGCCTACCGACTTGATGACAATCCAGTAGTCGCCCTCGGGCAGCGTGAAGTCGTCGCCGCCCAGCACCATGGTGGTGTTCGGCGTGAGCTCGAAGTTCTCGATAGCCACATTGCCCGTGGCGTTCACCACGTCCACAATGATGGGCTCTTCCAGGCCATCGGCATCAACGCGCAGCGACACCTGGCCCTTATAGGACACGACGTTCTCCTCGAGGTCGTCATCGCCTTCGGTGGGGATGTCGGTGACGGTGCCGTCCAGAATAGGCTCGACGCCGCGGGGCATCACGTAGGTGAATTCCACGCCGTCCAGGTTGCGGTCACCGTAATTGTAGGCAATCAGCTCGCTGACGAAGTCCTGGTTGTACTGCAGGGCCGTGGTGTACTGGCCCAGCATGACGCCACGATGGTCGCGATAGTGCTCGCCAGAGTAGTCGTAGTTGGCCGGCTGCCATCCGGCATGGGTGTCCTCGCTGCTGTAATAGCGACGGGTCTCGTAATCGGACACACCGGAGCCAGCCGTGGCCGTGGAACCGGAAATGAAGCGCGAGGACGTGGCCAGCCACGCCTTCTGCAGATGCAGACGGGTCTCGGACCACACCAACGGCGTAGTGCTTTCCCAGCGATCGTCGTCAGCCGTGGCGTTCACGCGCGGCTTGGTAACGTAGGCATACCAGTCGCGCACGAAGCGATGGCGGTTCTCCAGGGCACTGGCGCCATTGGTCAGGGCGTTCTCGCTGTTCTGGCTGCTTCCGCCCGTGTTATGGCTGTTCGAGCTGTCGTACCACCACACATAGTGGGTATCGCTGGGCAGCTGGTTCTCCACCGAAGCCTTCGTGCCCGGCTTCGGGCGCGGCGTGTAGCGAGTAACCTGCTTGTTGTTGGACACCTTCATATCAGTATCCAGCAGATAGCCCAAGCTGTAGTTGTCAGTGGCTGCCCCCGTAGTCTGAATATTAGTGTGGTAGTTGCGATCGGAGCCATTACCGGAGTTGTAGGGATAGGCGTACATGCCCATGCCATTGATGCCCCAGCCGTTGATGTTCCACCCGGTGCTGTACTGACCGTAGGAATTGCCCTCACCGGGGATGTAGGTGTAGGAGCCGTCGAACATCTCCCAGGTGTCGGTCTGCTCCGGCTTATCGCCCGAGAAGGCCGAGTCCAGCATGAGGTAGTCCATGTCCATGTACACGTTTTCCGTGGCGAAGCGGAAAGCGCCCCAGCTGTCGCGAACCGACTGATCGGTCCAGGCCGTACCCGTGTAGGCATCGCCATTGTTGCCCAGCGGGCTCACATGGCCCGTCCAGCCAGAACCCTCATGCCAGTAGTCGGTATAGTAGTACTCGCCCACACGGGGGAAGTAAGCAGGCTCCATACCCGTGGTGCCCGTAGCCACGTTCAGGCGATCGTCGGTAATGCCCTGGCGCTGATACACCTGGGGCAAGTTGTCCACCGAAGCGTACACGTCGAAGTACAACTCGATGCGGTCGCCCACCTCCATGCGGGTGGAGTCCGGCATAATCTCGTCGATGGGGCGATCGTACTGCAGCGCGTCATCCACAATGGAGCCGCCCTGATCGCCGGCGTTCTCGACGCGGCTTACCTCCGCAGCACCCTTAGGCAGCTCTTGGCCCACGGGAATCCAGGAAATCTTGAACAGCGTGAACGTGGTTTCCTGGCTGACCTTCTTAGAGGCATCGCCCTCGGTCAGCGTACCGCGCGGATCCAGATCAGCGAAGTAGTCGCCATGGCCACCGCCCGTGGTCACGTAGGTGTTGTTGTAGATCATGGCGCCGCCGTAGTCGGGCAGGTTGTAGTCAGCCACGGGCTCCACAATGAGCTTCATGCCGTTCGTGCGCTTCGCATAAACGTCGTTGTTGCTCACCCAGGTGCTGCTGCCGCGCTTCTGGTAGTTCTCGTACCAGCTGACCTTCAGGTGCTTCGCCAGGTACTCGGCGGTGATGGTCTGATCCTTCTCATCCTTCAGGTACTGGGTGGGAATCATCTCGTAGAACACCGGGTTGTACAGCTCGCCTTCCAGCGTGGTAATACCCACGTTGGTGCGCTTCGGCACGTTGGTCAGGCTGTTCTTGTACCAGAACTGCTCGCCGGGGATGTAGCCGGTCTTCTGCTTGGCGTTGGCGTCGTACAGGGCTGCCGCCTCGTCGGCGCTCTGGAACACCTGGCTCTGGAAGCGCATGACGGGAGTGCGACGCCAAATGGTGGTCATCTTGCGCTTGCCCTCGTCCTGTTTGGTCAGCATGACATCGTGGGATACCGGGTCGTTGTCCACCATCACGGGCGTAGGGCCGGTGCTCTTCGCCGTGTCGACGAAGTCGATGACCGTCTCCTGCTTGTCGGTATGGGTGAAGGACACGTCGGCCTGGCTAAAGGGCTGCCACAGGTTCTGCTGCTCGCCACCGGTATGACCCACGGCCGTGTTGTCCAGGCGCGTGTCCTGGTAGCGGGACACGCCCAGCAGGGACACGTCGTCCAGCGGGAAGGCCGTAACGCCGTCGGCCGTGGCCGGCAGGTCGAAATAGGTCATACGCACGCCGGTAACGTCACGGAACACGTTGCCGTTGGCGGTGTGGCCTTCGGGGGTCTGCGCACCTTCTTCGGTCACGTCGCCCACGGTGTAGCGGGCCGCCAGCTCTTCGTAGCTAACCCAGGCACCGTCGCCCGTGGGCGCATTCACCGCAAAGGGCGTGATAGTCTCACGCTCTTCCAGCATCAGGGTGGCCGGCGTGGCGGTCTTGTTCCAATCGGGCACGTAGTACTCGATCTTCACCTCGGGACGACGATCGGCCGCACTCGTGTCAACGCCGTCGCCCGTCAGGTTCTTGCTGCCGGGCAGCAGGGCGCGGCTGCGCGCCGCATCCGACGCCGTGCTGGACAGGCCGAGGCGCTTGGCCGGCGTAGTGTTGTTCCACTCCGCGTTATCGGTCACATCGGCGCGGGGGTACCCCAGCTCCTCGATGGTCTCGTCGGCGGTGTAGGTGGGCTTGCGGGTCAGCTCGAAGAAGCGCTTGCCCGCCGGATTGCCATAGGCATCGAAGCCCTGAGTGCTGTCGTTGTAGGAGCCCTGCACCGTACCCGTGCCGTTCACGCCGCGCATGAAGGACACCGTCACCGTCATGGTGGCCTCGTGCCAGGTGCTGTTACGAATGTTGGTCAAGCGCAGACGCATGCGGTTGCCGTCGGCGTTGGCCGGCTGGCCCGAAGCCGACGTGGGATTCAGCTTCTTGGTCTCCCAATCCCAGAACTCCGGCGTGATAGCCACGCGGTTAGCGTCATTCTCGTCGCCCGGCTTTTCCTTCACATGGGTATGGAACACTACGTTGGAGTGATCGTGAGCGGCCAGCTGGTTGTAGCCGTCGAAGCGCACGGTGCGCTCGTCGGCCTTAGTGATGAAGCTGTACTTCAGCAGCGTAGAGTCGTTGGCCACGCAGTTGTCGGCCACACCATTGCCCGTGGAATGGGCGCCGCGGATATAGCCGATTTCGTCAGCATCGCTGGCGAAGTCAGCAGTAGCCTTGTTGTTGCCGCCGCCCGAGCCGTCGTTGTTGTAGCAACGGTACTGGGTGTAGCCATGGAGCGGAGCCGCCACGGCATAGAAGTTGGCGCGCAGTGACTTGCCTTTGTAGGAAGGCTCGTCGTTGCGGTTCGTCTGGTTGGCCTCGTCGTTGTAGGCCTCGTCCTCTTCCCACTCGTCGGTCATTTGGGTAATAACGCGGATCCACACGCCGCGGCCCGGATCGATTTGACTGGTGGCGTTGGCGTTGTTCTTGGTGGCCGTGTAGGCGTCGCCGATGGAGAACACCAGGTTGCGGTTCTGGTCGTACTGCTCGTCGCCCGTGCCGAAGGTGCGGCCGTCGCCCTCCCCTGCCGTGGCGCGAGACAGATCCACCTGGGGATCCACGTTGATGGCGCCGGAGCCATCGGCCTGGGTCAGCTTCGCCGTCACCGGCAGTACCGCACCGGAGCCCTGGGCAGCGCTGTTGTTATCCACCCACTTCTTCTTGGTGCTGTCGTAGTACTTCTCTACCTCCCAGCCCACAATGCGCTGGCCCTTGCCCACCTCGAAGCGGGCATCCACATGCTGCAGAGGCAGCGGATCCAGCTCGAAGGGAGTGCCCGCATCGGAGCCGCTGTTGGTCAGATCGGTGCGCACCTTCTGCGATCCGGCACCGACGTACAGGCGGTACTCCACGTAGTCACCGGCATACAGGTCGCCGTTGGGGATGCCGCTGCCGTTGGTGCCCGTAGTGGCATCGGGGTTGTAGCTGACCGGCGACGTAGCGGACTTGCTGTCGGCGTCGTAGGCGAAGATGGAGGTGGTAGTACCGTTCATCTGCACCTTCTTGCCGCGCTGCATGTCGGTGGTCAGCACGCCCAGGCGATGGGACAGGTCGTACTGACGCGTGTTGTCTTCGTGGCGCACGATACTCTTCTTGTTGGGGTCGCGGGTGACCACGTCGGACACCGTCAGGCCCGTAGTCATGCGCATACCGCCGAAGCCGTTGCCCTGCTTGTCAAAGGTAGGCGTGGACCAGTAGTTCCAGTTGCCCTTCACCGGATCGTTGCCCGTTTCCGCGGCGGTGCGGAAGTCCTCCACCTCGCGATCGGCATACACGCCATCATAGGCAAAGGCGAAGTTGTTCTGGTAATCCTCGTTATTGCGCGAGCGGTTCGCGCCCAGCCACTGACCAGAGTCCAGCATGGTGGCCGGCTTCTCGCGGTTGGAGTGGGGCGAGACGAACAGGAACTGCGCCGAGGTAACATAGGGTGCCGCATAGGTAAGGTTCACCGAAGGGTCGGCTTCGAAGGCGCCGCCCAGGGTGTTTGTCTTGCCCGTAGCCGCATAGTGGCCCACGATACCAGCCTGCACCAGATCGACCACATGCTTCTTGGCGTCAGCCTCGGTCTGACCCGCAGCCAACGTGTAGCCGGCCAGGTTCGCGCCAAACTCATCGGCAAACAGTTTGAACAGCTCGTCGGTGGACTTATCGGCGTTGGCCTGCTTCACCTCGGTCATACGCAGATACTTCTCGATGTCGATGACGAAGCAGCCAGGGTACACCGAGCTGGCATTGGTGTTGCTGGTGAAGGTGGCCGAGGTGCCAGAGCCCGACACCGTACCGGACAGAATACCCAGGTTGATCATATCGTTCCAGGAAAGGCGCACGGTGGCCGTGGTGCCCAGCTGCACGTGGTAAACCGTGAACTGGAAGTCCTGAGCCCGGAACCAGTTGTCGTCGCGACTGTGGGTTCCCACGGGCACGAACTGAGCCGGCACGTACACCTTCTGCACACGCAGCGAGTCGGCCCCACCGGTAACAGGCTGGGTAAACGCCGGGTTCCAGCTGGTGCGCAGGCGCACCTGACTGATATGGGCGGCACGGTTCTCGTCGTCCACGCCCTCGTTCACGTCGTTGATATTCCGGAAGCGCGTCTCGTAGCGCACCACGTTGGGCGTCAAGTTATCGGCCTGGTAGTCGGGCACGTCGGGGCGGTTCAGGCTGTGGTAGTTGTCGCCGTTACGATTTACCGACAGCCAAGAATGATAGCCGTAAGGGATCAGGTAGCCCAGGAAGTAGGCCGTGTCGCGGTTGCGATGCTCGATGCTGGCGTTGCTCGAGCTCTTCCAGTCGGTGTGGCCCGGGTGCACGCCCGAGAACGACTGGGCCGTGTAGCTGCCGATGGGCGTGGACAGATCTTTGAAGTTGTAGGAGCGCGAGCTGACATGGTTGCGGGCATCCACTACGTCACCGCAGCTGTCGTGCTTGCCCGAAGCCAACTTGTAGGCAGGGTGCTTCTGTCCCTTATAAATGTAGGGGCGACCCAGCAGGCGGATGTCGATGACGCCGCTGTTGCCGTCGCGATCCACGGACAGGCCCGTGTGCTCGCCCGTAATGTCGCCGTTGCCGTTGTAGGGGCCCAGGTTCATGTCGTAGGTGGCAATGAACTCGTTGGTGTCCAGCGGAATGGTGACCATACGGTTGCCATTGGCGGCCTTGTAGTCGATGATCTCCTTGTGGGGCTCCTCGTCGGGACGGCTGAACTGAATGTAGCCACCGGAACCAGCCGTGCCGCCTGCGGTCAGGAAGGCCAGACCCTCATTGGAAATCTTGTTCCAAGTCTCGCCGTTCTTTTCGTACAGACCGTCCTGACGCAGCTGGAAGGTACGGCCCTCGGCCTCCTGCTCGAAGATGGCGAAGCCGTCGGTGTTCAGATCCTCGGTGGCGTGCCACTTCTTCGTGGTGAAGGTGATGGTGGCGCGGTCGTAGCTGCGCAGATGGTTCAGCACACCGGCCTTCACCTGCAGGCCCGTGGACAAGAAGCCATAGTAGCCCAAGTCCTCGTCGGGCTGGCACCAGGGCAGCGTGTCGCCAATGTTCACCTTGTCGGCGAAGGACGTGTAATTCCAGCCCCAGTCATTGGGGTAATAGGTGTCGGAGCCCCAGGTGCTGGTGTAGCTCTGATCGCCCGAATAGATACCTCTATAGATAGTATGTCGGTAGAACGAGGTGGCGAAGTTCACGTCGCCACCGAAGAGGGCGTGGCTCGTGCCGCTGACATAGTTATCGTAATCGTTCAGCTGGGTCTGATCCTTGCCGCCCCAGTTGATACCCTCCATGGTGTAGTTGCCGTCGGTGCGGGCCACCACGTTCGTGCGGCTGCGCAGGTGGCGCATGTAGGCCACGCCATCGTAGTGATGCCAGTAGTCGCCCGTACGATGGTAGTCCTGGTAGGACCACGCGCTGGCATAGCGATCGTTGGCATGACGCTCGGGCGTATCGGAACGGGTAAGCGCCACGTGACCCGGACGGTTGTTGCCCGAGTTCGTGCCGCCCACCTCCAGGGAGGTGTCGACGTACATGTTCATGCCGGCGGTGGTGGTCTCGGTGTACATACGACCATTCACCTCGAAGGACATCTGGTTCACGATGTCCTCGATGGACTTGTAGGTCTTGCCGAACCAGCTGCCGTAATCGGGCTGGCGCACCTTGGCGTTCGCCGTATCGCTCTCGGTCCAGTCGCCCTGACCCGAGATGTAGCGGTTCTCGCCCGTAGCGAACTGATGCTGGTTGATGCGGATGTCGTACTCCACCTTGGTCACGGTGAACTTCGGCGAGCCGGGCGTGACCGTCACGTTCTCGTAGTCGTTGATGGGATGGCGGTAGGAACCGGCGCCGTTGTCGTCGCCGAAGCTCTTTACCGGCTCATCGTTGGCGTCGCGCGCCAGCAGGTTCACGCGGAAGTACTGCTTGCTATCGTAGTCCTTCTGCACCGAGTCGGCGTCGGTGCCAGCCAGGAGCGCCTTGATCTCGTCGCCCTGGATCTCCATCTTCTTGCCGTCGGAGTAGGTAACCGTCAGCTTGTCCACATACTGGGCCGCCTGACGACGGATCTTCAGATAGTAAGAGTCGAAGTAGTTGTTGGGCATGGTCTGGGTCATGTGCAGCACCATGCCGGTGTTGTAGGTTTCGGCGCCCACAAAGTACAGGTTGCGGCCGCTGAAGTTGTAGGAGCTCCAGGGACCCTGCTCAGTATGGCAGGTGTTCTCGGGGCCGTACTCGTTGTACTGGGTGTTCACCTGGCGGAAATCGGCCAGCAGCGACACCTGGGACTTATAGCCCACGTCCAGGGCATAGTTGTACTCGCCATTGGAGGCGTAGGAGCTGTTGTGATGGCTATGGCAGTTGTCCCATGAGCCATAGGTGTACTGCGAGAAGCGATGACCCGCGCCCGGGGCGTTGGTAGTGCCACTGGCGTTGGAGTCGTACAGACCGGCGCGGTTGATGGTGTCGAAGTACATCTTCGACAGATAGATCTGCGACCGGTCGGCACGGGTGACCGGCGTGCCCAGCATACCGGGAATCATGTTCGCGCCGCGCAACTTCAGCAGGTAATTCTCAGTTGTGGCCGTCAGGTACTTCGAGGTATCGAAGTTCTGATCGGAGAAGCCCTCGAACACCACATTCTGCTCGCTCTTATTCGAGGAGTGGTCGACGGCCATGTCCTGCCACGAGGACAGCTTCACGGTCTTGAGGTTCTTAATGCCCCACTCGCGCAGGGTCTTCTCTTCGATGACGAAATCGCCCTCGTCGTTGAACGTATACTGGTTGCCCTTGGCGTCAACGAAGTAATCGGGCAGCGCCTCTTCGGCCGGCACGGGCGTGCGGCTGGAAGCGCGGTAGTCCGGATCGGGGAAGAGCTCTACCGTCACGGCCGGCTTAGTGTTGGCGCCGGCGCCCTCGTCGTAGCCCGTGAACACAATGGAGCCCACGGTGCCGCGCTTGAAGGTTTCGAACAGCTCGGCATTCACCGTAACGCGCGTGGTATGGAAACCCGTGTAGTCGCTCTTCGACGAGCCGTCCAGCTGCAGCGCCGATTCGTACTCGAGGGGCAGCTGCAGCGTAACGTCCAGGTCGTCCAACGTGGATACCGAGCGCTCGTTGTACAGGTTGGCCCACAGCTTGAAATCGCGGTCGTAGGGAATGCCCATAACCGTGCGCGAGCCATCGGAGCAGTTGCCGTCGCCCACGGCATGCTTGTTCATATAGTCATTGAAGTTGGGGCCGTACTGGCCATAGGTGTGCAGCGCTAGCGCGGGGAAATACACCTTGAAGTAGGCCTGGGCGCTATTCTTGTTGTTGGGGTGATCCAGCGGCGCCGTCTGCAACACCTGAGCCGTGGCGCGCACCTTCGAGTACTCAATGGGTGCGTTCTGGCCGCTGATGGTGCCTTCGGAGAATTTGTTGTTGTACCAGTGGTTCACCTTGCCGGTCAGCTTCACCTTCACGTCGCGGTTATTGGCGGCGTTCACATGTTTCTGACCTGCGGCAAAATGCGGGTCCACTTCGGAGTAGTTGAACTCGATGCGCTCCAAATACAGATCGGCGCAGTCGGCGAAGTCACCCGTGGTCATATCCAGCTCAAAGGTGTTGTCAGCCTGCTTGTTCGCCGTATACAGCGCCTGCAGCTGAGCCAGGGTCAGCTCGACTGTCTTGCCCTTGGCCACGGCCGTCTTCGTGCCGCCCTCGTCCTTCACATCGCGGAAGTAAAAGGTGGCACCCAGAAGAGCACTGCCCAACTTCGAGGGATCGTTGTCCTGGCGCACCGTGGTACCGAAGTTGAACAGAGCGTCGTTGAGAGTGACCGTGCGTGTCTTGAAGCCCTGAACGTCGTTGACCGGGTCCTTCAGGTAGGGGCTCAGGTCGTCGATGTTCACCGACAGCGTGGTGTCGTCGGCGCGGTTGTAGCCCGCATTCTTCATGGTGAAGGTGTAGGCGTTGCCGTCGGAATAATTGGCCACCTCTACCGCGGTGTTAGCGGCGCCGGTTACTTCGGTGCCCAGCTTCGGACGGGCGTTCTTGCTCTTGGTGACCGTCCAATCAATGCTGGAGCCGAACGTGCCGAAGGTCATGGTGGTGCCGCCGGCCATGAGGTTGGTGTTGCCGCTCATGCGTTTGCCGATGGGCAGCATCATGTCGGGGCCGTACGAGGCCGTGGTGGCAAAGCCGCGGATGTTCGTCGACACATTAGTATGGCTGTCGGCACGACCGTACAGGTACACCACCGGAGCATTGCTTCCCGTGGCATGGTCGTTCACCTTGCTGTAGCGCACGCGCACCATCTTCACGGGAGCCTTCTCGGAGGCGCCCGCAGAGACCGTGCCGTTTACCAGGCCATTCGTAGCCACCTTCAACGTAAGAGTTCCCTTGGCGGCATCCATGACCAAGGTGGAACCGTCGCCCATGTCCACCGAGCCGCCCGAGGCGCCCAGCTTCTTCAGGGCCGCGACGATGTCGTAGCTCTTGTTGGGAGCCACCTCTTTTTCGTCCTTCATAATGGTGCCTGTGGCGTTGTGCTGATCAAACACGTCGATGGAGCTGATCTCGCCATACTGGTAGTACCAACGTGTCTCGGTGATGGGCTGGTGGGTAGTCTCATCCTGCATCGGATTGCCTTCGCTATCCAACACCGCCACGGCACCGTACTTGAAGCCCGGCACCACTATGGAGCGCGTCAGGAAGCCGCGCCACACATCGCGCGTGCCATCGTTGGCCTTGGTCAAGTTGTTCACCAGCAAATCAGTGTCGAAATCGCTGATGGAGTAGTTGGAGTCGTTGGTGAGGTTGTAGCGGAAGTAGGCGATTTCGTCTTCCATGTCGCCCCAACGATAGGGTACCGCGCTGGCCTGATTGTTTCCCGCAGCATCGATATAACCGTAGGAGGCGCTGACGGCCGGAGCGATCGGCACATACATGGAGTGCAGCGTGGCGCTGTCGCCCTTGCCTAGGTTCGAGTTCGCATTCTCATAATCGGTACGGAAGTAGGAAGACACCGTGATGTCGCCCACCTCGTCAGGCGTACCGATGATCTCCACCATAGCTTGAGCTTGCTCGACGGTCTTGCTCTTCGAGAACTCTTCCAGGTTGATTTGCACATCCAGCAGGTAGGCAATGCCCAACGGTTCCAAATCGAGGTAGTAGTTGCCCGTAGCAACGCCGTCCTTGTACTCGGGCTTAAAGGAGCTGACTGATACCTCTTTCGTGCGGCGCAGCACATCGCCGGTGTTATTGGTAGCGTAGTAGCCCAAGGTGATCTTCTCGATGGGCGCCACCGCGTTGTCACCGAAGAAACCGGGCCCCAGCTTGATTTTGCTGGCCACAAACATATTTTTACGAGGCGTCGTGGGATCCAGCACCGTATTGCCCGAAGCATCGGTCAGGCGGCGCATGCCGTCGGGAATAGGGCCGATAGTAATGACAGCCGGAGCCATACGCGATTCAGATTCATTGCCAAAACGGAAGCGATAGCCGGCATTAGGCTGCTTAACCAAAGCATTCCGGCTGTCCGCCTCTTTGGCCATATTGGAGTCGGTTGTGCCCGACCCGTCATACATAGAGAATACCTTGTCTACATTCAGAGGCACAGGATTCTTGGGGGCAAAAGCGGCCATCACGGGTCGCGTCGTCACCTTCGGCTGATTGAACTTATTATTCTGCGCGCTCCAGCGACGCTCACCATAGGTGATGTCAGCGTAGTTGTCATACCGACCGCTAGTGCCATTCGATACGCGCTCCATCATGAGGCCCGTAACATCAATCGAGCTAGACACTTTGGTATCAGTGGGTAACTGATGTTTGAACAGCACACGGAACACGCCCGTAAAGACAGCCTCGATCTCGCCATCTTTGAAAGTGTATTTACGACCAGGGATCTCACCGATCTTCTTGGCGCGCAGCATCTGAGCGATGCCACCCCTCACGGTGTCGACCGTGCCTACGCGGTACAAGGCGTAGCTATCGTCGGCGGCGCGTTCCACCTCGGTGAGGGCAGCATCTAGGTTTACCCAGCTTACATTGTTACTCTTGTCTTTAACCTGGAACTGAATGACTCCATTATTTTTGGTGGTGTCGTACCAGTCGGACAGGGCCGCCGAACGATGGGCCTCGTCGCCTTCGCCCACCATCTGAGACTCTTCGCTCGCATTCACACGGATAGTGATGCCTGACAACTGGAAACCATGGGGCAACTGGTCGGACAACTCGGGGCCGTAGGTGGCCTTCGCATCCACACCAAACAGCGGAGTGTTTGATTTATTGTTGATAGAGTCGATCGTGTACGTGACCATCTCGCCAAGCGGAGCATCCTGACGTTCAGCCAAAGCCCCAGTGCTGATATGTTTGGCACTTTTTGCTAGCGTTACCTCATTTTTCGGATTAGCAAACTTGGAAATAGTCTGCTTCTCCTCCATCCATTGGTAGTCATTGGAGTTGCCGTCCTTGTCGTAACCGCGGTTACCGAAGTTCACCGTAGCGTAAGTCTTCAGCTTAGCAGTGGGTAGATCCTTGTCGCCACTGCCGTAGTTTGTTGTATAGGGCATGGCCACCAGCAACGTGTGAACGTTTGACTCATCCTCAGGCGGCGTATAAGTAGGACTTACCGATAGATTAGCCTTATCGGTATGAGAGAACAGGTGTTTACCATACGGCATATCCTCTTCTCGAATATCGACCGCAATCTGGCCCGCCTTGCCGCCCGTACCGTAGGCAAGCTCTTGTAGACCAAAATCTTTCACATTCGAGAAGTCAACAAAGTCAATTTGATTAATCTCATCATCAGTCAGCTTAGACACGTCATACACCAGGGCACCGCCCTGCTTCGGCTTTCCGATATACATGGCCGACTTCTCGTCGTAGGCAACGTTATCGTTCTTGTTGAACGCGCCCGTACCGTTCTTCTGCTTCCAGGTAAGCAAGTCCTCGGCTCGGATGCCGGGGGTAGAGCCCGTGGCTGCATCAAACATAAGTACATAGTTGAGGAAGTCGATTTCGGAGTCGCGCGTATCGGAGGTATTTTCCACCTGCACCTTATATACCGCATAGTTGTACTGATCCCACAACACGGGCGTATTCATAGAGCGGTTGGTGAGCTCCCATTTCAGGTTCGTTTGAATAAAAGTGGCACGCAGCACGTTGGAAGCGCCCTGAGCACGAGGTCGACCAGGTTCAACCTCAGTAGGGCTGTAACCCACTTTTTCGGTGCCATCGGCATTGGTGAGTGTTTGATACTTGTACCCCAAAAGAATGGTGGCGCCAGTGTTATCGGGCACCGTGCCGACGAAGCGCACCTGGCCCGTTAACGTTGAGGCACCAGGAAGCAATTGGTACAGCTTCTCACTACTCGTACCTTTATAGCGAACGTACCAAGTGCCAGAAAGGCCAGTATTGAGGGGGCCCGTCTCCTCATCGGTCATCTCTTCTGCGGTATACCAGTTGTTGCCATCCTGCGAGAAATCGTAACGATTGATGGCATCGGTGTCGGGAAAGTAGGCCAAGCGCTGGTGGTCGTTTTTGAACTTCACCTGGTTTTCAGGTACCAGCTGAGCTTTCTCCCACTCATCAACGCTGAGCGTTTCCTTGGAGCCCTTGGCATCGAAGTAAAGGTAGGGAATATCTAAGCGGAAGATAACGGCCTGATCGCGGCGCTCGTCCATCTCATATATTTCAGACTTACCTAGATAGCCCGATTTGTACGTAGGGTTCGGCTGCAGGCTCATGTACACCTGCTCCGATGTTTTGATCATCACCGTATTGGTAGTGTTGGGCACCGGCGTACCGTTGCCGATATGCAGGTTCGGATCCAAGTAGGTATCGGGCAGCTTGTCCACGCGGTCGTTGGCGAAGGGCATGATGCCGGTCATGGAGGTGAGCAGGAAATCGAAGCCCGTTACCGAGTCGTACAGCTGCGCCGGCGCGCTTTCGGGATGCTCCACGTAGTTGGCCGCGGGCTCTTCGGGCTCGGCCGGCTCTTCGGGCTGGTTGGCCTCGGCCGGCGGCTCGGGCAGATCGGCCCCCTGGGGCTCGTCGGCGGGCTGGTCGCCCTGGGCCGGCTGATCGCCCTCGGGCTCGTCGGTGCTTGCGGGCTGGTTGCCCTCGCCACCGATGGTGGGCAGACCGGGCAGCTGGGGCTGATCGGTTGGCTGAGCAGGCTCTTCTTCGGCCTTCTGCTGGGCCTCGACCTCTTCGTCGGTCATGAAGGCCTCGCCGTACTCGGCGGCCTGGAAGGCTGTCTCGATATCAAAGGACTCGGCGTACACCGTGTTGTCGCCGGCGGCCACTGCGGCCACCTGCACATCGAAATGCGCCTTCACCAGCTGAGACTTGTCCGCGTTGCCCTCGAAGGCCACGGTGTTTTCCGCATAGGGAGCAGCCACATACAGCGTACGGCTCTGACCAGCGTCGATATGACCGTCCTTACCGGAGCGCGACAACTGGATGCGGCCCTCTTCGGTAACAGAGTAGGGCAGCGCCTCCAGGCCCAGGGCCTCAACGGTAGAGGCCTTCAGGGGGTTGATGGAGGCAATTTCCTCGTCGGACAGGCCGGTAACATCCAGCACCATGACGCCGCCCTTACCGGGCACGCCCACGAAGGTGTTGTCCTCGCGCGTTTTCTTGGAGGTATCGACTTCGCCCTTGGAGCGGTTGGCCTCGGGCTGGTCGTCCTTGTTCATCTTGTAGGCCATGAGAGTTTCCAGGCCCAGACCGCCCTTGCCCTGATAGTCGGCCGGGAAGAACGCGCCCAAAGCCACGGCCGTAGCGTCGGGGGCCTTCTCGGGCACCGCGTAGGCAATAAGCTGAGTCAGGTAGCCCGTGCCGCGGCCGTCGGCCGTGCGAGGCATAGCGGCGGACAGCGGCTTCACAGCCAGGTTCGCCTTGGCATCGCTGGTTTCGTTGACCAGGGCGTACATGCCGGCGCTGCCACGCTTCACGTTACCGTACTGGGGCTTGGCGCCCTCCTCGGCGCCCGTGAAGGAGTGGTATTCGTATCCGTAGTAGACGGATACGGGAGCACCTTCAGGTGCTCCGCCCACGAAGCCCAGCTGTACCTGGGGAAGCGCCACGTTGGCGTCGAGCTTGCCGCCGTTGGCGTCGTAGCGCAACACCAGGCGGCCAGACACGCCGGCCTTCAGGTCGTCGGCGGAAAGCTGCAGGTACTGACCGTCATGCTCTTGCCACAACGACCAGCCGGCCGGCAGGGCGTCGGCGAACACGGCAGCGCGCATGGCGCCCTTCACCGTGGCTGCATCGGCAGCGGCGGTGGCAGCGGCGGTCTGGGCGTCTTTCAGCGAGGTGGCGGCATTGTCGGCCTTGGCGATGGCGCGCGAAGCCTCGTTGGCCAGGGCCGTGCGCAGTTTCCATTCTTCCTGAGAGTAGGTGGTGGCTACGTTGCCCTCGTCGTCGGTGTACAGGTACGGAGCCTCAATGGTGAACACGAAGCGATCGCCCTCGCGGGAGCCGGCAATGAAGCCGCCCTCCAGGCTGGCGTCCAAGTTGCCCAGCTCGAAGTTGGCGCGCGCCTTGGTGCCCTTCACGTACAGGCCCTGGGCGCCGCTGTAGGGAACGCCGGAAATGATGAGGTTGGGACGCACGCGCGAAGCCAGGTCGGCCTTCTTGGTTTCCTTCGCCTGATCGGCGTCGACCGTTACCTGGGGGAGCACTTCGGTAGCGGACGTGAGCTTCTGGGGCACCAGCGAGGCCAGCACCTTCTGGTCGAGCGCGGCGCCCTGCACCGTGGTGGCCCAGGCCGTCTTCTCGTCTTCGGCGGCCTTCTGACGCGCCTCTTCCTCAGCGGCCTTGGCGGCCTCTTCCTGATCGGCCGTGTCGGCCATGGGCGTGGCGTTGTCAGCCAGCTCGTCGGCGTAGGAGGTCAGGGCCGTGGCGTCGAACATCGTCAGCGCCAGCAGCAGCGACAGGCACACCGACAAAACCTTCGTCCACGTTTTCGCGGCAAAGGAGTTTATCGGCGCCGGGGCAGCCGGCACCTCCGTATGCCAATGGGCTTGGGAGTCGTAGGCGTTTTCACGCTGACGGTCGCTGCGCCCCTTCGCAAAGGCGCCCGCCAGGCCTCCCTTATTCGTGGCGTTTCCACGATTATTTTGCGTATTGTGTTCCATGGTGTTGCTCCGTTTTTGTTCCTCGCCCTCCGACTTTCCCTGATCGAAACGACCTGAAAAGCCAGTTTGGGCATTCTGATACAGCCGGCTGCGGACGCGTCGCCTTAAAGGCGGCGCCGACCATCACCAAACCGACCGCCGAAACCAACGCCAAGGGAGCCGCCGTGCTCGCAATGTCATTTGAAGCACCAGTCGGGCCCGCTGCCATGGGGGTACGATCGTCGGCAATGGACTCCGTGCCCGTAACCGCCAACGACCGCGAGCTGTCACCGGCCACCGACGCCGCCAAAGGCGTTGCGTTGTCGAGCACCGTGCTCACACGGCCCGTGCTCCCCATGCCGCCGAACACCGTGCAGGCCAAGGCGGCAACCAGGCATAATGCCAACACTATCGTCCAGGCACGCGAGGAGAACGAGCTGAGGGGCGCCGCCGTTGCCGCAACCTCGGTATGCCAATGGGCGTTCGAATCGCAGCGCGTCGCGTCCTCACGCGATGCGCGGGATGGATATGTCGGGGCCAGTTCCATAGGTGCATTTTTAACAATTCCGCGGACAAATGTAAAGAGAATGCGCCCGATAAAAAAGGAACCCGCACGATTCGGCGGGTTCCTTGGTCATGTTTTGCGGGAAGGCAGCGCTTACTGCTGGGCAGCGTCGCCCTCGGCCGCAGCGGCATCGCCCTCGGCGGCAGCGGCGTCGCCCTCGGCAGCGGCCTGGTCGCCCTCGGCCTGGGCAGCGTCGCCCTCGGCAGCGGCCTGATAGCCTTCGGCGGCAGCCTGATCACCCTCGGCAGCAGCCTGATCGGCAGCGGCGGCCTGGTCGGCAGCGGCCTGATCGCCCTCGGCGGCAGCAGCGTCGCCCTCGGCAGCGGCCTGATCGCCCTCGGCGGCAGCAGCGTCGCCCTCGGCAGCGGCCTGGTCGGCAGCCGTAGCGTCGGTGCCCTCGACGGTTGCGTCACCCTCGGTAGCAGCAGCGTCAGCGGCAGCCTGCTCCTCGTAGGGAGTCAGGTCGATGGCGTAGGGCAGGCCCTCGGGCATCGGATTCACCGTGATCTCGGCGTTCTCGCGGTACTCAGCGAACCAAGTGGAGAAGTTCTGAGAGGCGTTGGTGGACTCCATGTAGGTGAGGTACTCCTGGAACTCGCTGGGCAGCTGGTCCAGGGAGGTGATGCCACCCTCGGGCACAGTGAAGGTTTCGGTGCACTTGATGATGTGGTAACCGTAGTCGCTCTTCACCAGCGTGGACACCTGGTCGGTCTCCAGGCCGTTCAGGGCATCCTGGTACTCGGTAACGAAGCTGGTCAGCTTGTCCCAGCCCACGTTGCCGCCCTGCTCGGCGGAACCGGTGTCGGTGGAGTACTCCTTGGCGGCGTCCTCAAAGGCAATCTCGCCGTTGTTGATCTGATCGAGCACTTCCTGGGCCTTGGCCTCGTCCTCGACGCTGAACAGAATGTGGCTGGACTTCTTCGCGCCGTTCCAGCTGTCGGCCATCTCCTGGGCGGTCTGCAGCTTGGCATCGTCGCCACCCTCGGTGGTGTCGGCCGCAGCCACAGCCTCGGACAGCTTGGTCTGCAGCAGGTTGGGCTGGATGACCGTCTCGATGTAGGACTCCTCGGTCATGTTGCTGGCCTCGAGAGCCTGCTGGAAGGCCTCTTCGCTTTCGAACATGGACTTGGTCTGCTCCAGGGCCTCGTCGATGTCGGCCTGCTCGACCGTGACGTTGTACTCAGCAGCGGCCTGCTCGTACAGGTCCTGGTTCACGTAGTAGTCGATAACTTCCTGGCGAACCGTTTCGGGGGTGTAGCCGTTGGATACGAGCCACTGGCCCCAGGCCTCATCGGTTTCCAGCGAGGCAGACTTGCGGAAATCGGCCACGTAGTCGGTGACCGTCTGCTCCATAATGTCCTGGCCGTTCACCGTGGCAGCCACGTCGCCGCCGGCAGCACCGTCGCTGCCGCAGCCAGCCAGGCCAGCGCCAAGCGCCAACGCCAGCGAAAGAGCACCCACGCGCTTGAGCGCCGCGCCCTTCATAAACGAGGTGAATTTCATGAATCCCTCTACCTTTCTTCCTGGAGGCGCCCTATGCGCCTGCATCCTTGCCCAGCCGATGCCATGCCGTCCCTCCCAGGGGCGTCGGGTCATACCAGAATCTGAGCGCTAACTGGATATTGTAACCATTCTGTGGTTAGGCCGCTATTATTCCTCGGCTAATTAACACGGTGTCGCAAATCACAGAGACTACACAGAGTTGCACAATGACGCACATATTCCTGTAAAGAACCTGAAAATGACTGGCAGAGTCAGAGCAACGACGCAAGAGTAGAGCGATCGGAGCTTTCCTTAAGGACCCTTAGGCGCCCTGCAGCATGATGGAGACATGGAAGACGCTGCTCTCATGGGAGAACGTGGCGGTGCCTGCGTGGCGCTCGGCAATGGCGGTTATGCTGCGCAGGCCAAGGCCGCCGTGGTTCGGCTTTGTGGAGCGGTAGGTGTCGCCCCATGGCACGAGGGCTCCTCCGAAGCCGTTGTCCACCGTGATGGCCAGCATACGGCCCGATTGAGCCACGGCAGCACGGACGAAGCGGCCCTCAGGCGCGGCGTCGGCGGCTGCGGCCAGGGCGTTTTCCAGCGCATTGCCCACCACTACGGCCAGGTCGGTATCGGGCAGCGGCACCTTTCCCGGCAGCGCCACGTGAGCCTCGAAGGCCACGCCGACCTCCTCGGCCTTGCGACGGTAGTGGCTGAGCAGCGCATTGAGCGTGTCATCGGCGCCGTAGTGCGTCACGGCGAGCGGCTCCATAAGCGCCAGGTAGTCGTCGAGCTGCTGGAGTGCCCCGGCCCTATCGCCCGCCGCCAGGCGTCCTCGGATGGCCACCAGGTTGTGGCGCACATCATGGCGCACGCGACGGTCAGTTTCCAAGGTGGCGCACAGGTTCTCGTACTGTTCGGCCTGCACAGCGACCAGCAGCGCCGCATCATCGGCCGCCCGGCGCGCGGCCATCTGGTCGTGGGCCGCGCGCACAGTGAGCAGCACCGTGCCGTAGACGAACACCACCAGTGCTAGGAGCAAACAGAAGAGCGCCACGGCCACCGCATTCACCAGCGACGAGAAGCTGATACAGGCGAACACGGCCGCCAACAGCACGAACAGCACGGCCGAAAGCGCCGCCAAAAGACTGCTCTCCCGAACGGAGAGCCCGTCGCGCACGGGCAGGAAGCACCGGTGCAGCACCGCCGTCAGCAGCGGCAGTGCCACGACGTTTGCACCCACGATGAGCCACAGGCTCCAGCTGCGATAGGGCAGCCCGTCGTAGCCAGCCGCATCGAGTTGTCCCGTGGCAAACAGGTTGCACGCCGCCGTCACCGCCCAGGCGCTGGTCAACGCGAAGTCGAAGATGAAGAGTTTCTCCTGCCACGGCGCCCGTACCAGGACCCAGTAGTACCCCAAGCACGGCAAAAGCGCCACGAAGAACGCAGCGTTCACGACGTTGTACAGCTCGATGGTCGGCGGAAGGACAGCTGCGGCCGAGCATCCCACCCCGGCGAACAGGATGCCGAGCACGCCCACCAGGGCCGCCGTGAGCACCGCCGCCGACCGTGGTGCCAGGCGCAGCTGGTCGCGATAGGGATACAGGGCCAGCACGGCAAAGGGAACCACCTGGGCCAGGTAGCCCAGCAGCAGGCGAACGAACACGGCGGCTGTCATCGCAGCCCCCGGGCCATGGCGAACAGGAAGCGCTGGTAGCGCTCGCGCAATTCGGTGCGGTTGCCCCGCGAAAGCGAGATGACGGCGCCGTCGTCCATTTCCACGCTGCCCGAGCCGAACAGGCTCACGCGCGCCATGTTCACAACGAAGCTGCGCTGGACCCTGAGGAACCGCTCCGAGTCAAGCGCGTCGGTCAGGGCGTCGAGGCTCGTGTAGGTGCGCAGCAGGCCCTGGTCAGTGTGAAGCTCGCACACCTTGTTGCGCACCTCGATGTAGCTGATAGCGGCCTCGGGCACTGGCACCGGGCCCGTGGCCGTGCGCACGGTCAGCGTCCGCGGCGCATCGTTGGGAAGGCAGCGAGCAAGGGCCTCGGCCACTGCCTCGGCCGTCACAGGCTTCACCAGGTAGTGGGCGGCCCGCAGCCCGTAGGCCTCGATGGCATGATCGAGGCTCGTGGTCACGAACACCGTGCGCCGGCGCTGCTCGTCACTTAACGAAGCCACCACCTGAGTGCCCACGTCATCCCCTAGGTATACGTCCATGAACACCGCGTCGAAGAAGGTGCTACGTGCGGCGGCAAGGAAATCCTCGGCCGTGGCGTAGCAGACTACCTCGACGGGGTGTCCCTCGCGCTCGGCCCAGGCGCGCAGCAGCCCAGCCAGCTCATCGCGGGCTGCGGGTTCGTCGTCGCACACGGCGAGGCGCATGGGGCGCTCCGTTCTCTTCGGAAAGGGCCCGGCGTAGCGGACCCTGGGCATTCAGTTGCAGGCCGTCAAGCTAGCGGCGTCTTTGGGGGAGACGCCCTGCGGCGGCCCGAGCGCTCGGCGCGAGGCCGGCGGCCCGACGGGAGCGCGCGGCACACGCTGCGAGCGCGGCGGCAGCGGCCACGGCCGCTGCAAGGGCCCACCCCAGCATAGCAGACGCCGCATCCCCCGTCTCAGGAAGCTTCTTCGTCTCATCAGCATCCTTGCCAAAGTCATCGACCCGATCAGGGTTGACCGCCTCCGAGATGTCCGGGGAGGAATCCTCTTCAGCGCCAGCATCATCGGCGTCGCCGCCCGTCAGGCGCGCCTCCACGGCGAGCACGGGCGCGTCGCCCGAGGCCCGGGTGGCCTCGCCGTCGCGGGCCCAGGGCGTCCAGCCGGCGTCCTGCACGTAGGCGCGGTACTCGATGCCGCGCCCGGCGGCCGCCTCGCCGGAAAGCGAGGCCTTCAGGCTCACCATGGGCTCCATCAGCTCGCCGGTGATATCGTCGGAGGCGACCATCTCGCCGAAGCCCGCGCCGTTGTCAGCAGCGTAGTTGATCGTCAGGCCCTCGATGGGCGTAGCGAACCGGATGGCCGTCAGCGCCGGGCCCTTCTCGCTTCCCGTGATGGAGCCGTCGGTGGCCCAGAAGATGCCCGCGTCCTCGCACAGCCACCCGTCCTCGAAGGTGTGTCCCTCGTAGAACAGCGTCGCGTCGGTGGGGCGCATCATGCAGGCCATGGCGCCGTCGGCACCCGGAGCGATCATCCCCGCGTAGGTACCGCCGTTCCAGGCGGCCAGCACCAGGCGCCGATAGGCCTGCCCGTTGGTAAGGTAGAAGGTCATGGAGCCATCGTCGGTGGTGACCACGTCGTAGACGCCATATTCGTTGACGGCCACGGAGTCGTCCAGGCCACGCTCGGCCCCGTTCAAGTCGATGTTCACGATATGGAAGCCGATATCGGCCAGGTTCGTGTCGGCCGGCAGCCCCATGAACGTTACGGGCACAAGCTCCTCCCCGAACGCGTTCACCGGTGTCACTGAGGTGCTTTCCCCGTCGAGATTGCCGTCGTCGGCACCAGTCGTGCCGCCATCGGCACCCGGGGCTGCACCAGCATCGACGTCGGCGCCGCCCTCTTCCGCGAGCGCCGCGACTCCCCCGTCATCCGCCAGCGCGACCGCCACGTCGCTCACCGGCGCATCAAAGGCCACCGCGCTCAACGGCGCCGCAGCCGCTTGGGCGACAGGCTCAACGATCACTCCATTCCCTGCGGGCAGCACCGATCCGCCCGTGATGCGACATGAGTCGACATTAGCGATCCCGCGCCAACTCCTGCCTAAGTTGACCGTGCCGCCAGAGATTAAAACTTGTTGCACCTTGCCAGCGGGTGTATTCCTCTCAGACATGCGAGGCGCTCCACCAAGGGCGAACGGCGACGATGTAGAGAGATTGCCACCGGTTATGATAATCGAGCCAAACGTTCCTCCTTGCCCGGCACCAATAGCCACCCCCCACTCTGTGTCACCGCTATCCCGCCTCACCGTCAACGTTCCCCCTCGCATGACGAATGTGCCGCCTTTCGCATATCTACCCCCTCCTTTTGAGATTCCAGATCCAGCCCCAATGGCGGCGCAGCCCCAACCCTCATCGAATCTCGACGCTGGGTCGCCATAATTGGTCACATTAAGTTTGCCCTTGCCCCCAACCGTAAGCGTAGACCCTTCACCGATGAATATCGTAGGAGCAGTCGCTCCCGAATCTATTCCACCCGTTCTAAAATCATTAGAGCCGTAGAGGGTCAATTCGACCGTTGCGCCCCCCGTCACACTGACGGCTGGAGTGTCGGTGTCTATGTCGACAAACGTGTTTTTCAGATTAACCTTATGATCGCCAGAAAGCACGCTAAGAAGACCGCGGGCGTGACTGACATAATCCGGCATTGTGTCATCCGGTTCGTAGTCCCGATTACCACCCGTAAGCGTCAGGGTGCCTTGATAGTCAGTCCACTCCCGGTCTGGGTAATACCTGTATTGCTTCTGAACGCCCAATTCGTCTCTAAGCTGAATTGGGCCCCAGCGCAGGTTCAAATCAAGCGTCGGATCTTTCACTCCGCGCTCTACGTATTCATTCGGTACATATTGCAAAGAGACACTTAGGCTTTGCTCTCCTCCCCCCAGAATGCCCTCATAAGAGCCGTCGCCAAAAGCAATCTTTATCTTCGCCCCTGCCTTGAGACTGTCGGATTTCGGGAGGTACACGCAAGGAGCAGCCCCCTCGACCAGAGGATTGAAGCCGGCCACGTTGTAGCCAGCCGACGCACCGTTATCGCCTTCCTTGAAAAAGCCGGGGTCGTAAACCGCGCTCTCTCCGATAGTGATCGCAACTTGCGTGAGGTCGAGTCCGGCGGGCAAACCCGTCAACTGGACACCCGTTACAGGGAACGGCGCTGCAGGACCGGTGGCATAGGTGCCATACAGGGTGGGCTTAGCCTGGCCAGACAAGGTGAAACTGCCTCCCGCCACCGTCGCTTCCGCAACGTTAACCGCAGGGCTCTTCCAAGTGCCTCCTGAGGTCAATACCGAAGAACCCGAGAGGAACTCCACCGACCCTGCAGGGTTAGTGTCGAGGACATCCCCCAGTGCAGGCGCTTCGCCCACGCCGTCAAGACGAAGGCTCCCCGTCATGGCCAGGCGCACCGCGCCGAACGGATCGTCATCGTTCCACCCTGCACCGATTGCCGGACTACCGAAGCCGTCTCCGCCCGTCGCGCGCAGGCTGCCGGCGCCCAGGAGCGTCAGTGTGGCGCTCTCGGTCACTCTTATGGCGGCGTAATCGCTCGCACCGGTCAGCGAGACGCTGGCGCCCTCGGCGATGGTGAGGGTGGAGGCGCCCGACTTGAAGTCGAAGACGGGGCCGTCGTTGGCACCCGTGAGTGTGGTGCCCTTGGCAATGATGATGTCCGCGGCGCCCTCCACGGTCACAGACGCGCTGCCGTCTTTGAATTCCAAGGTGATGGGACCCGTGTAGGCCTGCGGGTTCGCGCCGTCGGCCTCGGTGGAGTAAGTCGTCTGGCCGTTCTGCTCCTTGAGGTACAGCTGCGTATCGACCTCCACCGTCGGCGAGGCGACAGACAGAGGCTCAATGCTTACGCCGGCCAGTTCGGCAGCTGGCCTCTCTTCACTGCTGCCGTCCGATACTTGCTCAGGATCTTTTGAGCCCTCATCGCCAGAGTCACCCTCGCGCACGGGGATGCTGCTGCCGGCGCCATCAGCCCCTTCGCCCAGAGTGCCGGAGTCGTCGCCGTGCGCGGGCCCCTTCTCTCCTGAAGCGCTGTCCTCGAGGCCCGAGCCGGCATTCCCGTCGGTTTCCCCCGTCGAGCCAGCCTCGCCGCCGGCCTTCCCGGCCGAGTCGGCGCCTTCGCCCGTTGTCGTCACCAGCGCTTTCGCATTCTCTGTGGGCCCGGGCACGTCCGACAGCTCCTCGCCGAAGGACATCGCAGAACCTTCGCCGGTGCCGAAAGCCGCCACCGGCAGCCCCAGGCCCAGGGCGAGCACCAGCGCGAGGGCCGCCCTTCCCGCCGCTACCCGGCGCTTTTTTCCGCTTTCCATCGTTCGCGTACTCATCGGCAGGCTCCTTCTCTCCGAAGCACTCCAAGGCGCCTTCCCATTCATGGCGCTCCTCTCGCAACAGCGCGCCCCACTCCCCGAGCGCACCGCTTTCGCTTATTCGAAGTAATCCTACCGAAACCTGTACCTCGGGGAACCTGCATTCCGCACCCCGAACCATACGTTTCGCGAACTCAGCGTCAGCCAGCCGCCCACTTTCCGCAGGCAAAAAAACAAGCGCCTACCGAAGTAGGCGCCCCAAATTTGGCGAAACCCAGAAATCGGGCAGGGCAGAGCTAGCTCAAAAGCGCAATGCGACGCCGCGCCGGCGCTTCAAGCCTATCGGCAGCCGATGGATAAAGTCCTGAGGCCCGCGCAAGCCCGCCCTCAAGTGATGCAAGCGTCTCGTCCAAAATAGCACCGGCCTCGGAAGCAGCCAGCCCCCACGAGATCGCCTCCGCTACTACATCTTCGCGAGCCACATCATCGGCGAGCACCTTGCCGTTGACGCGCAGCGAAAGATGGCGCGCTTCCGGCTCGATATCGCGCACGGGCACTACATCGTAAAGCGGCGAGAGTTCGGGGCTGCATACTTCCCTGTAGAGAAACGCATGGTTTTTCGCATGGGCATCCACGTTTCCAAGCGCGAGGTTCACAACAAGCTGACGCAGCAACTCGCCAAGCTCACGCTGAGACTCAGCAGCGTAGGCCGTGAGCCTCTGCGCTATGCCCCGATATGACGGATCGCTACCGGGAGAGCGAGCGACCGAGGCGTATTTAGACGCCGGCGGCAATCCGAGCGCCTGACAGCAATCCTCTTGGTGAAGACGAATCGTCCCCTCGGGAGTAATCGCCCGATCAAAGCGTCGCACAACCAACGTAAGCGGAGCGTTCTCTCTGCGCAGGAGGGCCGTCTCGGCACAGCGAGCCGCCGCAGAAGCGACCGACATCGCCCACGCTTCCGCCTCAATGAGCCCCGGGTACTTCCCGGTCAGCTGGGGTTTCAGGATATGAGTTGAGAGGGCAGCACCCTGCGGCAGGCCAAAACGCGCCTCAGCCACGTAACCATTTTGCACAACAACATCCTCGGCGGCCACAATCATCTTCTCCTGGTAGCCTCCAAGCGACACGCGCAGAGCCACCGACTCCACCGCATCGTAGGCGGGCAAGTCCCGCAAGCGCTCTGCGAGCTCAATATCAGACAGGGCTGTTACGCTCGTGCTCGCTGGATCGGAACAGCCCTCAGGTACAATCGAGACCGCGCCCGCGCACTCCCAGCCAACCTCCTCCAGAAGCCGATAATAATCACCCGGCGCACACTGAAGTTCGCGGCAAAGGCGCGTAAGTCGATCGCCTTCCGGCAGAAGATTCTCAAACCAGGCTCCTGTGAGCCCCTCGCCGTAGGGACGACGCTTGACCGGCAGCGACGTAGAGAGCAAAGGACGACCCTGATAGGCCTCCACCACGCCCTCGCTGTAGCGTAGACGGGCGCCTTTTCGCGTTCTCTCAAGTACGCCGATTGACTGGGCGCCCAGGCGAACCTCAAGCGATGCCATGGGATGCCTCCTCGGTTTCAGGGCGCTCTGTGACAACCACAATGGCGGACTTTGGCGCTATGACCAGACGCATATCGAGCAGTTGGAGGGCACGCTGCAACGTATCAGAGGAAACAGCCTTGCCTTGCTCGAGATTGGAGAGCGTCGTGTGCGAAACACCTAGCCGCTCCGCAAATTGCGCCTGGGTAAGGCCGCGCTCTTTGCGTGCATCGGCGATAAACTCCCCAATCTGACCGAGCGTGTACGAGTTCGTCCACATACTGCCCCCTGTCCAGAATACTTGATATTGCGCACTATAGCATAGTTATCCAGAATTCTGGACAATAACCCAATATGACAGGAAGATACAAAAAAACGAGCGCCTACCGAAGTAGACGCTCGATAAAATTTGGTGGAGCCTAGGGGGATCGAACCCCTGACCTCATGGCTGCCAGCCATGCGCTCTCCCAGCTGAGCTAAGGCCCCGAAAAAGTGCGAGGACTATATTAGCATAACGGCTCCCCGACGCAAGAGCTTTTTTGAAAAAGTTTCGCGAAAGCGCCGTCGGCGCACTCGCAGCGCATCCTTGCGTCCTGCTCGAAGGTCACCACGCGGCTCATTCGCGCCATGAGACCCCCCTGGGGGCACTGTCTCGCCTCTGTGTCTTATTCACGCGGGGCAAGACGCCGTTGGCGCAGGGCCAGGGTGCAGGCTGCTAGCGCTGCCAGGGCCAAGGTGATCGCCGGACGTGCGGAAGAGGCAACGTCACCGGTCTGGGCTAGGGGCTCGCCGGTCTTCTGACTACCTTCCGACTGAGATTCCTTCGCCTCGTCTTGGCCGGCATCGTCCTTCTCCTCGGGCTCATCGGTTTTCGCATCGCTTTCTCCCCCGCCCCCATCGGGCTGCGCGTTCTCGTTCGGATTGCCATCGCCCTTGCCAGGCTGCAGGTTCTCGCCGCTGCCTGCGGCGCCAGAGCCGTTGCCGCCGGAACCATTCGCTTCGCTGGACGGCGGATTCGCGCCCGCGCCCGCGTTGCCGTCACCCGCACCCATGTTGCCCGAGCCGTCGCCCTCGCCCGCACTCGCATCGCCCCCATCGCCGCCGGGCTCGGCGGGAGCCACGTACACGCCCTCGCCCTCGGCCAGCTGCGCGGGGTTGCCCAGGGCCTTGATCATGACATTGCCATAGGCCTCATCGTAAATGCTTTGGGCGTCCAGCTCATCGAATTCGCTATACACGTCGCACACGTCGCGCCACCCCTCGTCATCAAGCAGGTAGCTTTCCCCAGGATTGACAACAGCCGTGGCACGCAGGGAGATCTCATTCTCGGTTCCCTCGTTGGTCACGTCTGTGAGCGCTAGCTCTACCCCCGTAAACCAGAGCTTCTCGCCATCGGCCGCCGACCACTGCGTCTGCACGATGGAAAACGGCTGCCCTGCGGCAATGGCCACCGGTTCGTCCAGCCCGATACGTAGATACGTCTCGTCGGTGGTTCGATGAGTTTTCTGCGCCACCAGGTTGCCGTCGGTGGGCGTGCTCCAATCGGGCGCAAGCAGGTACACTTCCACCGCGACTTCAGTATCCGCCGAGACGGTAAACACCGTTGTCGCGGAGAGCTCCATGTCTTCCTGAGCCACGAACACATTCGCAGCGGCTACTGGCTCGTTATCCATAAACCCGCTGAAGGTCCCCGTCGTGGTGCCAAGTAAGTCATGCTGCAGTATTAGCGACGTTTCGGAAGCCTCATCAACCGGGTCGAGCCAATGGTACTCATCAATAGTGGCATCGTAGTAAGACAGGTAGAAATACCCCGTGCCGTCGATGCCCCAGTAGCAGACATTGCCCTCGGCTGCCGGGTCGCTCCCCCAGCTGTTCTTCAGAATCCAAGCGCCGTCGGCAGGGGGCTGGTGGCCTTCGTCGAAGTTCTCCTTGCTGAAGGTGTCATCCCAGCCAACAGCGGTGACCACGTGGTTGGCCTCAAGGGGCAGGTCGACGAAAATCGCCCCGTTCTTTTCGCTGGTGTACTCGTCGAGGCTGATTGTCTCGTTGCCGAAAGTCGCCTGCGAAGCGCAGTAGCTGAAGCCAAGTGCGCCGTGCTCCATCATGGCCGCCTTCATGGAGTCGATATAAGAGGGGTCGGACACGTAGGCATCGGGGTTCGCGGCGGCATAGTCCGCGAACTGCGCAAGCTCCGACACGGCAACGGGCTCGACGGACCCTCCGCCCATCGCCTGAAGCTGGTAAGTTTGCTTGGTGGCCAGCGACCGGTCGACCGACCAATCGCCTTCGGAATCCCACTGCGAGCTCTCGTGGTCCTTTCCATCCCAGCCCCGCACGGTAGCGATGTAGAGTTTTCCTTCCTTGTTGCGGTAGGGCGCATCGTCCTCGTCGACAAAGCCAGTGCCACGGGAGAGTACACCCAAGCTCTTTAAGAGGGCACCTCCGAAATCGAGCGGTGAGCAGCCTTCGATTTGCACCCCCTCTCCGGCCTGACCGGGCGCTCCCAGCGTGGCCGCTTCCTCTTCGGTGGCAACCCAATCGGAGAACGTGGCCAGCTGCAGCTCGGACAAGTCGACGTCGGCGGGATCGGCGTCCCGCTGCTTAAGCAGCCCGCTCTCAAACGCCGCCGCATCGCCGAAGGCCCAGCAGCTGCCGAAGTACCCTTGGCTCTTCACCGAGGTGGAGAGGCCCTCGTCGCGCAGATCGTAGGTTTCAGGCAGTGCTTCGTCCGCCAACGGGGCTACCGCAGACGCATCGGCGGACGTTGTGCCATGCAAGACGCCCTCGGGCGTCTTGAGGGGCGAGTCCGACTTCCCCACCGTCAAGCGTTCGGCCCACACCTGCGCCGACGCGGAGCCCTGGTCTTCGGCGGCCGAGGCAGCCAGCGGGGCGATGGTCAGGGCGCACGCCAGAAAGGCGGCCACCAGGCCGCGGGGCAGTCGGCGCCGGCAGCTCCGGGCGGCGCCGGGCGATTGAGCGCGATGTGCGTGGTAACGGGCCACGGGAAAGCCTCCTTGATGTTATGCGATAGCGCATCGGTGGCAGGGTTGCCCCGTCGGCTATTATGCGTCGGCGGTGCCAGCTGCAGGCCTTCTATCGAGCCGCAGCCAGCAGATATCGTCCTCCATCCTATCGAAACGCACCATCCCGCGACCCCGCATTTCGCACCCTCGGCCATACGTTTCGCGAACTCGGCGCGGGCACAGCTCGTCGGATGCTCGGTCGTCCTGCACCTCCGCAACGCCCCGCGCCGTCGCAATGCACGACGCGCCCCTTCCGCCCCGTCCAGGGCGCAATGCACAACGCGCTCTTTCCCTTCTTCCGCAACACAAAAAAGCGCCCGCAGGTCATGCGGGCGCTTTCCTTGGACGCTATAAGCCGCTCGACACTTGCGAGCTATTCGGCAGCCTCAGCGGTGGCGATTACCTGGTCGATGATGCCGTCGAGGGCACCCTCCACGTTGTAGGCCTCCACCTTGCCCTGATCCACCAGGCGGGCGAAGTTCGGGTCCATGGGCAGCGTGGCCACGGCAGGAATCTGGTACTTCTCGGCCACAGCGGCACCCTGGGGCTCACCGAAGATGTGGTGCTCCTTGCCGCAGTCGTCGCACTTGAAGTAGGCCATGTTCTCTACCAGGCCCACCACCGGCACGTCCATGGAGCGGGCCAGGTTCACGGCCTTGCCCACGATCATGGCCACCAGCTCCTGCGGAGCCGACACGGTGACGATGCCGTCCACGGGCAGCGACTGGAACACCGTCAGGAACACATCGGAGGTTCCCGGAGGCATGTCGACGAACATGTAGTCGATATCGCCCCAGTTCACTTCCTGCCAGAACTGCTTGATAGCACCGGTGACTACCGGGCCGCGCCACGCAACGGGCATGTCACCCTCGGGCAGCATGAGGTTCACGGACATGACCTCGATGCCGCTAGCGGTCTTCGCGGGGTTGATGCCGTCGGCGTCGGCCGTCAGGCGGCTGTCCACACCGAAGGACTTCGGGATGGAAGGGCCGGTGATGTCGGCGTCGAGGATGGCCACCTTCTGGCCGCGCTTCTGCATCTCGGAAGCCAGCAGGCTGGTGACGAGGGACTTGCCCACGCCGCCCTTGCCGGACACCACGCCGATAACGTGCTTGATGTTGGAGCGCTTGTTGGCCTCAAGGGTGCTGGGGCCAGCCTCCGCCGTGCGGTCGCCGCAGCCGGAAACGCCGCAGCTTGAGCACTCGTGAGAGCATTCTTCTGCCATGTCTTCTCCTCTTTTCTCATCGCTGGTCAGCAGCTTTGCGCCGCCGGAAGTTAATTCGACGGCATCATAGCACAACGACGCATTTCTGCGCCGTTGTGCTTGTTCACCACATTCTTCACTTTTCGAAAGGCATGCCGCTCATCAAACGAGCCTAGAAGTCCTCCGGCATGTCCTTGCCGTCGCCCGAGGCGTAAAAGGTGGCCTCGGCGAACAGGTCTTGCACCGACTTGCCATTGCAGAAAGGCAGCTCCACAAATTCGGCGATGGTGGGCACCAGCGCGCTGCAATCGACGTAGTGGCCCTTCTCGTTGAACTGGTTGGTGTCCTGGGCGCGCCAGTAACGGTCGTTGACATCGGTCAGATAGTACAGGCCATCGGCCACTTCCATATAGACCGCATGGTTGGTGTGCAGGTACGTGGGCAGCTCTTCGAAGGTAATTTCCAGAGCTTCGACGTCCTTCTTTCCCATGGAGGCTCCTTTGTGCGTCAGTCGGACAATATGCGATGGCCCCATAATAGCAATACCTGACCCACTTGCGCGGAATTCACGCATAACCGCATGGGAACAGTTTCGCGGCTCTAGGCCTCTTCGCCAAAGAACTGCGTGGCGATGCGCGTGGACTCGGCGGCGTCCTTAGCGTAGAAATCGGCGCCAATCTGGTCGGCGAACTCCTGGGTGATGACGGCGCCGCCCACCATGACCGCCGCCTGGGGCAACTGCTGGTGAACCAGCTGGATGGTGCGCTCCATGGCGCCCACGGTAGTGGTCATCAGGGCCGAAAGCCCGATGAGGCGCGCACCTGCTTCCCCCGCCGCATCCACAATGGCCTGCGGTGTCACATCGCGCCCCAGATCGATAACGGGGAAGCCGTAGTTTTCCAGCAGCATCTTCACGATGTTCTTGCCGATGTCGTGGATGTCGCCCTCCACCGTGGCCACCACAATGGCGCGGTTGGATGGGGAGGGTGCGGCGTGGTCCGGGGAGGTTGCCGCGGCGTCCGCGACTTCCTGCTGGGCGCGGATGACGTCGAAGCCGGCTTTGACTGCCTCGGCTGAGGCCATCAGCTGGGGCAGGAAGAAGGTGCCGTCATCGTATTTGAGGCCGACCACATCGAGCACGGGCACGAAGATGTCGTTGATGATGGCCAGGCCATCGTGGGTCTCCAGCAGCTGGGCCGTGGCTTCGGCCAAGGGGGCGCCCCGCCCCTCCAGGGCATACGCGGCCAGAGCGGCTACGGATTCGGGTACGTCGGCGAATGCGGCCGTAACGGGTATGGGGCAGGTGGCTGCGGATGGCGCGCCAGCGCCGCCTTGACGGTTGAATGCAGTATCGGTCGCAGCGCCAGCAGCACCCGATGCCCTCGCACTTTCACCGGGGGCAGCCGCGCCCGCCGATGCTTCCGCCGTGCCCGACGCAGGCCCGTCGTAGGGGTCGGCCACACCTGCATAGGTGTCGAGGAAGTACCGGCAACCCTCGTCCTGGCCGTTGAGCACGCGGAAGGTGTCCACCGTGTCGCGATAGCGGGCATTGAGCGGATTCAGAATGGGCATGTCCAGGCCCGCGCCGAAAGCAGCCGCCAAGAACGTGGCGTTTACCAACGGACGCTGGGGCAATCCGAAGCTGACATTGGACACGCCAAGCACCGTGCGCACGCCCAGCTCCTGCTTCACCAGCGTCACCGCGCGCAGAATTTCGCGCACCTCGGCCTGGTTGGTGGCCGCCGCCATAACCAGGCAGTCAATGGCCACGTCCTCGCGGGGAATGCCGTAGTTCGCCGCGGCCTCCACAATGCGGCGGGCAATGGCCAGGCGCTCCTCGGCCGTGGGCGGTATGCCGTTCTCGTCCAGGGTGAGCCCCACCACCGTGCAGCCGTAGCGCGCCACCACGGGCAGCACCGCTGCCAAGTTCGCCGCTTTGCCGTTCACGGAGTTCACCAGCGGACGCCCCGCGTAGATGCGGGCGGCCGCCTCGATAGCCGCCGGATCGGAGGAGTCCAGCTGCAGCGGCAAGGGCACCGTGGCCTGCAGCGTGCGCACCACCTGAGTGAGCAACGCGGGCTCATCCAGGCCGGGCACGCCCACGTTCACGTCCAGGATGTCGGCGCGAGCCCGTTGCTGGGCCGCCGCCTCGGCCACGAGGTAGTCTACGTCTCCCGCTTGCAAGGCCGCCTTCAGCTTCTTCTTGCCCGTAGGATTAATGCGCTCGCCGATAACGGCTACCGCCGCCTGTCCCTGGGGAAGAAGCACCAGTCGCTGGGCGCTGGCCACGGCAAAGACAGCCTCGTAGCGCGGGTTGGGAACGGAGCGCTTGCTGGCAGGGGTGCTGGAAGGCGCCGTCGGTGCGGCCGCCGCAGCCTCTTCCCGCGCCGGCGCTTCAGCCGACGAGCTAGATGCGGCCATCGGCGCTTCGGAAGATGCACTCGAGGCCATGGGGGCTCCGACGGCCGGGCTCGGCGCCGAGCGCCCGTCGAGCACGGTGCGCAAGGCCCGGATATGTTCGGGCGTGGTGCCGCAGCAGCCGCCCACCACGGTGGCGCCGGCATCAAGCAGGGCCTCCATGGCCTGAGCAAACTCCTCGGGACCCACGTCAAAGACCGTTTCGCCGTCCTGCAGACGCGGCAAGCCGGCATTCGGCTGCGCCATCACCAACGAGCGCGCGGCCGGTGCCAGTTGGTCCACCAAAGGCGCCAGCTCCACCGGGCCCAGCGAGCAGTTGAGCCCCACGACCTGGGCGCCCAGAGCCGACAAGGTGGTAGCGGCAATGGCGGGCGTGGTACCCAAGAAGGTGCGCCCGTCTTCGCCGAAGGTCATGGTGGCGAAAACCGGCAGCGACGTGTGCTCCACGGCCGCCAGCACCGCGGCCTTTGCCTCCAGCAAATCCGCCATGGTCTCGATGAGCACCACGTCGCATCCCGCGGCCTCGGCCGCACGAGCCTGTTCGGCGAAAATGTCATAGGCCTCATCGAAGGTCAGCGGACCCAGGGGTTCCAGCAGCGCGCCCGTGGGGCCGATGTCTCCCGCCACCAGGGGCGCCCCCGCCTCGCGCGCAATAGCCGCCGCAGCAGCATACACCTGGGCCACCGTGGCATCCGTGTCCTTCAGTTTCAAACGATTGGCGCTGAAGGTGTTCGTGGTAATACAGTCGGCTCCCGCCTCGACATAGCGGCGCTGAAGGGCAGCAATGTCCTGGGGATGGGTGAGGTTGAGCAGGTCGGGCACTTCGTGAACGGTGTGCAGACCCGCTGCCTGCACCAGCGTGCCCATGCCGCCGTCGCACAGCAAGTAGGCGCGGCCCTCCAGCACGGCTGCCAGATGGTCGCTGGTCACGGTTAGATTACGCGGGGTTGCCATAGCAGGTCCTTCCTTGAGCGCGAAGCGAGCACGTGGGGGCGAGAGGGCAGGTGGCGCAACGGTCTTGAGTCGCGGAGCTGGCGCCTCCCGCTGTTACAGGGGCCTTCTGTGGAGCGCCGACATCCTCCCCTTCCTCTGCCGGCTTCAGGCCGATAACCGCCGTAATGCTCTTTGTGGGCACCAGCATGTTCGCCGCCGTGGTGCGCAGGCCCAGGGCGCGATCGGCGCCGCACGCCGCAAGAAACGCCGGCTGGCACGTCAGGGGCAAGTCACCATAGCCCGGACTGTAGCGGCTCGTGGCGGTCAGCCCGCGGGCGGCAGCCTCCTCGACAATGAGACGATTCAGCTGGTTGGCCGCCTGCTCCACCAGGGACGAGGCGCAGGCGTCTACCAGCAGGCCGTCCGTCGCACCTAGCGCCGACTCGCGGCGCAGCACCAGCTCGCTTTCCGGCCCCAGGGTAGCAGCCATGAGCACCACCTCGGAGCAGCCGGCCACGTGGGCGGCAAGATCTCCGCCCGTCAGGAACAGGCGCGCGTCCTCCCAGGGCAGCGTTTGCCACACGCCGCGCGGCCTTAGCTCGGCCTCGCAGAGGGCGGCTGCTCGTTGGATGCGCGCAGCCAGATCGGGCCCGAGCGCCTGGCCGCGATGGCCCAGGAAGGCCAGGGCTTCGTCGATGTCAACCTGAGCCGTCAGCTCCATGGTGTCCTTTCTTGGGTTGCCTTCGCCGTGCTGCCGCGCTGTCAGAAAAGTAGCAGGCAGGACACCTTGGCGAGGGTCCTCCGTTAATTGGTCGCGTGCAGCGCTGCGGCGGTTACCCCCGCAGCGCCCGAAGATGCTACCACGTCATCGGCATTCGCCAGGGCTGGCCGCAGCCCGGCCGCCGCTATCGCAGCGGCCGCGGCCTGGGCAATATCGGGCTGGTTCATGGCGTACACGTGCAGGCCGTCCACGCCATGGCGCCCCAGGTCAACCAGCTGGCGGCAGGCATACTCGATACCCGCTTGGCGCAGCGAGACAGGATCGTCCTCGTACTTCGCCAGCAACTTGATGATAGGCGCCGGCAGCGAGCTTCCGCACAGGAACACCATGCGCTGGATTTGCGACTTCCCCAGAAACGGCATAATGCCACAGGTGATGGGCGCCTCCACGCCGGCCGCCTGGGCCGCCTCGCGGAAACGGTAGAAGTCGTCGTTGGTGAAGAACAGCTGCGTCACGAAGAAATCGGCGCCAGCCTCGTATTTCGCCTTCAAGTGCTCGATGTTCCGACGCGGATCCAAGCAATCGATGTGCCCCTCCGGATAGGCAGCCGCGCCCACGCACAGGCCGGCCTCCTTCAGCAGGGGAATCAAGTCGCAGGCGTAACGGAAGTCCACCGGCTCCTGGCCGTCGATCAGATCGCCGCGCAGGGCCAGCACCGTGCGCACCCCGGCCTCTCGCAGCTCCTCAATGGCCGCCCGGGCTGTTTCGTGCGTGGCGTTGACGCAGGTGAAGTGCGCTACGGACGGAATTGCGGCCTCGTCTTGCACCAGCTGGGCGATGGGGACCGTCTGCCCCGCGTTGCCGCTGCCGCCGGCGGAACACGTCACCGACACGAAGTCGGGCCGCGCCTGGGCCATGCCACCCACTACCTCGCGCGCCGCATCCAGGGTCAGCTGTCCTTTGGGCGGGAACATCTCCACCGAAAACGGCAGCGTGCCGCAAGCGCGGCAGTCTTCAAATACCTGGGCGACGGTTTTCATGGGGGCTTCGGCTTTCTCTTTCTCGAACATAATTGGGAAACCAAGACCTTGAGGCCAGGGCGACCGTTACGCAACCACTATCCTCAAGGCTTGATGCAACCGTTATTATAAAGAGAAGCGGCAAAGACGAAACAACGGCTTTGCCCTGCGGTTATGCAAAAGACCAAAGGATGGCCATCGGGCCAGGCGAAGGAGCATCCATGACGCGCATCGGCATTCTTTCAGACACCCACGGTTCCCTGGATCCGAAGGCCTACGCCGCCCTGGCCGACTGCGACGCCATCATCCACGCCGGTGATATTTGCGGGCCCGCCATCTTGCGCGAGCTGGAAACCTTGGCGCCGGTCACCGCCGTGCTGGGGAACAACGACTTCGACGAATACGGGAGCGCCGTCAGCCACTTCGCCCACCCCGTCATCGACGGCGTGCGCTTCTTGGTAGGCCACAAGCCCGGCGACGTGCGCATCAGCTTCTCGGGCTCGGCGGCCCTGGCCCCCGGCGACCCGCTGCCCGATGTGATCATTCACGGCCACACCCACGTGCCCCGCCTGGTAACCGGTCCCGATGCGCGACCGGCCAGCATCCTGCTGTGCCCCGGCGCCGTGTACCGCCCCCGCAGCGAATACGGGCGCACCCTGGCAAAGATGGACGTAGAGAACGGCCGCATCCTGCGCACGGTCATCGAGGACCTCAACGGCAAGGTGCTGTTCGAGAAATAGCGCGACGGGGCTGCTACACCCCCAGGCCCACGGTAAGATGCAGGGCTGTTACACCCCCACGGTCATGCGCATGGCGTAGAACGTGAAGCGCACGAGGAAGCAGGCGACCAGCACCAACAGCACGGCCGCACCTAGCAGCAACGGGCGCCCGCGGCGCACGGAGGCCGGAGCCGCCCCTTCACTTGCGCCCGCAACCAGGGCATTCTTCTCAGACGGAACGCCCCGCCGCGCCTTTCGGCAGCGCTCGGCCACGGCGCACAAGGCGAGCGCAGCCAAGGAAAGCACCAGGAAGCCACCAATGGCCGCGGGCGTCCAAGGCACTAGATCGGGGGCAGCCACCAGGGTGGTTTCGATGGCGGCAAGCTCATGCCATTGAACCAGCAGCACCGCCCCGTTGGCCACCGCCGCAACAGCAGCCACGACAAGCGCCGCCGCAACGAACCGCGGAGAGGGCTGCTGGCGCGCCACCGCGAGGCCGAGCAAGCCTACGACCACGCCGCTGACCAGCGCGTTCAGGAACAGCGTCAGCGGCACCGTAGGCAAGGCCCAGGTGGGAATCCACGGCACGCTGTAGGCCACGGATATGAAATAGAGAGCCACGAGCGCCGCAAGAAGCACCACGGCCACCGCCGCACGTCGCACGCCCAGCGTAATATCGTCGCGGAATGACACCATCCACCAGGCCCCGCCTGCCACGAGGAAGGCCACGACGGCAATTACCTCGTTGGCCAACGGAGAGCGCCCCACCCCGGCCAGCACGTACAGGGCGTTGGCCGGCGTTCCCAGATGGGTGGCCGAGGCAATGAGCCCGGTAATGACCAGCACGAGCGGAACCACCAGGTAGCGGCTGGCCGCCTCGGCCTGGGCGCGCTCGGAGGCCACCAGCGAGTACAGGGCCATCACGCCATAGCCCACCAGGCCCGCCGGCGCAATGGTGGTGAACAGCACAAGCGTGATCTCGGTCAGTGCGGTCTCCATGATGCTCCTCTCGAACGCTCGTGGACCCGACGCGTCGACGCCGGGCCCGTTGACGCCTCAGGCGCCAAACGACGGCAGCCCCGAGCTATCGGAGCTGCCGCTGATTATGCCAGGAATTCACCGGAGACGCGATGCCCTCCCTATCGTCGCATCGGCGAATTCGAGCGGCTGGCCTTGCGCAGGTAGCCGCGGAAGCACCTACAGGGCGATGCCCATGTACAGGCCGTAGAAGGCAATGCGCAGGACGAAAATGCCCACGGCGGCCAGCACCACGGCGGCCACGGCGAACACCGGCAGGGCCACGACACGCGGAGCCGCGGAGGCAGCGCCAGTCGTCGCCGCGCCGGCCGCTCCCCCAATACCCTTCTTCCCCAGGAAGAGGAGCACGGCGCAGGCCACGGCGCACAGGGCGAACAAGCCCACCATCAGGCCCAAGTCAGGCACAAGGGCACTTGCGGGACCCCAGATGTTCACCACGGCGCTCAAACCGGCCATCTGCGCGGCCCAAGCACCCAGAGCCAACACCAAGCCCACGGCCGCCAATGCGGCGCCCAGTACGGGCGCGCTCTTCGGCAGCGTCACGCGGGCTCCGGCGCACACCACAGCGCCCAGGGCCGCGCCGCCAATCAGCGCGTAGCCCACCATGGCCACCACGCCCAGCAGGTTGTCCCAGGTGGGAACCGTCGGGATGAGATAGGCCATGCCGCAGGCGCAGGCCAGCACTACTGATCCGATCGCCAGCACTACCAGCAGCCCCGCGCGGGCGCCGCCCTGGGCCGGCAGCTTGCCTGCCAGGCCCAGCAGCCAGTACACGAGCGCCACCAACGAGAACAGCACTACCACCAGAAGCTCGTTGGACAGAGGCGAGCGTCCCACGCCGGCGAACACGCCGGCCGCGGCCAGCGGATTGGCCAGATGGAAGAAGGCGGCTACGATAGCAACCAGCATCACCGCGGCGGGCACGGCCGTCCAGCGATCGAGGCGACGGGCCTCTTCGGCCGTGGGCTTGCCGGCGATAAAGGCATAGGCCAGCACGATGAACGAAGCCGCGGCCATGGGGGCCAAGGTCGTAAACAGGGCCAAAGGCGCCTCAGTCAATCCCGTTCCCATTTACTTCACCTCCAGTTTGTTGGCCACGCGGCAGTCGGTGGAGCCGGCCGGCTTCGACGCTGCGCAGGGCACGATGTACAAGTTCGGGTTGGTCACGTTGGCCTCGGGCAGCGGGGCCACGTTGGCACGCTCGCCCTCGGGCAACTGGTCGACGGGGGCGAACTGCAGAGCGCGCAGCGAGCAGGCGTCCACGCAGATGGGGTTCTTGCCCTCGGCGAGGCGCTCGGCGCAGCCGTTGCACTTCGTGGAATGCCCCGCCTCGCGGTCGACCTTCGGGTTGTCGTAAGGGCACGCCATGGCGCAGTAGCCGCAGCCGATGCAGCGCTCCTCGTCCACCGACACCAGGCCGTTCTCGTCCTTGTGCATGGCGCCCGTGGGGCACACCTCGGTGCAGGCCGGGTTGTCGCAGTGCTGGCAGGCGAACGAGGTGTAGTAGGTGTAGGAATCGGTGGTCCAGGCACCGGACGCGTCCTGCTTCCAGCCGCCGCCCTCGATCTCGTAGACGTGGCGGTACGTCTGCTCGGGCGTCAGGTTGTGGTAGTCGCGACACGCCGCCTCGCAGGTCTTGCAGCCCGTGCAGCGGGTGGCGTCGAAATGGAATCCGTACTGAGTCATGGGTTAGCCCTCCACCTTCTCGATCGAGCCGATCACGCTGTGCTGGCCCGTGCCCTTGGACACCGGGTTGCAGTGGCGGCTGGTAATGGTGTTCGTGCAGCCGCCGTAGTCGATGCGGTCGCCGTTCATATCAGCCGAATGCCACGCACCCTGGGGATGCATGATGGTGCCGGGGATGACGCGGTTCGTCACCTTCGCGATGGTGCGCATCTCGCCCTGGGCGCTCTTGAGCGCCACCGCGTCGCCGTCGGCAATGCCCAGCGGCTCGGCGTCGATGGGGTTGATCCACGCCTGGAAGGGCGAAAGCTTGTGCAGCACGTCCAGGTGCGCGTACGTGGAATGCACCGTGCCCTTGGCATGGAAGTCCACGATGAGGAACGGGTACTCGTCGGTGGTGGTGCCGGGGCCGTCGTAGCCGGGGTAGTACACCGGGATGGCGGAGATGACGTCGCCCTCGCCCAACTCCCAGGTCTCGGCAATTTCCGCCAGCTCCGGAGAGTAGATCTGGATCTTGCCCGTAGCGGTTTCCAGGGGGTTTGCCACCGGGTCGGCAATGAAGTCGTCCACGTCCGTCGAGGGTTCCACGTCCCAGGTGAACGAGCCCGTGGCCACGCCCTCGTCATAGGTGGGCAGATTCATCTCGGGCTTCTCGGCGCGCAGCTCCTCATAGAGCTTGCGGCACCAGTCCTCGCGGGTAAGGCCGCCCTCGGAGTACTCGTCGTAGACGCCCAGGCGCTTCGCCAGCTCGCCGCACACCTCGTAGACCTCGCGGCGCTCGAAGGCCGGCTCGCCGATGGGCTGGCCGAAGCGGATGCCGTAGATATCGTTGTCCTCGCCGGCCGCCGACAGGGAGTAGGTTTCCTGGGGCGTCAGGTCGGGCAGCACGATGTCGGCCCAGTTGCAGGAATCGGTCCAGGCCACGTCGTACTGCAGGATGAACTCGCAGAGGCTCTCGTCGCGCAGGATGTCGGTGGTGAAGTTGATGTCGGCGTTCTGGTTGGCCATCATGTTGTTGCCGTAGTTCACCAGGAACTTGATACCGCACTTCAGGCCGTCGGCGTTCATGATGCCGGCGTTGGTGGCAGTCAGCTTCGCGCCGTCGCGGATGGCCTCGGGCCACAGGAAGTTGGGGAACTTCTCCTGGATGGGGTTGTCGCCCGTCGGCAGCGAGGACAGGCCGATATCGTCGTTGCCCGTGGTGCCGCCGGAGTTCGTGCCGGGACGGCCCACCTGGCCCACCAGCTGGGGCAGCACCATAATGGCGCGCGAGGCGTTGTCGCCGTTGGTGTGACGCTGGGGGCCCAGGCCCTGGCAGATGTAGCAGGGGTCGGCCTCGGCAATCTCATGGGCCAGCTGCACGATGCGCTCGGCCGGCACGGACGTGATGGCGCTCGCCCACTCGGGGGTTTTCTCCACCTGGTCGTAGCCGGTGCCCAGGATGTAATCGCAGTAGGACAGGTTTTTACCCTTCGCGTCCTCGGGCAGGGTGGCCTCGTCGAAGCCCACGCAGTAGGTGTCGAGGAACTCGTGGTTCACCAGGTCCTTGGTGATGAGCTCATGGGCAATGCCAGCGGCCAGGGCCGCATCAGTGCCGGGCACGATGGGAATCCACTCGGCGCCCAGGTTGGCCGCCGTCTCGTTGCGGCGCGGGTCGATGACGATAACGCGCACGCCCTTCTGCTGCATGGCCACGGCCAAATCGTAGCCGGCGCCGTCGCCCGACATGCGCATGTCGTTGGGGGCGTAGCCGAACAGAACCGCCAGCTGCCCGGGCTGCAGCGTCTTCAGCGAACGCTTGCCCCAGCTGCCACCGTAGGTGTAGGGGTAGGCGCCGAAGTTGATGGACGCGCTCGAGTAGCTGCCATAGCGGGTCACTTCGCCGCCCAGCAGGTTAAACAGGCGGAAGAAGGGGTTGTTCATCATGATATTCTGCTCGACGCCCGAGCACTCCTGGATGAACACGGCCTCGTTGCCGTAGGTGTCCACCACGCGCTTGAACTCGCTGGCGATGGTGTCGAGGGCCTCGTCCCAGCTGATGCGCTCGTACTCGCCGTCACCGCGACGGGTGCCCGGCACGCGGCGCATGGGGTAGTTGAGGCGGTCGGCACTGCCGATCCACGAGCGGATGGAGCGGCCGCGCAGGCAGGCGCGGGCCTGGGTGCCTCCGAAGGTGCTGTCGCCGTTGGTGTCCGTTTCCACGTAGGCCAGTTCGCCATCGCGTACATGGCACTGCAGCACGCAGGCGCCGCCGCAGTTCACGTGGCAGTGGGTCCACACAATCTCGTCGTCGATCGCTTCGTCGGCCACGGCCGGAGCTGCGGGCACCATCGTAGCGAAGGCGGCGGACGCCCCCGCGCCCGTGGCCGCCAAGGCGCCCAGCGCACCAGTGGTCTTCACGAAGGTGCGACGATCGAGGGACCATTTCTCGTCTTGCATGTGAGCCTCCCTTGGGTCTCTCCTCTTGCGGCGCGGTTCCGCGGGCTCCGTCGAGCCCGATTCCGCGCCCGCCGCATCCTGACTGCGGAAGCGGCGCGAAAACTCATTGCATTGGCCATGCGATTGACGCCATGGTAGGACAAATCGAGCGCGAACTTTGTCACCAGATTCTGGTGGTTTTTAAGAAACACCAGGTCAAAGCTGGATGGTGACCGTAACCTGGTGACAAGTTTCGTCGCCTGACCGTCCCCCGCGCCCAGCGCGGCTGCTAGAATAAGCGCAACGAAAACGCGGCCGTCTGCGCAAACCGAGAGCGCCGCGGAAAGCTGAAAAGAGGGGAAGGGGGCGCCGTGAGCGCACTGCGGGCACTCCGGCCCGACGTGGCCAGTTTCGGCTATGCGGTCATCCTTTCCATCAACGCCGCTTCCATTTGGGGCGGCATCTTCCCCTACCTTCCCGTCTGGTGCCAAACCGACGTGGCCACTATCGGCTACTACAGTTTGCAGATGCTCGCCTTCGGCCTCACCTTCGTAGCAGCCATGGCGCTTATCTGGCGCCGTCCTACCATCAGTCGGCGCTCGTCGGTGCTGGCCTTCGCCGGACCTTTGTGCGCCGGCCCGCTTATGCTGGTGGGCGCCATGTACCTGGATGGGCTCGCGCCTTGGCTCATCGGCGCGGCCGCTGTGCTGGTAGGGTTTGGCTTGGCGGGATTCATGATGCGCTGGCAGCGCATCTTCGCCGCCATGGACGCCCAGCGGGGCAATTTGGCGCTCATCAAGGGGACGGGCTATTCGGCTCTGCTGTATCTGGGCATCTGCATGGTGCCGGCGGCCTTGACCGCGTACCTTATTCCCCTGGTGCTCGTGCCCCTGGCCGGCCTGTGCCTGTGGCTCGGCGATCGCGACGTGTCGCTCGACCAGCCCATGTTCGAGGACAACCCCCGCGAGCACCGCACCGTCTACGGCAACGCCCTGCGCGCCTCCCTCTCGCCGGCGCTGTCGGTAGGAGCCCTGGGGTTCTGCGCCGGCGCCATCCGCTTCATCGCCATTACGCACCAGGAGATCATGAGCGGCATCAACATCTTCTCGATGGTGCTGCTGCTCGCCGTCATGCTGGCGTTCTACACCCTGTGGCAACGGCGCACCCTGCGCATCGGGCTGCCCGTAGTGTTCCGCACCCTCTTCCCTGTCACGGCCGTCTGCCTCATGGTGCTGCCCTTTGCCGGCGGCGCGTTCACCACCGTGGGATTTGGCATCAGCAATGCCTGCTTCATGCTGGCCTGCGTGTTCATGATGATGCACTGCGGCCAGCTGTCCCGCGACAGCGGCATCAACCCCCTGTTCATCTACGCGTTTTACGGCGCCTTGGCCTACCTGCCGCAAATGGCGGGCTACGGAGCCGGGTTCCTCTCGGGCATCGAGGCGAGCTGGGGGCCCGAGCCCTTCTCGCTGGTGGCGCTTACCTCGCTCTTCGTGCTGCTGATGGTGTCGTTGTTCGGCTACCGCCAAACCACCCGGGCCAGCGATGCCCTGGAGTTTTTGGCCCTGGGGCTCGAGCGACCCCGCATGGAAGCGACGGTGGCCGCCGAAGAGCACGCGGGCCAGGCGCCGAGCGCGGAAGGGCTGCCCGGCGACCGCACGGAAGGAAGCGGCCCGTCGGAGAGCGCCGCGGGCGCCCGAGAAGAAACTTCCGGCGCAAACGCCGATCAGCCGAAGGCCATCGGGGTGCCAGCTTCGGTTTTGGTTGCGGGGCCCGGCTCAACCCCGATGGCGACGCCCCTTTCGAAAAGTCCCGAAGCTGTCTCCGGTCGCGCTTCCGAAGACCACCCCAGCGACCGCCTGGCACTGCAATGCCGGCTCGTCAGCGACGCCTTCGGCCTTTCCTCGCGCGAGACGGAAGTGATGGAGCTTATCGCCCGCGGCTATTCGGGACCGGCCATCGCCGAGATGCTGTTCATTTCCGAGAACACCATGCGCACCCACAACAAGCGCATCTACGCCAAGTTGGATATTCACAAGAAGCAGGACATGATCGACCTCATCAACGGCTTTTCCGCCTAAGAGGGGCCGTGCGTCGAACCCGCGAGCTCCAGCTTTTGGTCCTTCGCCTCCCACCCCTTGACGCCCCGCCTCGAGCCCTGCGTCCTAGACCCCCAGGCCCACGGTAAGGTGGCTCATGTAAAAGGTGAAGCGCATGATGAAGATGCCAGCCAGCACCAGCAGCGAAGCCACCACCAAGGGGCGCACCGCCAGGCCGCGACATACGGAGCGCCACGCCACCGTCAGGCCCGTGGCCGCCAGCAGCACGAACGCCACCACACAGGGCACGAACCCCGGCACGAGCTGGGAAACGGAGGCCAGCTCGTTGGCCATGCCGCTCAGCTGCGCTCCCATAACCAGGTACACGACAGCGTTCGCTGCCAGCGCCACGGCGGCCATGGCCACCAGCAGACGCCCCTCACCGGGGCCGTGGCCGCAATAACCGGCCGCCGCAAAGCCCAACAACGTGATAACGGGGCCTCCCACCAGCGCATTCAACATAAGCGACACAGGAACGAGCGGCAAGCTCCAGGTGATGATGGTATCCACGTGGTAGGCGAAGGCGATGGACACCACGAACAGCACGATGGAGAGGTCCACGGCTGCCACCAGCCAGCGCTGCAGCCACCGGCGCGGATGTTCCGCAAAGGCGTAGAGCCAGTACATGCCCGCCAGCGCCAAGAAGATGACGGCGCAGAGCACTTCCGTGGAAAGCGGGCTGCGCCCCACTCCCGTGAACACGTACAGAGCGTTCGAAGGGTTCCCCAAATGCGTAGCCGAGGCAATGAGCCCCACCATGGCAATGGCCAGCGGCAGGCACGAGTACTGGTCAAGGCGTCGGCGATCGTCCTCGTTCACGCGCCCCAGCAACACCGGCAAGCTCATGAGCAGATAGCCCACGGCCCCCGCCGGCGCCAAAGTGGTGAACAGCACCAGGGTGATCTCGTTGAAGGCAATGGAGAACCCGTCCACGGCGCACCTAACGGTAGAAACGCGGAACCGTTACGTCCAGCCGGCGCTCCTGCTGCAGCCCCTCGAGGCTCCGGCGCGTCAAGCGGGCCAAACCCTCGTAGAAGGGGTGCTCGGCCGCTTGCTCGAGCTGCTCCAGATAATGAGGCGCCCAGGTGAGCAGATGTCCGGCTGCATACTCGTCCACCAACTCAGGACGCTCTTGAACCAGGAAAGACAGCATGGCCAGCATCAGACCGATGTGGTCCTCCGGCGTGCGCTCATCGGTGGTGCGCTCGATGCCATGGGCGCGCATCCACGCGCGCAGGGCCAAGGTGCTCTCGCCGAAGATGACGCATTCGTGGTCGGTGTACACCGAGCCCCACGGGGGCGCCACCAAGCGATCCGGCCCCACGAACAGGCGGCGATAGGCCCACATGAGGTCCTCGTCGTCGATGCCGGCGGCCAGCCCCTGCTGCATGAGCGCCAAGGCCTCGCGGGCCTCGTCCTCGGCCACGAAAGGCCAATCGACCGCCGCTTCTTCTACCTCGAGCGCCTCCATGGCCTCAAACGAGGGCCGCGCCTCGCCGGTATGGGGATCCTCTAGGAAAAACGGCGCCAGGGCCGTACCAATGAACAGGACGTCTTCCATTGCATTCCTTCCTACACAATTTCACGGGGATTGAGCACCGCGCCATCGCGAGCCACGCGCTCGGGGTCGGCCTCGACACAAGCGGGCAGGGCGAGCGCCAAGTTCGGCGCGGTGGCCGAAGCGTCGGGCAGGGGCAACAGGTTGCTCTCGGCGCCGTAACGCGCGGCAACGTCGTCCGCAGGCCCGAAATCCAGGGCGCGCACGGGACAGGCTTCGACGCAGACGGGCTGCTTGCCCTCGGCCACACGGTTGGTGCAGCCATCGCACTTGACGCTGTGACCTGCATCGCGATCCACCTTCGGAGCACGATAGGGACACGACAGCGCGCAGTAGCCGCAGCCGATGCAGCGCTGCACGTCCACGCCCATCAGTCCGCGCTCATCTTTGTGCATGGCCCCCGTCGGGCACACTTGGGCGCAAGCGGGATCGGCGCAATGGTTGCACGCCACCGATACATAGTAGGTAAAGGCGTCCTGGGACACCGTGCCATCATCATGGCGCTCCCAGGAGCCGCCGCCATACTCGTAGATTTGACGAAAGGACACCGCAGAGCCAAGGTTGTGAAAATCCTTGCAGGCCAACATGCACGTTTTGCATCCAGTGCATCGCTTCGCATTGAAATGAAACGCGTACTGCATCGCACACCCCCTCTCGCAGATTTCTCTTCCCCCACCCCATTTGCCCCTAAATGGGCGTCGGCGGCCCAAGCCTACCTTGAGCCGCCGACAATCCTACCATGGGAGGGAATGGTAGCTAGCGGATTTCGCCCTCATTCAACACGGCACCAGAAGTGTCACCGACCGGCTTCGCATTCACCGGCTCCGTGATCACCAGGGACGGCTTCGTCTCGGAAGCGGCCGGCAGCGGTGCCAGCTCGGCCACGTCGCCGTAGGTGGCGCGCAGCTCCTCGATGTCGCCGAAGTCCAGAGCACGCAGCGGGCAGGCCTCAACGCAGATAGGCTGCTTGCCCTCGGCCACGCGATTGGCGCACATATCGCACTTCACGCTCTTCATCTGCTCCTGATCCACCTTCGGCGCGCCGTAGGGGCAGGAGTTCATGCAGGTGCCGCAGCCGATGCACTTCTCGGGATCGGACGTTACGATGCCAGTCTCATCGTCCTTAGAGATGGCGCCCTGCGGGCAGTTCGCCAGGCAAATGGGCATCTCGCAGTGGTTGCACGCGATGGAGACATGATAGGTGAACGCATCGTTGGTCCAGCACCCGGCCTCGTTCTGGCTCCAGCTGCCGCCGCCATACTCCTGGACGTTGCGGAAGTTGATCTCGTTGGAAAGATTCTTCTTATCTTTGCAGGCCAGCACGCAGGTTTTGCAGCCTGTGCAGCGCGTGCCGTCAAAATGAAAACCATACTGAGTCATGGTCGTCCTCCCCCTTAGGCCTTCTCAATTTGACCGATATTGCTGTGCTGCGGATTCGCCTTCGCCAAAGGAGTGGGGCGATACTTGGTCAGCGTGTTAATGCAGCCACCATGATCGACGCGGTCGCCGTTCATGTCGGCATCGTGCCACGTACCCTGCGGAATGCTCACATTGCCGGGGATGACGCGCGGCGTCACGCGAGCTTCGATGCGGATTTCACCGCAGTCGTTGAAGACGCGGATGGTGTCGCCGCTTTGGATGCCGCGGGCCGCTGCGTCGACCGGGTTCACCCAAGCCACATGGTGGGCCGCTGTCTGGATGACCTCGTTGTTCGCATAGCTGGAGTGCGTATGGGCCTTGTAGTGGAAGCCCGTGATCTGCAGCGGATACTCCTCGGTGCAGGCCTCATAGCCCAAAAAGCCCGGGTCGTAGATGGGCAGGGCCGCGACAACCTCGTCGTCGGCCAGCTCCCAGGTCTCCTCGAACCCAGCGAGCGTCTCGGAGTAGATCTCGATCTTGCCGGACGGGGTGGGCAGCGGATTCGCCTCGGGGTCTGCCACAAAATCGGCCAGGATGACGATGGGCTCGGGCTTCATCTTCCAAACGCCCATTTCGAAGCCCTCGTCCCAGGTGGGCATAGCCATGCCAGCCTCGGCGTTGGTTTCGCGAGCCGTCTCGTAAATCTCGCGCAGCCAGTCCTCGCGGGTCTTGCCCTCGGTGAACTCCTCGCCCACGCCCAGGCGCTCGGCCAAGTCGGCGCAGACTTCGTAAATGCCGCGACGCTCGAACTTCGGCTCGTACACCGGCTGACCGAAAATGACCGCGATCATGTTGTCCGAGTAGCCGTCGGAGGAAATGCTCAGCTGCTCCTGGGAAGTCAGGTCGGGAATGATGATGTCGGAGTACTTCGCCGAGTCGGTCATGAACACCTCGGAGGTGACGATGAACTCGACCAGGCTCTCGTCAGCCAGCAGGTCGTGGGTCATGTTGATGTCGGAGTGCTGGTTCGTCAAGCAGTTGCCCGCGTAGTTCCAGATGAACTTGATGCTCGTCGACATTTTGTCGGCGCCCTGCACGCCGGCGTTCAGCGCCGTCAGCTCCTCGCCGTGCAGAATGGCGTTGGGCCACTCGAAGGTGGGGATGTTCGTGGTCACCGGGTTGTCGCCCGTCGGCAGCATGCCCAGGCCCACCGAAGCGCAGCCCTCGCGACGGCCGTCGTTCATGCCCGGCTGGCCGATCTGGCCCAGCAGCTGGGGCAGCACCATGATGGCGCGGGCCGTGATCTCGCCATTGGCGCGACGCTGGGGGCCATAGCCCTGGCCGATGTAGACCGGATCGGACTCGTGCATCTCGCGCGCCAGGTCAATGATGCGCTGCTCGGGAATGAGCGTGATGGCCGAGGCCCAGGCCGGCGTCTTGGGGGTCTTGTCCGGGCCCTTGCCCAAGATGTAGTCCTTGTAGGAGGCATGCTTGCCCTTGGCGGACTCGGGCAGAGTCTCCTCGTCATAGCCGACGCAGTAGGTGTGGAGGAAGTCCTCGTCAGCCCAGCCGTTGTTGATGATCTCGTAGGCCAGAGCCGCGCACAGCGCGCCATCGGTGCCAGGACGAATGGGAATCCACTCGCCGCCCTGACCGCAGGTGGTGTCGGTCATACGGGGGTCGATGGTGATAACACGGCAATCCGTGGTCTCGCGAATATAGGCGAAGTCGTGGGTGTGGCCGCCCCCGCCCATGCGCGTATCGGCCGGGCTGTCGCCAAACAGCACTACCAGCTGACCCGGCTGGATGGACAGGAAGGAGCTGCCGTAGGTGCCACCGCCATAGGTGTAGGTGCCAGCCGCGGCAATGTGGGCCGAGCTGTAGGAGCCGTAGTAGTTCAAGTAGCCGCCCGTCAGGTTGAGCAGGCGCTTGACCGGGTTGCCCTGGATCTGGCCCTGGCACACGCCCGAAGAGTAGTGCGAGGTCATGGCCTCGTCGCCATAGGTCTCACGAATGCGCTTCATCTCGGAAGCGATGGTGTCGAGCGCCTCTTCCCAGGTAATCTCCTCGAACTTGCCCTCGCCGCGCTTGCCGACGCGCTTCAGCGGGGTGTTCAGGCGATCGGGGCTCTGCAGCCAGCGGCGAATGGAACGACCGCGCAAGCAGGCGCGCAGCTGCGGCTCGCCCAAGGTGGCATCGCCGGTGTTGTCGGACTCGATGTACGTGATTTCGCCATCGGTCGTGTGGCACTGCAGGGCGCAGCAGCTGCCGCAGTTCACGGCGCAATGCGTCCAGACGATGGTGTCCTCGACGGGCTGAGCCTCCTCGCCCGTAACCGCCAGGTCCTCCTCCTGGGCTGCCGGCGCACAGCCGAACAGCGACGTGGTGCCGAGAGCCGCGGCTCCCAACCCAGCGAGTGCCGAGCCCTTCACGAACGTGCGGCGCGACACCGCGCTCTTCTCAGAGTTCGTCATGGTCCCTCCCTCTTTCTTGTTTCGTCCACCCTCAGCGTAGCGCTTCGGGCTTCCGCCTTGCCCGCCGTTCAATGCGAACGGCAAGCCTCCTCTTCGCTCGACGGCCTCCTCAATTTGCCCTCGAGCCCTCGCGGCGAAGCCCCCTTCGGGTTTCTCCGTCGGGCTGCATTGTAGGCTGCAAAGCAATCCCGCCGTGTCACATAACTCATGTGAATTTCCCGTTTTCCCAGATCAAAAAGGTGGTTGCTCGGGTGACCCTTGCGCAGCCGTCCCTCCTGCACCCTGCGAAGCCGTTATACTATCAGACAAGTGGGAGGGGACGAATCGCGTGCAGACACCGACGTTCATAATGATGCTCAAGCCGAACGTGGCTTCGCTTGGGTACGGCCTGTTTCTGGCCATCAACGCCGCCAGCGTCTGGGGCGGATCGTTTCCCTTCCTGCCCATGGACTTCCAAACTCCCTCAGTGCTGTTCTGGTTCTTTCTGGCGCAGTCGGTGGTGTTCGCTCTGAGCTTTTTCGCAAGCGCCGTGGGAACGTATTTCTTTCCCGAGCAAACGCGCCATTTCCTCGTCAAGATCGTCGTGACGCCCTATCTCCTTGGTTGGTGCTTGCTTATCGGAGGAATTTACTTCCCCGAAGCGGCCCTGCCGCTGGCATGTGCAGGCGGCGGTCTTTTAGGCCTGGGGTCGGCGGGGTTCTACATGCTGTGGCAACGGCTCTTCGCCAGCCAAGAGGCCGAGGAGGGTAATCGCAATCTTATTGTAGGTACGGCTTGGGGCTCGCTGCTGTACTTCGCCCTGTATCTGATTCCCGTGGCCGTAACGGCCTACCTTATTCCACTGGTGTTTCTGCCGCTGTTCGGCCTGGCCGTGGTGCTGAAAAGCCGCACCATCGACCTCGACCAACCCATGTTCGAGGACATTCCCCGCGACCATCCGCGCACCTATCGTCATGTGGCCTCGCACTTGTGGCGTCCGGCTTTGGCCATAGGCGCCCTTGGCTTTTGCACCGGCATCATGCGGTCGCTCGCCGTGGTGGAGCCCTCGGTGGGCTCTTTGGTAAACGTGCTGTCGATGCTGGCCACCCTGGTGGCTGCCGTGGCGCTGCTGGGTGCTTGGACGGTGAAGAACCTACGCTTCAGCGTGGGCACTGCCTACCGCGTGTTCTTCCCCCTGGTTACCACCGCGCTGCTGGTGCTGCCCCTGGCGGGACCCGAGTATGCCCGCACCCTGGCGGCGGTGCTGTACGCGCTGTGGAGCGTGGCCATCATGCTGATGATGATCCAATGCGCTCAGCTGGCCCGCGACGGCGGCATCAACCCGGTGTTCGTGTACGGCCTGTTTGGCGGCATCGTGTACGCCCTGCACGACGTGGGCTTCATTGGCGGCCATTACGTGGAATCCCTGGTCATGTTTGGAGCGCCTTCGGTGGTGCTGGTGGTTGTGGTGGCCATTTGGCTTTTGGGCATCATGTACTTCATCGGCCAGGGCGGCTTCCGCTCGGCCATGGGCCAGAGCACCGCCGACGAGATCGAGCTGATGGCCCTGCGCCGCCCGCAGGCGTCGGCGGGTGTTCACGAAGACGAGGCATCAGCAGCTGCCGGTGGGCCAACGGGGATCGCGACGCTGACGGGAGAAATCACAACCCAGCACCAGGGCACGGCCTTTGACGCTCTAGGGAGCAAGCCCGACAACCACCCCGAGAGCGAATACCGCGATCGGTTCTCCAAGCAAATGGCCATGGTGCGCGAAGCCTATGGCCTGTCGGCCCGCGAGACCGAGGTGGCCGAGCTGATTGCCCGCGGCAATTCCGTGGCCCGCATTGCCGAGATGCTAGTAGTGTCCGAGAACACCATCCGCACCCATTCGAAGCGCATCTACAGCAAGTTGGACGTGCACAAACGCCAGGAGCTGATCGATCTGGTAGAAAGCTTCGAACCCGCCGAAGGGTAGGGAGCCGCGTGTGCGCTGCCGGCGAAAGAGAATGCGACGGGTCCAGACGACGGGTTCAGGTTCCGTCGTCTCCCGCGGCGTCCAGCGTGGCCAACCAGAGGGTATTTTCCATCGACACGACGTTAATAGGAACTTTTTGGCCAATCGAACCCCGTTTTCCGTCGATTCGGTGGCCAATCAGAGGGTGATTTCCATCAAGCAAATTGCCTGTCGGCATTTTCCCAGATCAGGAGCTTGCCGCAAAAGCGCGGTTTTCCCAGACAAAAGAAAATCGACGGAAATTGTAGGGTGATTGGCCAAAAACTCCTCTTTTTCGCGTCGCGGATGGAAAACACCCGCTGATTGGCCAGATTGATTGGCCAGATTCGACGGCGCCTGATAACACCTTCGAGAAGAAAACGCATCTCAGTATCCCCCGGCATGCCTTCGCAGCACCCTAGCTCTGGAAGCCGCCCTGAGCGCACGTGGGCAGAGAGGGCATCATCGATCAGCTTCTCCAGGGTCTTGGCTGAAACAACTCCTTACTTGGCCGAGCATCTTTGCAGGACATTCACCGTCCTTTAGCGCACAGCCAGTGTGTCTCGCGGCCTTGCTGAAGAGTTCGATCGCACCCTTCAAAGTGCGAAGCGGTCGCGAGCTCGTTGGGGCTTGGCGGCGGCTGAGGTGGCGCGGGCGGCTTCCTGACGGTCACGATGCCAGTTCATGAGGTAGAGCACGCAGTCGGTGCGATTGCTGGCGCGCAGGCGCTCGATTTGATGCTCGAAGAGCGCTTCGTCATCAAGAAAGCCCTCTTCGGCCAATGCGCGCACGAGGGCAATGTCCCCCTCGCGGGCCACGGCGGCCATGGCGTCCGTCGCTCGTTCGCGCAGCGCATCCACTATGCGCGCGGCCATGGCGGGTTCCAAGCGGAAAGGTGCCGCCAAGCGGTGGAGCAGGGCACCCAAATGATCAGGCAAGCCACGTCCGGCCAGTAGCTGGGTGTCGTAACGCTCGAAATCGAAGGGAATGCCGTCGGGTGCGTCGGTCAAGAAACAGCTGATGAGCTGGTCGGAGGTGATATGGACGACGGTATCGGCTGCGGCTAGGCGCACCACGGCGTACTCGAAACTGCCCTCGCCGATGGAGGTAACGGTGGCGGGGATGAGCACCGGCCCCACTAGCGTGCGCGAGCAGAAGCAGTGAGCGCCGATGCTTTGCAGCCCCTCGGACAGCATGAGTTTGCGGGTCCCCTTCGCGGTGTTGCCATCGGCAATGACGCGGACCGTTTCGGGGATGATCAGGGTGGCCGGCGCCGTGATCAAGGCGCGCTCGGCTATGGCCGTGAGCGCGGCTCCTTCCACGGCCCGCGGCAGCGCAAGGCGATCAGCCGTGGAGACAGGCGCCACCATGGCACTGGCAGCACTAGCGGCAATTTCGCGGGGCGAAAGCATGGCAGCCCCCTGCACGCGGGCGTGAGCTGCCGACGAGAAACGCCGCGAAACCGAATCCGGCGCAGGCGGTCCAGCCACGAGATGAGCCTCGCGGGCAACAGAGGATGAACGCGCAGCTCCGGACGCAATGCAAGCGTCGCCATCCATCGCCCGGCTCACTTCCATACGCACATCATCGGGCAGACCATCCTCTTCATGCGTCGCACTGAATCCGTACCAGCATTCTTCCTGTTCAACCGCTTGATAGTCGGTAATGCGACCGCCGCAGCGGGCGACAACGCGCTTCAATGCTGCGGGGTTGTCCGATCGCCAAAGGGTCTCTGGGGGCACCGAGCCGTCGACGCGCTCAAGCGATAAGGGCGCATCTAGCACCCGCGGCGGGGGGCAGCCCTTCGCAAAAGCAGCCGCACCCATGATACAGATGCCCGGGGGGAGCGCCACTTCCTCATCGTAGGGCGCCTCAACGAAGAGGAGTCGCGACGGCACAGCAGGGCGAGGCGAGGCTGCGGAAGCAAGCGCCGATCCAGAGTCCTCCGCGGACGCTGCTTTGTCCTCCCTTGCACGGGACGCGCAAACTGCGGCGTTTTCGCACATATCGGAATCGCACGCCGCGGCTTCGTTGGCGCCCATGCCGTTTTCGCAGGGTACCGCGCCTCCATGCGCGGCATTGCCATCGGCGCTCCCGCGCAACCGCTCCATCAGGCAGCCGTCTTGCACGAAGAATGTTTCATTCTGGGGATGCACCTGATAGCGACGGGCTTCCAGGCGCGGCGAAGGAAGCGCCATGTCGAGAGGGTCGGGATCGCAGGTGCGCACGTTGCGACCTAGGTAGATCGTCTCGGCGCATACCGAGCCGAAAGCTTGGGCGCCTACCACCTCTACGCTATCCGGAACCACCAGGAGCCGCACGCGCACGCCACTAGTGAAACGGCGCGCGAAGGCCTCGGAGGCAATGCGCACCACAGGGCGTCCTCCAATAGACGACGGCACGACAACTACCAAGTTATCGGCAGGAAGCCCGTGCTCGGCTAGCACCGAAAGATGCACAGCAGACAGCGCGTAGCCCTCGCCGTCCTCGCGTACTTTCACGGGCACATTGAGCGCGAAGCGTTCTTCTTCGCCGGCAACGCCATTGAGTGCAATTGTTTCACGGATTTCGCTCGGTGTTTCACGGCTAGCAAGGGGTGTTTCACGGTCGTAATCGAGTGTTTCACGGCAACTATGTGCAGCACCGCTCGCGCTATCTCCGCCCTGCGATTCTTCACCGCGCCACGGCGGCGTTAAACCCGCTTCCCAGAGCTGATGAGGTGCCATGCCAGCAGTCGAAGATGCCGCATCCGCCCTCCCAACCGCCGCCTTCGGCCCAGCGCCGTGCACCGCATCGCCGATCAGGGACTCGCGCTCCTCGTCGGAGATGCCCATGCCAAGCGCGCCCACAATAAGCAGGTCGCCATCAGTGCCGTCGAGCTCGTTACGCTCATCGAGGGCGGCATCGTGCACCCAAGGCTTGAAAGGCGCTAGCTGGGGCGCCCAGTTCTCCCCTTCAATGGGATGCCCGGGAATCTCGACAGTTACCTCGTCGAGGGAAAGCTCCAACGGATGCTGTTGCGTTTGCGCAATGATCTCACTTAACGCAGTGAAGCCGTCTCGGTTAACCAGGTAGTGATCGCTCATAACTTTTGTGCACCTTCCCAAAAGAGGCCTCTCCCCAGCGTTTACCGCCTTTCTGCGCCATGCTACACTACGGGCGAGCAGCGAAGCAAGGGGACGGGCGAGCAAAGGAGGGACCATGCAGGAACGCACTACTTCCGCGCCATTGCCTTCTTCCTCGCTGGCACCGGCTCCTTCCTCCCCGGCAGCGGCCCCTTCCTCCGGCTCATCGGCTTCTTCACGCAACTCAAGCGGCGGCGCGGCCTCCTCCCTCACTCCCCTCGCTCTTGACGCCCTGGCTCTGGTGCAGAACGAACTGCTGGTCAGCCTGCGCTTTATGAGCGCTGCGTTCGCGCGCCTGGAGCCCTTGCCCCTGACGGGCGCCACCTTCGCCGCCGACGGTGCGCATCTGCGCTTCGACCCCGCCTGGTGGGCGCGTCTCTATGCCACGGACAGCGCCTCGGCAGCCCGCGCCTACCTGCACATCATTCTCCACAACGTGTTCCTGCACCTGTATCCCGGCGCCGGCATCGAGCCCGATTTGTGGGACATCGCCTGCGACATGGTAGTGGAATCAGTCATCGACCAGCTGGACTTACCCGCTACGCGCACACCCCAAGCTGCAGCCTGCCGTCCCGAGCTGGAGCGCATGGCCGAAGAGGCAGGTCTCATGACCGCCGAGCGCGTCTACGCCGCCCTGCGCGAGCGGCGAGCGAACGGCGCCACCGACGAAGACCTGGCCCGCCTGGGCGCGCGCTTCTACGTCGACGATCACCGTCCCTGGCACGCCATCGCCATCGGCGAAGGGGCCGCAGGCGCCCCCGAAGAGGGCGACGCCGCCGAGGGCGAAGGCCGCCGCGCGGCGCCCGCAGGCAAAGCCGGCATTTCCGGCACTGACATGGACATGCCCGAAGAAGCTGAGGACGCCCCCTATTCGCACAAGGCCGAGCAGGCCATGGGGTCGGCCGACATCACCCAGAAAGAAGCGCCCCAAAACGCTGCGCCCGCCGTGGGCGAGCGCCTGGCGGACACGGTGCAGCTGGACCGCTCCCGCGAGCAGTGGGAAAACGCCGCCTTGGAAATGGGCATTCAGCTGGATGCCTACGCGCGTCTGTGGGGCATCGAGGGCTCGAACTTGGCCATGAACCTGCGCAAGGTCACCCGCGAAAAGCACGACTACCGCGCTTTTCTGCGCAAATTCGCCCGCATGGGCGAGCAGATTCGCGTGAACGACGATGAGTTCGACTACGTGTTCTACTGCTACGGCCTTTCCCTTTACGGCAACTTGCCCCTGGTGGAACCCGTGGAATTTGCCGAAGAGAAGCGCATTCGCGACTTCGTTATTGCCATCGACACCTCGGCGTCCACCAAAGACGGCCTGGTGCGTAAGTTCATCGAGCGCACCTACTCCATCTTGGCCGACGAGACTAGCTTCTTCTCGAAAATGAACGTGCTCATCATCCAGTGCGACGCCGCCGTGACCGATGTCACCCGCATCGAGAGCCTGCGCGACCTTGACCGCTACCTGGATCACCTGGAAATCCGCGGTTTGGGCGGTACCGATTTCCGCCCGGTGTTCGACTACGTCGACGAGGCCCTTATGCGTGGCGACCTGGACGATTTAGGCGGCCTCATTTACTTCACCGACGGCCAGGGCACCTACCCCAAGCATCGCCCCGCCTACGAAACCGCCTTTGTGTTTCTAGATTCCGACGATGCGGCCCACAGTGCCCCCGTGCCCCCGTGGGCCATGAAAGTAGTACTGGACGAAACCTTCGTGCTTGAGAACGAACCCCTGTAATGCCCGTTAGCAAGGAGCCCCTATGAACATCCGTGAAGCCAAGCAGCAAATTCGCAACGCCATGGTGGCCTACTTCACCAAGGACGAATTCGGCAACTACCTGCTGCCACCGGAGCGCCAACGCCCCGTGTTCCTCATCGGTGCGCCCGGCATTGGCAAGACGGCCATCATGGAGCAAATTGCCCGCGAGCTGGAAGTGGGATTCGTGGCCTACTCCATGACGCACCATACGCGCCAAAGCGCCCTGGGCCTCCCCTTTATTGCCAGCAAGAACTACGGCGGCGTGGAGTACCAGGTGTCGGAGTACACCATGAGCGAGATCATTGCCTCGGTTTACGAGGCCATGGAGGAAACGGGTCGCACCGAGGGCATCCTGTTCCTGGACGAGATCAACTGCGTATCCGAGACCCTGACTCCAGCCATGCTGCAGTTTCTGCAGTACAAGGTGTTCGGCCGCCACAAGGTGCCCGATGGGTGGATTGTGGTGACCGCCGGCAATCCGCCGGAGTACAACCGCACGGCCCACGACTTCGACATTGCCACCTGGGACCGCTTGAAGCGCATCGACGTGGAGCCCGACTACGACGTGTGGCGCGAGTACGCCGTGTCGGCCGAAGTGCATCCGGCCGTCATCACCTACCTGGATATCGAGCGCAGCCATTTCTACGCCGTGGAAGCCACGCCCGACGGCGCCTCCTTCGTGACGGCCCGCGGCTGGGACGACCTTTCCGCCATGATCAAGCTCTACGAAGCCCAAGGGATCTTGGTGGACGAGCTGCTGGTGGAGCAGTACGTGCAGAATCCGGACATTGCCAAGCGCTTCGCCCTGTACTACGACCTCTTCACGAAGTACCGCTCGGATTATCAGATCGATCGCATCCTGGACGGCACCGCCGATGCGGCGTTGGCTGAGCGCGCGCGACTGGCACCCTTTGACGAGCGCGTGGCCGTTATGGGTCTCATCGTGGACGCTACGGTGGGACAGCTGCGCAGCGCCGTGCTAGAGGAGAAGGCGGCAGCCTTTGCGCACCAGGCCTTAGGGGAGCTGAAGGAAGGGGTCTTTAGCTGTGGCCTTATCGAAAGTGATGATATTGCCGAAATCGTTAAGACCACAGCAGCAACCCTGGCCCGCACCCGCGACACCGAGCGCGCCAACAGCTTGCTGGACGAGGAGCGCTATCGCGCCTACGAGCGCACCATCGCTCTTCTGGACACCGCCCTGCGCCTGGGGGCCGATCTGCCAGGCGGCACCACATTCTCGCTGGTGCGGCAACTGTTCGGCGAAATGCTCGACGAGCTGGACGGTGCTATCGAAGCAGCCTCGCTGGCGCTGGACAACGTTTTTCGCTTCGTGGAGACGGCCTTCGGCGAAGGCCAGGAGATGCTCATGCTGGTAACGGACCTGTCAGTCAGCCGTGCCGGCATGACCTTCATCAATGATCACGGATCCGAGCGCTACTTCGCCCACAACCAGAACCTGCAGTTCTATGAGCGCGGAAGCGATCTGGCCGACCGCATCAATCGCATCGTCCTTGAGGAGGAGTAGGGGCGCGAAGCCCGCGCCTGTGCGGCTGCGGGCTCTAACATAGAATTGAAGAAATCGCATGCGCGTGGCACCGCGCAAGCCGTGGAAGCCGAGCATCCGCGGCACCGCGCCGGCGCGCAATGATGCAGGGCTAATGGGGCCACCGAGGTCCAGGCGCCCCGTAAAAGCCCTGTATACAACGGGTAGACTACTCCCACTGATGTATCTCCGTGGCTCGTCCGTGATAAGGGGTTGCCGTCGTCCGAAAACCGTGCTGGAGCGTGATAGTGTGCGCTTCAGCACAAAACACCGTGCCTTCGAGCACAACGGACAACCCCCTCATTGGACCCTTTAAGGAGATACGAATGAACAACCTCAACAACACCCCGAACAACCAGCCCCTGCTCTCCGGCAGCGCCGACGTGGCTCCGCCGAGCGCCCCGGCCTTCAACCTGGACGAGTCCGTGGTGGCCAGCGTGGAGAACAACGTGCCCAACGCCAAGGCGAAGATGGGCGGCCGCACCTTCCTGACCGGCTTTGCCGGCGCGGCTCTGGCCTGCATGCTGGCGTTCGGCGTGCAAAGCGCCGTCATCGATCCCGCTACGGCCGAAGCCACCGGCAGCGAGACCGCGCCCCTCACCCAGACCGTCATCAACACCAACGACGATGTCACCCTGCCCGAGGCCGTGGCCGCCAAGTGCCTGCCCTCCGTGGTAGCCGTGGATGTGTACGTGGACGCCTCAGCCAGCATGGGCCAGTTCGCCGGCATGAGCCAGCAGAACCAGAGCCAGCAGGGCGACGAGAGCAACCTGCAGGCCTACTCCCAGGGCTCGGGCGTGGTGCTTTCCCAGGACGGCTACATCATCACCAACAACCACGTGGTCGAGGGCGGCAGCGCCTATAAAGTCACCGTCGGCGGCGAGACCTACGACGCCGAGCTGGTGGGCGCCGACCCCTCCTCCGACGTGGCCGTGCTGAAGGCCAAGGACGCCAAGAACCTGACCGTCATGGAGTTGGGCGACTCCGACGACCTGACCATCGGCGAGTGGGTCATGACCCTGGGCAGCCCCTTCGGCCTGGAGCAGTCCGTGGCCACGGGCATCGTCTCGGCCACCAGCCGCTCCCAGATCATGGACGCCCAGGAGTCCATGCAGTCCGGCGGCACCGGTGAGACCACCATCTACCCGAACATGATCCAGACCGACGCGGCCATCAACCCGGGCAACTCCGGCGGCGCGCTGGTTGACAGCGACGGCAAGCTCATCGGCATCAACACGCTGATCACCTCGTACTCCGGCAACTACTCGGGCGTCGGCTTCGCCATCCCGGTGAACTACGCCGTGAACCTGGCCAATCAGATCATCGCCGGCGAGAACCCCACCCATGCCCAGCTCGGCGTGAGCCTGTCCTCCGTGAACGACCAGACCGCCTCCGCTTACGGCCTGCCCACTGACGAGGGCGCCTACGTGGCCGCCGTATCCGAAGGATCGGGCGCTGCCGCTGCGGGCATTCAGGCCGGCGACATCATCACCGCCTTCGACGGCGAGAAGGTTGAGAGCGCGTCTGACCTCATGCTGGCCGTGCGCGGCAAGCAGCCCGGCGACACGGTGAAGCTGACCGTGAACACCGACGGCAAGGAGCGCGAGGTGGCAGTGACCCTGGGCGACGACTCCGCCACCCAGCAGGAGAAGGCCGAAGCCGAGAAGCAGGAGCAGCAGGCCCCCGAGACCGACCAGCGCGGCAACGGCGACAACCAGAGCACGCCCGACAACGGCGATCAGCGCGGCAACGAGGGCTGGGGCCAAGACGACCGCGGCAACGGCTACGGTGACGACTACGGCTACGGCTGGGGCGGCGGGAACGACTACGGCTATGGCAACGGTGGCAGCCTGGAGGATCTCTTCGGTCAGCGCTAAGCCATCCCGACGGCCACAAGCCTCACTGCAGCACAAACGCAGTTCATTCGCAGCATAAACGTACCGAGGGCGGCCCTAAAGGGTCGCCCTCTTCTTGTTGGCTATTGCTGGCTATTGCGGGGCGCGGCTCCTATACCGCCACTACCTCCAGGGAGCCGCTCAGAATATCGAAGTCAAGCTTGCAGATCGCCCCTTCGCCGCTCTGAGCACCTTCGAAATCATTACGGAAGCTACCGGTGGTTTTATCCACTTGGGCCGTCAGTGCCGTTTCGGTCGGAAGCTCCAGCACAATGCGGCCCGATGCCAGCGAGCCTGTGATGTCAGCAGGGGGTGCCGTGGCCGAACTCAGGATGAACTCGCCCGAGGCCTGCTCGACAGACACGGTCTGAGCCACCGTGCCTTCGTAGGAAACGCGCCCACTGGCCAAGGTAAGATCGAGCGCATCCACCGTTACATTGCTCACCGCCACCGACCCCGAGGCCACGTCCAGCTCAAACTGGGAGCACAGCGCGTCCCCCGAGACGCCATCGATGGTGTAATCGCCCGAGGCCGCATCGAGCTCGAAGCGCTCCAGGTGGTCTTGCAGCGATGCAGGAATGAGTAGCTCCAGCTCCTTGCCCGCACCCCACGCGTTGGAGCATCCGGACAAGCCGCCGTAACTTGGCAGGTAGTCGATGGAAAGCGTGCCGCTCTCGGACACTTCCCACAGAAGTTCCGGCACCCGCCCGCTCAACGTTTCCGTAGCACGAATAGCGCCGTTGGTCTCCTCGTCAGGAACCACCAGCACGTTCACCGTGCCCGCCAGCCAGTTCAGCTCAATGGCCGACACCTTCGCCGCATCCACCTCGAAGCTTCCCTGCCCCCAGGCATCGGCATGGGCATTTCTCGGCCCCTCGTAGTCGTCGGGCGCAACGACAGCGCTCTCTTTGACGACATCGGACAGCGGCTCAAGAGCCACGCAGCCCGCTACGCCGCCCAGTGGCCACCAGGGGCTTCCCCACGCATCCCAGTCGCGATTGCCACGCAGACAACCGCCCAGCCACCCGCACACCAGCAGGCACAGCAACAGGATAAGGCCGATCTTCACGTAGGTGCTCTTTGCCAGCTTCATCGGTCGCCTCCCTCTTCTTCAGAAGGGTCGGACGACGCAGGAGCGGCAGATTGAGGCCCCGAGACCGATGCCGCCGAGGAGGTGCATCCAACGGATGACGCACCGCCGAAGCTCGCGGCACGCTGGACACGCTCAGCTTTCCATTCCTGAAAACCCGGATCGGCTTCCAGCACATTCACCACCCAGTAATAGAAGGGGATAGTCAGGAAAATGACCCAGCCCGGATGCCACCATCCGAAGCAAAAGCCCACCAGCAGAAAGATGACGGCGCACAGCAGCGGATAGGGGAAACTCTGCAGCGGATCCTTCGGCGCGGGCGCAGGCACGGGAGCGGGCATCGGCGTGGGAGCGGATGCCATGGGTGCCACGGGAGCGGGAGAAGCAGGAGGCACCGACGCGGGAGGCACCGGGGGCACGGGCCGGGCCGCACCGTAGGCCGTCCCCTGCGTGAAAGGCGGCTGCTGAGCCGGTACGCCGGGCATCGGCGCGACCGTCGGGCCGGGCATCGGCGGGGCGACTGGCCGAGGCGCGTTCACCTCGACAACCACCTTCGCGGGCTCCGCCGACTCCTTGGCGGCGGTGGCCACGGTAGCCGCCTCGGCCGCAGCCGACTCGGCGCGCACCGCCGCTTGCTGGGCCGCAGCGGCCGCTTCAACCACCTCGTGCTCTGCCGAGGCCGCGCGCTCCTGGGCCTCGTAGCGCATGTCCTCTTCTACTTCGGGGCTCACGCGCAGCAGCTCGTCGATGGTTACTTCGTACAGGTCGGCCAGGGCAATGAGGTTACCCATATCGGGGGCCGACTCGGCGCGCTCCCACTTCGACACAGCCTGGCGCGACAACCCCAATTGCGTGGCCAGGTCCTCCTGAGAGAACCCGCGCTCGCGGCGCAGTTCGGCGAGGCGCTGGGCGATTTCGACGTTCATCACGGTTCCCTTTCGCGTCTTCTTCGTCACATCTCGCCTCTCACCCTATGGTTTCCGCGCCAGTTGCACCAGCACCTTCTGTGGTCAATTTACCAGAAACGGGCTAGGTTCCGTGCGACAACCAACGGTTGCGGGAGCCACGACCAGGGAGTTTACGCCGCTTTGCGACGATGCCACCATTCGGAACCCTTCACAAGGCAGATCTCCACGAGCGGAATGGTGAGGAAAATGACCCAGGCGGGGCCGCGCCAATTGGTATCGATGAACACCATCCAGAGAAACCAGGCGATGCAGCCAATAGGGTACAGCGCGCAGAGCATGGGGGCGATGCGGCCCGTCACGATGGCCGCGCCCACGAGATAGTAGATGGGAATAAGGAACAGCAGAAACAGGCCGGGAATCCAGCTGGTGCCGCTCACCATGCCAAGCAGCAGGTACACCACCAGCACAATGGCCCAGAAGGGGAACTTGAGCCACTTCTTAGCGTAGGCAACATCGATGTTCTTGAAAGGACCGCGGCCAGCAAAGGGGCGGTCGCCAGGATGCTTCGTGAACAGGTGGTCCGCGGCGCCGGGCTCCGTGGCGTTGACGCGTACGCCATCCCAGCCCACGTGCACTTCCTGACCGTAGCGATCCACCACATGCACGCCGTCAGCCCAGGATACATGAACGTGGTCCTTTCCGTCATCGACATTGATGCCATCGAAGCCAATATGAACCGTGCCCTTGCCCTCTTTCTCGAAGTCGAAGCCCCCGTCGGCGGACTCGGAGTCGGTGCCGGCATCGGCCTCGCCGTTGCCGGCAGCATGGGCGTCGCCGTTGGCGGCCGCCGCATCTGCTGCTGGTGCCTCGCCGTCTACCCCCGCCGCAGGAGCTCCTTCTGCCCGGCGTCCAGAAAAGGCCGATTCCCGAGCAGAGCCCCGCGCCTGTGCCCGATCAGCCGCCTCGAAGGCCACGTCGTCTTCGATGGACTCGTCCACGTAGAGCAGCTCGTCGAGCGACACGCCGTACAGCTTCGCCAGGGCAATAAGATTGTCGGTGTCGGGAGACGACTCGGAGCGCTCCCATTTGGAAACGGCTTGGCGCGACACCCCGAGCTTCTCGGCCAGGGCCTCCTGGGAGAGCCCCGCCTGCTTCCGTCGGGCGGCCAGTCGCTCGGCGATTTCAACGTTCATGGTGTGCTGCCTTTCTGCCTCGGTGCGTTCGTCAACTCGCCTTCGAGCCTACCGAAAGCCGCGCCGCCACGGAACCAATTCCCGTTGTCATTTCCCGCAATTATTGGTTGCGGAAGCTGTGAACTGGGGAAACGCCGCTCATTTTACCGAAAGGAGCCGAAGCCCCGCGCCGCCGACAGCTCCTGCCTGCCGTCGCGCACGACCGCCGGCCGCCCCTATTTACCGTCACGCAAAGCCTTCAACTTTGCCAGCGTGTCGGCGGGAATGCGCTCGGCCACGGTGTTCTTGCGCGCCACCTTGGGGGAATCGTCGAGCCGCGCCTCGTGGTAGTACTCGCCTACCTCGTGGGAGAAGCCGTCGGCGCTCATGCGGTCGACGCCGCCACCGAACACCGTGTCCTGAATGGTGGCGTCGCTAGTGACCACCATGGTCTCGATGCCCCGGTTGCCGGCGTCGTAGGCCAGCTTCTCAATAACCTTGTCGGCCGACTGCCCCGCCGGCGAGAACATAATGCGGATACCGCCGATCTTCTGGCTTTTGCCTTCCGAAAAGTCGTTGCCGCCGCCGTCGAACACGATGATGGCGCCCATGTCGTTGCCCGCGTAGTTGATGACGTCGTTGATGAGCTTGTCACGCGCCGTGTTCCACCAATCGTCGGTGTAGTCCTCGGCGGTTTCGGGCAGGCGGCGATAGCGGCTGCCACTGCGCAGCACGTTGTAGCCGTCGACGATCAGCAGTTTCTTCCGTTGCTTCGCCATGAAACCCTACGCCCAGTTCTGACGCAGCCATTCGTACATGCAGGCGGTGGAAGCCTGGGCCACGTTCAGCGAGGAGATTTCGCCCACCTGGGGCAGCTTCACGCCGAAATCACAGTTTTCCAGGACGAGGCGCGACACGCCCTCGCCCTCGTTGCCCATGACCAGGGCAATCTTACCCTTCAGGTTCGCCTGCCAAATAAGGTCGGAGGCGTGCTCGGTGGCGGCGGCTACCCAGAAGCCCTCGTCCTTCAGGCGATCGAGGGTGCTCACGATGTTGGCCACCTGGCTGACGGGGATGTGCGAGATGGCGCCCGCCGAGCTTTTGTAGGTGGCGGCCGTCACGCGGGCGGCGCGCTTGTTGGGGATGATCAGGCCAGCTGCGCCCACCGATTCGGCGGAACGGGCGATGGCACCCAGGTTGCCAGCGTCAGTGATGTGGTCGAGCACCACAATGAGCGCACGGCCGTCGTACTCTTCGGCGGATTTCGCGGCAGCCTCAAGGATGGTGGTGACGTTCACGTACTTGAAGGGCTCGGCCTCGGCCATGACGCCCTGATGGCTGCCGCGCTCAGAGATTTCCTCGAGCTTCTTCTTCGACACCTTCTTGATGGGCACGTTCAGGTTCTTCGCCTTGCGCTGGATATCGCGCACCAGGCTGTCGGCCTGGCTGAGATTGTCGGCCATCAGGATGTATTTCAGCGGCACGCTGGTACGCAGCGCCTCGATGACGGGGCGCTTGCCCTCGATGAAATCTGCCATGGGATCACTTTCCGCGACGGGGTTTGCTTCAGTCGTCCCAGTGTACCACGGAAGCCCAGGCGCACCGAGGCGCCTACGGCCAACTACGGAGAAGTGTCATGAGAGAGGTGCGGGTGCGGCGCAGGCGGTTCGCGTCATTCACGAAACGCTGCAAAATTTGACCTCTTTCCACAAATGCTTGTCGCAACATTTTGTATCTTATTTAATACAAAATACTGAAAATATGGTTATTATCCTTTAAATAAAGCTATAATTTGTATCATATTTAAAACAAAAGGAGTTGCATGCTTTCCGAGAACAAGATCGCCGAGCGCGTTCGCCTAAGCCGCAAGGTGCTCGGCCTTTCGCAAACCGCCCTCGCCCAGGCCGCTGGGGTCAGTCGTGCCACGGTCGCTCGCATTGAAGCGGGCGAAGCGAATAGCGTCGCACTCGGCACCCTCCTTTCCGTACTCAACGCCCTCAGCTGGGATCTTTCGCTCGAGCGTGGTGTGACACCAGCAGCGACGAGCAGCTCGTTCGATATGGAAACTTACCTCGATTCGCTGTTCGGAAGCGCCCGATGATCAGCCGCCATCGGCATCTTGAGATATTCGTCGCTGGCAAACACGCTGGCGAGCTACGCATGTCTCCCCAGGGAGCACTCTCATTTATCTATGACAGCTCTTACGATGGGCCCGACCTCTCAGTGGCGCTCCCCTTCTCCAGCGTTCCCCATTCAGGCAAAACCGTTTATGCCTGGTTTGACAACCTACTGCCTGACGACCCGCAAGTACGCCTCGGCATGGCCGCTGAGGCCAAATCGAGCACAGGGCTTTTCCCTCTCCTTCGGCATTTCGGTCTCGATCTCCCCGGCGCCGTCCAAGCGGTAGCACCCGACAACCTCACTTCGCTCTACCAACGCGAAGAGAGATATGTCCAGCTCACTCGTAGCCAGGTCGCCGAGCGATTAGCCCGCATCGCCGCAGCGGTAGACGAGCACCGTGCGAGAGCATGGGCCCAAAGCGATGAGCACTGGTCGCTCGGCGGTATGCAAACTAAGCTGGCACTCCGTGAATGGGACGGCCACTGGTACGAATGCCTTGGCGCCAGCGCTTCAAATGTTATCGTGAAGCCAGGAGCCTGGGGGCTTCGCCGGCAAGCTCTAGTCGAATGCGTGACCATGGATCTTGCCAGACGATGCGGCCTCCCTTCTGCCTCGATCAAAATAGAGTCGTTCGACGGGATGCCAGCTTTAGTAGCGCAGCGCTACGACCGCTTCACCTCGCCAGACACAGGCGCCATCGCGCGCATCCACCAAGAGGACTTTTGCCAGGCGACGGGAACCGTTTCGACCTGCAAATACGCGACTGACGGAGGTCCCTCTGCCCTTGATCTCATGGAAATTCTCAACGCTGCCGAAGGAAATAGCCGCGGCCGCTTCGTAGATGCCCTGCTGTTCAACTACCTTACTGCCTCCACTGATGCTCACGCGAAAAACTATTCAGTACTGCACCCCGAAGGGCGCCGATTCCTGCTCGCGCCGCTCTATGACGTGGCCAGCGCCGCACCCTATCTTAAGAAGGGAAAGACCTACCATCTAGCGATGCCTATTGGCGGCGAAAACCGTCTAGGTTGGCTGAGAAAGTCGGCTCTGTCGAGATGCGCCCAAGCGAACGACCTGGAGCTTCCCGCGCTTACAGCGCGCACTGATGAGTTAGCAGAGGCCATTAAGCAGAACCTGGAAGTGAGCCTGAATGCCTACAGCCAATGCGAAGGCATCGACGAGTTAGCAGAGACGTTGGTACCACGCCTTACCGCCCTCTGCAGCGCAACGCAGCGAAACGTCAGTTGCGAAGGTACCCATTTCAAGCCCGTGGACATTACCCGGTTCGGCAGATAGCGGCTAAGGGCAAAGCTTTAAAAACCACCGCCTTGACACGCCCCCCCCCCCCGTCAATAATACGGGTATGAGGCTTGACCTGCAAATGCGCAAT
>CAJUFS010000001.1:116320-149491 GCA_910585575.1 uncultured Adlercreutzia sp. | reverse complement strand
ATTATCCAGAGTCGGGGTAGAGAGTTGGCTCGTCGATCCCGACACCAACCTGACGCGTTCCTCACGCTAGCGCCAAGGTGGTCCGGCCAACACCGATAAGAGAGGACTCTTATGGCTGACAAGCACTCCACGTACCTGTTCACGTCCGAATCCGTCACCGAGGGACACCCGGACAAAATCTGCGACCAGATTTCCGACGCCATCCTCGATGCCATTTTGGCGAAGGAGATCAAGCTGGCCGAAGAGGGTTATGTGGCCCCCGACGGATCGCCCGCCGACCCCACAAAGATGCGCTGCGCCTGCGAGACCCTGGTTACCACGGGCACCGTGTTCGTGACCGGCGAGATTCGCACCCAGGCCTACGTAGACGTGCAGTCCATCGTGCGCGACGTAGTGTGCGGCATCGGCTACGACCGCGCCAAGTACGGCTTCGACGGCAACACCTGCGCCGTCATGAGCTCCATCCACGAGCAGTCGAGCGACATCGCCCAGGGCGTCGACGAGTCCTTCGAGGCGCAGCACGACGCCGAGGCCGCCGAAGATCCCTACGAGACCGTGGGAGCCGGCGACCAGGGCATGATGTTCGGCTACGCCTGCAACGAGACGTCCACCCTTATGCCCATGCCCATCTACCTGGCCCACCGCCTGTCCGAGCGCCTCACCGAGGTACGCAAGAACGGCACCCTGGAATTCCTGCGCCCCGACGGTAAGACCCAGGTGTCGGTGCGCTACGTGGACGGCAAGCCCACAGCCGTGGAGAAAGTGGTGGTGTCCACCCAGCACGCCGACGACATCAAACAGGAGAACCTGCGCGAGGCCGTCATCGATACAGTGATCAAGCCCGTGTTCGAGCGCGAGGGCATCGAGCTGGCCGAGGACTGCGAAATCTACGTGAACCCCACCGGCCGCTTCGTCATCGGTGGTCCCATGGGCGATGCGGGCCTGACCGGCCGCAAGATCATCGTCGACACCTACGGCGGTATGGGCCGCCACGGCGGCGGCGCTTTCTCGGGCAAGGACTGCACCAAGGTGGACCGCTCGGCGGCCTACGCAGCGCGCTGGGTGGCGAAGAATGTAGTGGCGGCGGGACTCGCCGATCGCTGCGAGGTGCAGATTGCCTACGCCATCGGCGTGGCCCAGCCGGTTTCGGTGATGGTGGACACCTTCGGCACCGCCCACGTGCCCGAGGAGGACATCGAGGCTGCCGTGGCGAAGGTGTTCGACCTGCGTCCCGGCGCCATCATCGACGCCCTCGACCTGCGCCGTCCCATCTACCAGAAGACGGCGGCCTACGGTCACTTCGGTCGCGAACTGCCCGAGTTCACCTGGGAGAAAACCGACAAGGTGGACGCGCTGCGCGAGGCCTGCGGGCTGTAATCCATCCCCTCGAATGCCGACGGGTCCCCGGAGGGTTGGTCCAACACGGACCGCTCCCTCCGGGGACCCGTCTCATTTCTCGGGCGGGGCATATCCGCCCCTCAGCAAACGGCAGCTGCGCTTTATTCCGCGTTGCGGAACACCGTCGTGGTCATGCGGGCGATGCGCTTGCCGGTGTCGTCGGTGATGTCGGTGGTATAGAAGCCCAGACGGCGGCCGCCTTTGTCCACGTTGCACGTGGCAATGAGCTTTTTGCCCTTGGAGGCCGTGTAGTAGTCGATGGAGCTGTTGATGGACACGCTCGGCTCCACGCCAACGTTACTGGCGATGGCCAGGGCAAAATCAGCCAGGGTGAACAGCGCACCGCCCATGACGATGCCCAGGGCGTTACGGTGGTGATCCTCGATGACCAGCTCAGCTACCCCGTGACCCACCGATCCTTCCACGATCTTACAGCCAATGGAAGCAGCGAATCGGTCGTGGCCGAAGAAGTCGTTCAGCTCTTCAAGGGTGGGATAATCGCTCAGTTGCTTTGCCATAGGTGCTCCTTTCGCAAAAACGGCGCCCGATACGGAGCGCCGTTCCTTATGTCGAGAACTTCTGAAACCGACCGCTTCCCTAGCCCTGGGACACCGGTGTGGCCGTAGCGGCGAACAGCTCCAGATACTGGCCGTCCTTCACCGTAATGACTTGTTTGCCGCCGGGGATGACATAGACGCTCTCCTCAATGGAATCGTCGTCGAAGTCGAGGTCCTTCATCACGAAGGCCCCGCTATCGGCCGTGGCCACAGCCGCCGAGGGCTCATAGCTGGTAATAGTGTAACTGCCAGCGGGAATATCGATGCCCACGCGATAGCAGCCGTCGTTGTAGGGGCTCTTCGGCTCGAAGGAGGTAGCCGGAGCCGGATACATGGTCACGTCGGCACCGGGCTTGAACACGATGAGATCGCCCTCCTCAAGCTCGGTAAAGTAGTTGCCGAAATACACGACGGAGTCGTCGACCTTGTAGTAGTTGGGGGTGTCGGAACCCTCGAACACATAGAAGTTGCTCTCAGCATCCTCGGCGCCTTCGAGGAAGTAGACGCCCGCGGGAATCTGTCCCTTCGCGCCGACGGTGTAGATGCCCTCCTTGCACACAGCGCCCTCAGCGGGCTCGTTGGAAGGCACGCCGTTCGGGAACATGACGCTCTTGATCTCATCGAGGGAATAGGTGCCGGCGGCCGTGCTCGGCTGATCGCCCTGCTGGCCATTGGGGTTTTGGCCATTATCGGAGCCGTTGCCGTCCTCATAGCCGTAACCGTAGTCATAGTTGTAGTCGCGATCGTTGCCCTCGCCCCGCTCGCCCAAATCGATTTCGGGATTAATGGGCGTAGCGTAGTTCGTGTCCGCGCGATCGAAGCTGGTTGCGGCCATAATGCCCGCGCAGCTGACGCAACCGCCCAGGCCGATGACAAGACCCACAGCCAGGCCCAGGAGGAACCACGGCCAGCGGCGCTTCTGCTGAGGACCCGCCGGCTCGTAACCGTACGGGGCGGGCGCGCCGGCGTAAGGCGGCGTCGGCGGCACCGAGGATGGCTGATAGGCCGCCTGATACGGCGCCTGCGTCTGCTGGGGCTCAGGCTGCGGCGCAGCGGCATAGGGAGCATAGGCTGTCTGCGCGGGGTCGGGCTGCGTCGTCGGCTGCTGCGGCGCTGCCGCGTAGGGAGCGTAAGCCGCTTGCGCGGGCTCGGACTGCGGGGCCTGCGGCGCAGGCGTTACCTCGGGCTGCGGTACGGGCGCGGCAGGCGCGGAGTCAGACTGCGGCTGAACCGGCTGGCCGTCGAGGGGGTTGTTCTCATCCATTGCATACTCCGTTTCTGAGTTCGTTGACAAGACAAGGGCCGCGCTTGCGCACGGCCCGTTAACTACGATTGATCGGAAAACACCTTGGCCGTCACGCCATCGATGCGGGCCACCACGTCCGCCGGATCCATCAGCATCATGGCCTCGAACAGCGGCGGCGACACCATGTTGCCGCACACGGCCACGCGCAAAGGCTGGAACAGCAGCTTCGGCTTCAGGCCGGCCTCCTCGCCCTTGGCGCGGCACAGCTCTTCCAGCGCCTCGGCATCCCACGGGTTGTCATCGTTGGTCAGCACTTCGCGGCAGATAGCCAGCGCCTCGTCGGCGCGAGCGCCTTCCTTCAGCAGCACCTTCTGCACGCTCTTCTCGTCGAGTACCACCGAGTCGCCCCAGAACAGGAAGGCCAGCTTGGCGGGAATCTCGTCCAAGTGATTCAGGCGCTCGGCCACCAAGGGGTACATGGCCTGATAGAACTCGGGGTCGTCGTCGACGTCGGCCAGGCAGGCCTGCCAGGTTTCCTCGTCGACGCCTTCGCCGGGAATGCGCAGCTCGGCCGCAGCCGCCGCTTGCTCCTCCTTGGTGGGCGTGGGCACCACCGTGATGCCGTCGGCCACATTCGAGCCATCGAGATTCGTCTGGGCCAGCCACGGCTTGGCGGCTTCCACCCAGGCCTCAGCGCCCATGTCGCGGATGTACACGCCGTTCATCCAGTCGAGCTTCTTCTCGTCGAAGATAGAGTGCTTCTTGGTGATGCGGTCGAGGCTGAACTCGCGACACAACTCCTCGGGCGGGATGATGGTGGTCTCGCCGTCGAGGGACCAGCCCAAAAGCGCCAGGAAGTTCACCAGGGCGTCGGGCAGATAGCCGCGGTCGCGGTACTCCTCCACGTTGGTGGCGCCGTGGCGCTTCGACAGCTTCTTGCCGTCGGCGCCCAGGATCATGGACAAGTGCGCGAACAGCGGCACTTCGGCGTCCAAAGCCTCGTAGATGAGCACCTGGCGCGGCGTGTTGGACAGATGGTCGTCGCCGCGGATGACGTGGGTGATACCCATGTTCACATCGTCGCACACTACGGCAAAGTTATAGGTGAACGTGCCGTCGGTGCGGCGCAGAATCATGTCGTCCATGACCTCGATGGGGAAGCTCATGGACCCATAGACCGCGTCCTCGAACTCCACCGGGCCATGGTCGTCGGGCACCTTGAGGCGCCAGGTATGGGGCTCGCCGGCCTCGATGCGGGCACGGGCCTCGTCGGCCGGAATGCTGCGACAGGTGCGGTCGTAGCCCGCATAGCCGCCCTCCGTCTGCTCAGCCGCGGCGCGCTTGGCGTCCAGCTCTTCCTTCGTGCAGAAGCACGGGTAGGCCGCATCGGCCTCGATGAGCTTTTGGAGCGCCGCCTCGTAGGTGTCGGTGCGCTGGGTCTGGAAGTAGGGGCCGCAGGGTCCGCCCACCTCGGGGCCCTCGTCCCAATCAAGGCCCATCCACTTCAGGGCGCGCAGAATGATCTGGGTGTTCTCCTCGGTGGAACGCTCGGGATCGGTGTCCTCGATGCGCAGCACGAAGGTGCCGCCCATGGTGCGGGCGAAGGCCCAGTTGTAAATGGCCGTGCGGGCGCCGCCGATGTGCAGCTTGCCCGTAGGAGAAGGCGCGAAGCGAACGCGCACCGGTTTCGTAGAATCAGTCATACATGCCTCGAAAAACTAAGGGGCGAATAATCCGCGCCCAGTATATCACGGCCGATCACCGCCCCCGAAAACCCCCAACAACCCTTCAGATTGGGAAAGATGGCGACCACCTAAAACAAGAAGAGGCGGTGATCCTTGCAAGGATCACCGCCTCTAGCCCGAAGGAGTTCGCTTCTAACCGGCGCCTATTCGCTTGTCCTTGCGGACTCTTGCTGGCGTTTCCGGACACGGCGCGCCGTCACAATGCCGCCGGCCGAAAGCAGGAGCAGCAAGAGCAGGAACAGCAGTTGCCCCGCATCGCCCGTCTGCGGCAACAACGCCCGCATGAGCGTGGTCGCCCAGTCTGTTTCGATCAACTGGGTAACCCAGCCATCCGGATCATCCGGGTTATCGGGATCTATGGGACCGCCCGTTTCCGGAACGCTCTTGGGGTCGAACCAGAAGCCAAAGTCAACGGAACGACCGGCCTCTCGCGTCCAGTTGAAGGGCTCGAGTTGGGTTGTCAGCTGTCCGTAGGCGTTAACCACCCCGGCGCCCAGCAGCACGTAGGTGCCGTAGGCCTCCGTGACTCCCTCGGGCGAATCTTCGTCACCCAAGGGCGCCAGATCGTTATCGAGGTTAGCGTCATCGCCCTGCTTAAGCGGAACGTAATGCGCTTCTTCATCCTTCGCGACGCGAATACGATAGCGGTAGGGACGGCCCGCCGCATCCGCCACGGGAAGGCCCTCGAAGGCGTAACAACCGTCTGCGTCGGTTTGAGCCTCAGCCACCGTCTCCCATACCGGCTCGGACTCAGGTGACTCTTCGTCGCCTTCAGAGCCAGCGGCTGCGTCGGCGCCAGAAGCAGCGGAGTCATCCTCGCCCTGCGCGCCGTCCGTCCCATTGCCAGAGACCGGCCCCTCTTCCTCGGCGGCGTCCACCGCATCGCCAGGGACGGGCTCTTCCTCCGCAGTGGCATCTGCAGCCAGTGCCATCACGGATTCCACCCCTTCTTCTGCATCGGGCTCGGGATTCGGCTCAGGGTCAGGCTCCGGATCGGGCTCAGGCACGGGATCAGGTTCGGGACTAGGCTCAGGGTCAGGATTAGGCTCTGGCTCGGGTGCCGGCGCCGGGTCAGGCTCGGGCTCGGGATTCGGCTCAGGGTCAGGTTCCGGCTCAGGAGCCGGCGCTGAATCAGGCGCCGACTCCGCTTCCTTTGCCATGGGCTCGCCCTCAGCATCCAGATTGGCGCCGGGGTCTCCGTCGGTCTTCAATACGCCCAGAAGCTCTTCGCCCTCAACGCCTGTTTCGACAGACCGCTCCAGGGTGGCCTTAACGTTTTTGATGCCTACTTCCGTTTCGTCCTGAATACCGTCGCGATCGAAGTCGCGCCAGGCTCGGCCGCTGATGACGGCGGCACGCCAGGGCACCAGACCCGCATCGTTGGCCAAACTGGAGCGCGTCCAGTGAACCGACCAATCGTCTCCGTCAAGACCGGGCGCTTTCACCGGATCGCTCGTCTCATTGTCCGAGGCCGGCGCCGCCAGAACAATCAGACCGCGCGTCGGATCGTCAGGCGCAACGCGCGTGGTCATCTCATCCAGATCGGAGTCGGTGTCGTCGGAGCCTCGGTTCATCTTGGTGACCGAATAGCCCGCGGGAAGCGACGGCAGGTTGACGCGGTAGCCGAACACGACATCGATGGCCTCGCCGTCAACCTCGATGGTCCCCGTCGATTCCAGGTCGGTGAAGCGCCATAGGCCCGCAGCGTCGGTTTGGGCTACGCGCTTGCCCGCGCCGTCGCCGAAGGAGGCGTCGAACATCCAACGCGGCGCAGCCGCGGGAGCCAACTCCTCAGCGTCATTGGCTTCATCGCCCTCGCTGGTCTCATCGTCTGGGGCCTCCGGCGTCGAGGCATCGCCATCGGACGCCGACGCATCTTCCTCACCTGGTTCGTTCTCTCCAGGCACCTCGGACTCGTCCGCGCTCAGCACCTGTATATCACCAGTGTCGTCAGCACCCTCGGCGCCTTCTCCGCCCTCTTCGGCCGGTTCGTCTTCCTCGGCGGGGGCAGCGTACCAGTAGCGGGTCAGCTCAACAGTAACGTTGGCGATGCCGGGCTCGTCAGTCTGCCGCACGCCGTCGTAGTCATCACGCCACACGTTGCCCTCGATCATCAGCGGCGTGAAGCCACCGTTCATGGCCAGCTGCGAGGAGGCGCTGGACACGTCGAATCCGCGCACTTTATGCTCATCGGAGCTGCCGGCCACGATGGGATTGGCCAGCACCAAGCGACCGTCCACCGCGCGGCTGCCATCCGTGACGGCTACATTGTCGGCACGCCACTGGATGGGGTACCACTGGTCGTCGTAGCCCAATCGCTCATCGGCATCCTGGGGTGCCACAGCCTTAGAAGAGAGCGCCTCGTCGCCGCCCTGCTCCCGTTCGCTCACCCGCTGGTAGTCCACGCCATGGCCATCGCTGTTGTCGTTTTGCACTTCGACGGTATAGCCCATGAGGAAGGGCTTGACGGCCAGATCTTCCTGTGCATCCGGATAACGCTCGGCGATAACATCGGGGTCGAGCTTCAAGTACGAAAGCTGGTTGGTGAACGAATAGCGACCCGAGGCATCCGTGAAGGTCTCCTCGGTGTCTTCGAGGCGCACCCACGTGGTGTTGTCGACATCCAGATACCACTTGATCAGCTTCACCCGTTTGTCGACCAGCGGCTCCTCGCCGGCGTCGCGCACGCCGTCATGATCGAGATCCGACCACAGCACGCCGGCAATCTCGGCGCGGTTGGGGTTCTCCACCATGCCGTCGTTGTTGGCGCGATCGGCAGATTTCGCCAGGTCGTAGGGGTAGTCCATCAATGCCGGCGCAGCAAGGGCGCTGGCCAGCAGCCCATCGAACGCCGCCACGGACGCCATGCCGTCCTGGTTGGGATTGTTAGCCGGGGCGGCTCCTACCACGTTATCGGGCAGCGAACCGCTATCGCGGCGATCAAGCAGCACGTCGTACTCACGGCGCTGGGGATCCATCAGGTAGGCGTCCGAATAGCGCAGGTCGGAATCAACCGTGAAGTCAGAGCCCTGGCGGTACTTGCCAATAAGGTAGGTGTAGCGCAAATCGGGATCGACGGTAACGCGCACGCGATAGGCGAACACCGTCACCGAGCCATCGGCTTCCACCTGCTGGGTAGGCAGGTCCGCGAAACAATAGCGGCCGTTCGCATCCGTGAACGTGCTGTGCCCGGCTCGGTCGGAGCCGATGCCCTTCTGGGGATGATCGTCATAGGCGCCCCAGGCGTCGACGGTGTCCGCAGCCGTCGAGGCAACCTCGGCGACGGCCGCGGGTTCGCCCTCGCTGTCGCTGCCGTCTTCACCGTTGCCGCCCTCAGCGCCAGCACCGGCCTCAGCGCCATCGCCAGGATTGCCCGTCTCACCGCCGTTGCCATCGCCCGTATCGGCACCATTGCCTGAGCCGTCAGCCTCGCCGCTGTGGCCGTTGTCCGGATCCGAACCTTCGCCAGATTCGCCAGCATCGCCGGTGTCTCCCCCGGTCTCGGTATCTCCACCGCCCACGGGGTTGTATACCAGATAATCGGGGTCGTTTTCCCAGTCGGGATACCACGCCGGGTCGCGCTGCCAGCCGTCACCGTCGCCGTCGCTGTTCAGCGGGTCGGGAATGTAGCGCTCCAGCGTCACGCGAATGCCGCCGACGCCAGCCTCGTTGGCGCTGTGCATGCCGTCATTGTCCGGATCTTCCCACAGATAGCCCTCGATATCGGCCACAGGACGCTTGAGCTGGCCTGCGTCGCCACCGCGCACCCACAGTGCCCCGTCGCGTTCTTCGGCGTCGTCACGCACCCGCAACCAGTCAAAAGCCGTAGGCAGCGCCGAAGGTGCGTCGAGGCCACCGAGGGTCATCTGGGAATACTGCCCCGCACGGGCCAACGGCACCGTGGCCGCCAGAATCACCTGGCCCTCATGGGCGCGCTTTACCGTCGTCGCCCCTACGATCTCGCGATCGACCAGAGCAAGGCTTTCCGTATCTAGCACGTCGGAGTCGATGGCCAAGCTTGCCACGGTACCCTCATGGGGCCGCGTAGCGAGCCACGGCTCCCCTACTGGGTCGCCGGTAGTCGGATCGACGTCTTGATGCAGCGACACCAGGCGCACGCGGTAAGCGGCCAGGTACTGCACCCCGTCGTCCGTGGTGTAGGCCGTAGGCAGATCGCCGAAGGCGTAGCGGCCTTCGTCATCGGTAAGCACCATGAGCTCGCCCGGCAGCAGGCCGGCGCTATCGGGAGTCGCTGCTGCTGGATCAGTTCCAGCCGGCGCCGGCGTTCCCACCGTGGCCCCCGGGGCAACCCCCGTCGTGCGTTTGTCGACGCCGAAGTCGACGTTGCGGAACCAGTGGCTCCCTCCATCCTCGAGATTCGTACGGGAGGCGTCATAGTACCACTGGGTGAGCACGACGCGCTCGCCCGCAAGACCCGGCTCGCTGGCCGCCCAAGCTCCCGCGGCATCCTTGGCCTGCAAGCCGTCTGCGTTGGCGTCATTCCACACGCGACCGGAAATGCCCGCCGTGGGCACTTTCACCATACCGGCATCCCACTGGTCGTAGCGCTGAGCATTCAGCAAATCGAAGCGATAGCTTCCGCCATTCGGCACGTTGACCGTCACCACATTGGCCGGATCGGATTTACCGACCATCTCAAGGCCGGCCATCACGATCATCGAGTCGAAGAACACGCCGTTGGCCAGATCGATACCTGCATGGGATCCGCTCTCATTGAAGTAGTACACCGGCTCCAGTCCGCGCGCCTCGGGGTTGAGCTGGGCGCTATCGACACCCATCAGGGGCAGCGTGCAGATATCGGAATCAAGGAGATCGTCCGAGGCGCCCGTCACGGTACGCGCGTTGTCGCGCAAGGTGAAGCTCCACATATCCGGCAGCGATGCCACATCTTCCGCATCGATGCGCAGACGATAGCCGGCCAAGTAGCGATCCTTCATGTCGTCGGGCTTGCCCGGGGTGTCGTCAAGCGGATCCACCACATAGGTGGCCAGGCCCTTGAACACGTAGACACCCGCGTTGTTGGTCACTTCAGTGGGGAACTCGCGGTTCGTCAGCGACCAGCCACCACGGCCGGCTCCGTTCGCGTTCGGATTCCACCAATACTGCTCGGCGGTCAGCTTCACGCCCGCAATGCCACGGTCGCTGATCTCTGCCTGGTGGCCGTCGTAATCCTCGTCCTCCCAGATCTTATTGCCCAAAAAGCCCTTCGTTCCATCGACGAAGCCAAGGGCCAGCTTGCGGTACACCTCGTATCCGCGCCATTCCTCTCCCTGCTCGTACACGGCATGACCCTGGGCATTAACGGGTACCTGAGCCTGGAAGGGATGGGTATCGTACTCCGTATCGCCATTGGGCATCGCAGTGATGATAAGGTCGTTGTCGAATAGCGTCTGGCTCTCATCAGGCCAGAGCAGCGGGTTCTGTGTGAAAATATAAGGCGTCGGCTTGATGAAGCGCGAGGTGACGCTGTCGGTGCAGCGCACTACGTAGGAACGACCGGGCTTCAACATGAACGAGAAAAGACCATCCGCCTCGGTCAGAATTTCCGCGGGCTCCCCGTTGGCGTCGAGGGCCACCGCTTCTTGCACAACGCCGGTTTTTTCGTCGTACTCATGCACCGTTACCCACATGCCGCCGATGCGCTGCTCCATGAATGTCGCCTCGGGGTCCGCCGCACTCGAACTCTCCTGATGATCCATGTAGCCGTCGATATAACTCAAATCGATTTCCTGGCCCTCGGCGAAGGTGCAGTCCGGCTGGGCCTCGGCCAGACGGTCATCGCGGAACACCGTGCCCTCGTACACCACAGGACGGGCGATACCCACATCGTAGCTCATGGCCTTGGCATCATAGACACGGTGGGCTCCATCAGGGTTCATGTAGCGATCATAGGCCAGATCCTTGAAAGAATCCTGCTCGTAGGCCACTTCGTCGATGGTGATCGGATTCTCCGTGGTCACCACCAGGCGCGCTTCGTTCTCGGGCGTGGCGGGATCATCGGGGATGCGCTCCACCCGCACCGGGTTATCGCGATCGGGTCCGATCATCTTCGTGGTCACCGAATAGGCCGAGTACTCCGCCGGGAAGGTATAGCGCAGCTTGTAGCTGTGAACGCCCTCGCTGTCCTCGGGCTTGGGATTGATGTCGGACAGCACCCAGTAGCCCCGGTTGCCGTAGTAGTCGCTCTCGGAGGTGTAGGAGATCGGAGCGCCGCCCTCGGCTACCACCCAGCCGCCGATATCATTGAGAACGCGATTCTCGCCGCGGGCATCGTAGAGCGTCCAGCGGTACTCGCCGGATTCGGGGTTCATGTCCCACTTCGCCACCTGGCCCTCGCGGTTGACCGGCTGCTCGTACTCGTTCAGCAGCTCCACCTTGACGCCGTTCACGCCGGGATCTTCCACCTCGCCGTCATAGTCCAGGTCGATAAGGCCGCTCTTGGTGGCCACGGTGGCGCCGTCGGCGTTCTTGAAGTTGCCCAGCCAATTGCCTTGGGCGTCGAAGGTCTTGTCGGTGGACAGGAGGAAGCGGCCGTTGTCGCCGCGATGGTAGGTCGTATCGCGACCCAGATCGTCCGTGGTCGTTCCCGTCACCTCGGCATTGGTGTCGTCCTGCAGCTCGTTCCAATTCGCATCGATCCAGATGTAGTCGCCAATATAGCCGCGCGTGGCCGGAGCGTCGATGTAGGCGCCGGCCTGCTTGTCCTCGAGCACCTTGGCCGTCGTGTCGCCAACCGTGCCGGAACGGATGTTAATACGCTGAACGAAGCTGTTCCACTGGGTCACCTCGGCCAGGCGCTCGGCCAGCCCAGGATTGGCCTCGGCGTTCATATCGAAGTCGGCCACGCCGTTGGTGCTGCCCAGGTACTTGGGCAGGTTCAGCGGGGCATGCATCTCGTAGTCCAGCTGGAAGAAGCCGGCCGTGGGCAGGAACAGGGTCTCCTTCGTGATCTGCGCCCACACGGCACGCACGGCCTTGCGCAGCTTCTCCTCTTGCTCGGGATGACGCTGGCAGTAGGCCTTGATCTCCTCCAGCTTCACGAAATGCGCCTCCCGCAGCTTCTTCTCGGCATCTTCGCTGATAAGCGTATTGCGCTCGTTGAAGTAGATGCGCCGGTTGTTCTCACTGCCCAGGCTCCAAATTTGCGGCAGGGCATCCTCTTGGAGCGGCACCATGACATCGGCCGCAGCATCGAAGTCGAAGGGACCGAGCCACATTTGGTACTCGTCGGACGTCAGCTCATGAGAGCCGATACCATCAGAGCTCATAGGCGCGTTCACCGACATCTTCAGCGAGTCGAAGTCTTTCAGCCAGCCGTTCCACGTGGACAGGCGCGGAACGCTGTTCGCGCCGGTGTTGTTGAAAATCATGGTGTCGTCGGCGTAGGGCATGACGTCGAAGAGCACCGTATGCACGTAGCTGGGCGACAGCGTGGTAGAGCCGCCGCGGTTGATAGCGCGCATCGTGTAGGAGTAATCGCCGCCCTCGGGCACAGCCGCCGGGCCGTTCACCTTCTTCGTGTAGTTCGAAGAGCGCGAGGAAGAAGAGCTCTTCGACTGGTCGTGGGTCTCAACCGAGGCGAAGCCCACGGCCGGCAGCTCCACCTGGATCAGCATCTCGGCGTTGACGTTGTCGAGGTTCCAGTCGCGCGAATCGTAGATGTAATTGGTGGAGGTGGTGTCTTGGTTGTCGGGGATATAGGGGTCGTAGTTGCCGTCCTTGTAGGCATAGCCGCTCGACTTCAGGTAGTCGAAGCCCAGCGTGGCGTTGGCATCGGGCTTCACGGGAATCATGATCTCCACCACAATGGCCTGGCCCGGCGTGAGCGCCGCAGCGCCCACCGAACCGTCGTCCTGGGTTTCTCCGGTGAAGTGCCAGCTCAAATACTTGCGCTCCACGGTACTTACCACGTCGCCGCGCTTGTCGGCCGCCAGCAGGCTGCCCGGGCCCTCCGGGTCCGTGGCCGCGCGCACCTGGGGATCGGTCAGCGTCAACGGATGGACACGCGTCGGATCGCTCGGATCCAAGTCGTAGATGTCGTCCTCGCTCGTGGCCACCGTCACGGTCATGGTCGTGCCGTCCGGCAAGGTGATCTCCTTCTCCTCGGTGCGCTTTGCCGTACCGAAGGCGGCGTTCTGCTTCTCGATATGGTAGGTCCACAGCGGCGTGACGGCATCCAAATTCTCAGCGGGGTTCTTCACCACCACCACTTGCTCGTCGGCACCGGTGAAGGGATTGCGCTGAGTCACCACCTCGGTCTCGGGCCGTGTGCGATAGGCCGAGTTCAGCGGACAGGTCGCACTGCCGTCGCCATCCGTTTGCACCACCTCACGATAGGGCACATAGGACAGCGATCCGTCGGTGAGCATGCTGGCGGCACCGAAATTCTCCAGAATGGGAAGCATCAGCGACATATCCGGATTCGTGCAGGTATCGGGCTCGCGATCGGTCAAACCGAGCGTCGCCATCTGCTCTTCGTCCAAATTCGTCAGCGTCAACTTGAGTCGCATCATCTTGGACGCCTGGGTGTTGATCTCGGGCGTGCCCGACTCCCAATGGTAGCCGGCATTGCCGCTGCCGCTAAAGTACGACTGCTCCAAGTCCAGCCGCAGCGTCGGCTTCTCGTTTACGCGGTAGAAGCCCACACGCTGACGCTCTACCTCCAGGTACTTCGTGTCGTCGTAGCGCAGCACACCAGACAGGAAGTGGTTCACGTGGACCGCCGGCGTCTCGGCCGAACTGTCATCCGAATCGCTCGCTGCCAGCGCAACGAAGGGCGAGCTGTTGATAGGCTTGCGCACATCGATGCTGATCAGGCAATGAACTCCGGCGGCGTTCTTCGTAAGCGACTCGGGCATGGGGGTCTGCCCCACCGTGGAGTAGGAACCCGACGGCGTGCGCTCGTAGTCCAGGCCGTCCTGGGTCTTGCGCGGCTCCCAGCCCGTGCTCAAGCGACCGGGGTCGAGCTCGTCGGCCTCTTGGCTGCCCGCCGTGGCCGCCTTGGTGATGGCCGAGGAATCATCGTCGGGCATGGCGTCAACTTTCAGGCGCAGTCCGTGGGGCACCGCCTCCTCGTAGCTGCGGAAGGTGTCGAGCTCCTCGCCCAAGGTGGCGTTCTCACTCTCCACGCTGCCCGCACCGCCGTGGCCGTCGCGCGGCGACACAGCCTTCACCACCCAGCGAATCTGGCGAATGTCCTGGGCCGCGCCACCGGTCAGCGAGCTCACGTCGATGGGATGCGATGCGTTGTCCGGATCCGTGGCGTCGAAGATGCCCACTAGTTTCCAAGCGCTGTTCGGATCGCGCAGGGCATTGCCACTGTAGATTTGATCGGCGCTGTTGGCGTCGCCGCTTATCTGATGGCCGTCCTGATCGAAGACGATATCGTCCTCGCCGTAGAAGTAGTCGCGGTCGGCATCGGTGCCCGGCAGGGCATAGTTCTCGTTGTCGCTGCCCGCCGGATCGTTGCCGTTCTGCTCGTAGTACACGCTGTTTGCGCTGTTGCGGTCGAGCGAGGCCGTGCGCACCCACACGTACAGGCGCAGGTTGTCGGCCCGCTCGGCCAGCTCGTTGGCGGGCGTGCCGTCGGCGTTGTACTCGGCCCCCGGCACCTCCCACACGCCGGGCATGATCGTCTGCACGTTCTGCTTCAGAATGCGGTACACCGGCGAGGTGAGCGAGCGGAAGGGAGCGTCGGTGGTCATGGAGAACTGCGTGGCGTAATAGGGCAGCTGCCAATCCATGATGAAGCTGTTCACGGCACCGCCCGTGTTCACGGCCTGGGTGATGTAGAACTGGTTGTCGGCGCGCCAGGTGGTATCGTTGGCCACGCTGGTGTTCCAGTCCTTATCGAGCACCAGATCGCGCGGCGAGGCCGTGTCCCCGCGCACAGACGAGCTGGGGCACCAGATGCGGAAGATGCCCGACTCGGCCTTCAGGTAAATGTCATCGAGCGCGCCGTCATGGTCGTAATCAGCCTCGGGCACCGTCTCGGCGGTATCGTCGCGCACGTACTCCTCATGGTCGGTGTCTTTCTTCTGGGCGGGAATGCGATAGGTCGAGGGGCTCTGCGCGGCGAAACCGTAGGGCATGAACTCCACGCCGTCGATGCCCGACTGCGCCAGTTGCGCCGGCTTGCTGGCCTTGGCGCCGGTGGCGCTCGTGTGCGTCCATCCCTTGCCCGAGCGATCGTCGTCGAGCCACATCAGGCGGCTGTCATGGGTGGTGACGCGCGCCGTCGAGGACTCGCTCAGCACCGTGTTGATGGCGTTGACCTTGTCCCAGTAGGTCAAAGTCCGCGGCGAGTGGTCCGCGGCATAGGCCTCGTCGAAGAGGTTATCGATACGGGCGCGCACCTTCAGGGTAAGCGATTCGCCAATACCCAGATAGCCATCGGGGCGCACGCCAGCCCAGTACGCCTCTAGCAGCGTATCGTAGGTAGCGAACTCCTCGTCGGTAGCGTCATCGGGCGGAGCGATCTCGAACACGAGCGTCTCGGTCTCGCGCTCCTTGACCTTGGTGGCGCCGAACACCGGATCGGCAAGGTCGAGCGGGTCATCACTGTCGGGCTTGGCGAACTCGCGGTTATCGTAGGTGGCCGTACCGTAGTCCGGTTGCTTGGTAATGTCGATCGTCCAACCCCGCTCCAACAGCTGCCGCGGAGTCAACTGCTCCACCACGGGCGCAGAGGCGCCGCGCGGCGTATGGGTCCATTCCACAACGAAGGGCGGGTTGTCGTCATCGTAGAACGTTCCCGCAGCCATGATATTCTGCAGGGCCGCCACGTCGGCGTCCTTGTTGGTGAACGCCATCATGGCCTCGTTGGTGAAGTACGTCGTCTCCTTGGGAAGGGTGAGGGCGTACACGTACTTGGCGTGGAACACTGGCGAGCCGTCGAATCGGTCGCCGCTCTGGGAGGGCAGGTTCGACAGCTTGGCGGCGTACCAAAGCGACTCACCGTACTGCCACGGGTCGTTCTTGTCGTTCTTGGTGGTGCCGGCCCGGTCGAGCACCTGGCCTGCCACAGCCCCGCCGTCCATAGTGTCGACGCCGGTGCCATAGCCGCTGTCGGGCTGCACCTTGTAGGTGATATCCAGGTTGGGCGTGCCCCAGCGGCGCAGCTTCAGGCCCGCCATAACGCCGCCGTCCTTGGTCGAGGCTGCGGTGCCCGTCATGCGGTTAATGAAGCCGTAGGTCGTCTTCACCTCGTCATTGCCGTTCAGGCGTGCCGTCGATGCCGCAGAGAGCGCGTAGCCCAAAGAAGAGGTGAGCGTGCCGATTTGCGGACGGAACCAGTAGTCCTCCACATGCAGGCGCGCCTCCCCCGCCTCGAGGCAATTTAGCACATCATCAGTCTCGTAGTAGCGCGCGGTCATGCGCACCAACTTGTTCGTGTAGGAGCTCTCAGTGGCCTCGCGGGTGATCACCTTCGTGGCATCGCGGCTGTCGCGCTGGAAGGTGCCGTCGTCAATGGGATCGGCGGGCATAACGCCATAGGTGGCGAACTCCTCGGCCACCACGTAATCGTTGGTGTGATGGCGGTTGTGCGTGGCACAGGCACTCCAGCGGAAGCCCGTTACCACATCCTTGTCATCGACGATCGACCAAATGGGATGCCACCCGCAGCCATCGGCATTGGAGTCACAGTTGCCCGTGCCAGGCAAGCACGTGACACCCGGATAATTGCTATTCGAGGGATTATTGAATTCCGGCTTAACGGTAGTCGGCTCGTTGAGATTCGCTCCCGTTCCTGTTCTATAGTTCTTGTATTGCACCTTGGCCTGGGAAAGGACCTTAGTTCCCGATCCGTTGAGCGTCGCAGCGGTGCTTTTCGCAAGATCGACGCAGGTACAGGGGAAAATGCCCCTATCTTCCAGCTGCTGATCGGTCCAGTTCGTCCTCGCCTTGACGCGAACGTAATCGGTGCAAGCCGTGCACTCGTTATAGTGATCGCAGTAGTAATCGAACTTTCGACCGCCAATAACAATCCATCCCAACAGACTGTTCTGCGAATACTTAACTTCGGCAACCTTCATGGCATCGCGCTGGGCCTGCGTGAAGAAAGAATAGTCGGTCGCGTCATAGAAATTCACCACGTCATGAACTTCCGCATAATGGTTCTGGTCCAACAAGGGCAGCGGCGTCACTACATGGCCCTTCACCATATAGATGGCCTGGCGCGAATCGAGGCGCTTATCCGACACGTCCCCATCGTAGCGGCGCTGGTAGGCGCTACCGACCTCGTAGGGGTTGCCGGCGATGTCGGTGTCAGTCAGGAACTTGAAGTTGGGCACCTGGCTCGACACGTAGGTGCGGATGTTCTCGAAAGAGCGCTGCACCTCGGCGTGGGCGCCGTCGGCCGTGGCCGCCGCCGTCTCGCCGTCGCCCACGGTAATGACGTCGAACTTGAAGACATCCATGTCCGTCGAGCGCAGGGCGTGCTCGGCTGCCGCATCGCCGTTGATGCCTGCAGGCTTGGCGATGAAGCGCACCACGAAGCGGTACTGCTTGGCCCCGGTCACCGGGTCGTCGGTCAGCTCGTAAGTGACCGTCGCGTCGAACAGCGCCGCTGCGTCGGCCTTCGCCATATTGGCCGACGCCCCCACCTTGGAACGACTCGTCGCGTTGGCGTCATGGGCGTTCACCAGGTTCCAGTCGCGCACGACAAAGGGCTGCTCGTAGTCAACCAAGCGCGGATAGGGTCGGTTCGTCTCGCCGTTGACCGGCGCCAAGTTCTCGGGCAGCACCACGGTCACAATGGGCAGAACCAGCGAGCCCATCTGGCCGCCGTCCACGGCGTAGGTGTGCTGGCGGCGCTCGTTCAAGTAGCTGACCTCGGGGTTGTTGCGCTTCACGGTGTCGACGGCTGTGTCGTTCCACCAATAGCGGTTCTCCACGTGCACGTTCAGCTGGCGCACGTCGCCCTCGTTCTGCACATAGTATTCATCGGCATCGGCGCCCACGCCGTCGGCGCCGATCGAGTTCCAGGTGCGGATGAGCGGCTTGCGCATAACGGCCTTGGTGCCCGTTTGGGCATACACTGTCGGAGCTGCTTCGGCTTCCTCGTTCTTGTAGGCCTTCCACCACACCACGGCGCTGTCCTCCTGCGCCGGTGCCAGCAGCGTAGTCGGATTGGTCGCCCGCGACCCCTGAGGAGCCTCGGCTGTGGCCAGGCAGGTGTTGTTCAGCACCATCTTGCCGCCCACGCTCGGAAGATTATAGGAGCCCCACGAGGTGTCGTAGGCACGCTGGCGCGAGGCCGTGATGCCCGACCGTCCCACGAAACGGTAGTCCATATTGCCCATCTGCACGTTGTTCAGGTCGCCGTCGTTCTTATTGGTGTCGGCGGCCGTCGAGGCGCCCTCGTAGTGGTCGAGGTCGAACACTTGGAAGTAGGCGCTCGAGCGGCTCGGGCGCTGGCCCTTGGCCACATCGGATCCCGTAGCATCGCCGTTGTCGTAGGGCCGCAGCAGCACGCGGTCGTACCAGGCCGCTTCGTCGCCATCGGAGGCAGGATTGGCGAAGATGCGCGAGGCAACGCTCACGTTGATCTTGTAGCCGGCGTCACCCGTGTAAATGTCGGGATCCACCGTATTGCGCAATGCCCCTACCTGTGATCCGTCGCTTGTGCGGCCGAACCACTTGCCCAAAGGCTGGCGTACCGTGATCTTCAGCACCCATGGCTGCGAACTGTCCACATAGGCCTGGGTGTGCGTGTCGGCTGCCCCGGTCTTATCCGGATCGCCTTCCGTATTCAGGGCCTCGTAGGTCGACCGGTCGGTGAGGCCCGACACATCGGGCGACGAGGCCTGCTTGAGCGCGAGGCCGTTGCGGTAGTCCGCCGGGTTCTGAGACGCACTGGGCGCATCAAAGCCGGCATAGGCAGAATAGGGGCTCTGCACTACCTCGACGCTGACCAGGCTGTTGTGGATAGGACTGAAACGCTCCTGCACCGTCGGATCGGTGCTGACATTCTGAGGAGCCCCCTGCACAGCCGAAAGCACCTCGGCGCTCACTTTGGGCGTGACGCCGTCAGCCTCGAAAACAGGCTCGGCACCGTAGGGCATGACGTAGGTGAACTCGACGCCGTCCAGGGTGCGGTCGCCGTAATTGACGGCCTGCAGCTTAGCCTGATAGGTTTGATGGTATTCCAGCGCCGCATCGTACTGGCCATAGAACAGACCCTTGTAGCTCGACAAGAGCCCCTGGCCCTCCGGCCAGCTCTCATGGGAGTCCCACAGCTGGTACTTGCGCTGCGCCTCGTAACCCGTCGAAGCATCGTCGGGCACGAACTGGCTCGCGGCGGCAATCCACGCCTTCTGCAGGTGCAGGCGCGACTCGGCCCACAGAAGCGGCGTCTGAGAGCCCCAAATAGTAGCGTTGCCCTCAGCGTTCGTCGTACGCGCGCCCAAGGTGCGCGCCTTGGTAACGAAGGTATAGTAGTCGCGCATGAAGCGGTTTTCCTGGTAGCGGTTCTCCGACTGGTCGTTGGGCGAGATCATCCACACGTCCGCCGGCAGGCTCAGAGCCACCTGGGCCACGCTGCCACTGCCCTGGGGCCGCGGAGTATAGCGCACCGCTTGATGGGTATTGCTCGAGGCAACGTCCTCGTCCATGAAGTACGAACCGCTGTTGCCGTCGGTGCCCTGCAGGCCACGGTCGACCCAACCATACACCGCGTACTTATGCGTGCTGTCCTGGTTGGCCTGCTGATGGCCGCTGCTGTCCTTCCATCCGACGATGTCGTAGCGTTGCGTCGAGGTGGCCGTGCCGGGCAGGTACGTGTAGGAGCCGTCGAACATCTCCCACAGGTCGCACCCGCCGGGCTTGTCGGCGGTAAAGGCCGCGTCGTGATGGAGGTAGTCCATGTCCATCAGCACGTTCTGGTTCTGAATCTTATAGAAGCCCGCGGAATCGGCATCGGTGTAGCCGAAAGACCCCGAGGCGTTCTGGCTCAAGGGGTTCGCGCCGCCCGTCGGCCAGCTGGTGTGGTACTCGCCGATGCGCGGGAAGTACCAGGGCTCCAGGCCCGAGGTGCCGGTGAGGCGTCCGGTGTTCACCTGAACGGGGGTGTACACCTGGGGCAGCCCGTCCAAAGCGGCGGTTACGTCGAAGATAAGCTCGATGGTATCGCCCACCTCGATGCAGGTGTGGCCCACCGCCGTCTTGTCGGCGGGCGCCAGCGGGTCGCGGGCGCCGGGCACCATGGGCACGCCGCCCGTGAGGTCAGTATCGGGAATCCACTCGATGCGGAACAGGGCGAAGCGCGTCGTCGCGCTCGAGGTGCGCGGATCCAAATCCTGGAAGACCCGCGTTGTCGCCGAAGTTCCCAAAGACTGCGCGGCGTTGCCGTAGGTCATCATGCCGCCGAAGTCACCGGCCACCTCGGGCGCATCGGCCTCGTCCACGCGGGTCACCTGCAGGTGCACCTTCTGGTTGGTCGTGCGCTCGGCCAGCACATCGGCGTGGCTCGCATCGGTCCAGCGAATAGCGCCCGGACGGTTGAGCCGCTCCTCCAGGTACTCCGCGGTAATCTCGTTGCCGTCGTCGTCCACGAGATAGTCCAACGGAATGCGCTCGTAGAACACCGGATTGTAGATCTCGCCCTCGATGCGGGTGCAGCCCAAATTGGACTGGGTGCCCCGCGGCACGTTGTACAGAGCGTCTTTGTACCAGATGCGCTCGCCGGGCAGATAGCCCTTCTTCTGGTCGGCATCAGGATCGTAGGTCTGACTGGCCAGCTCCTGGCTCTGGAACGCCTGAGTCTGGAAGCGCACCACCGGCATACGGCGATAGGTGGTGAACTCGGTCTCGGCATAGGAGTCCTGCTTGGTCATGACCAAGCTGTGCTCAGCGGCCTCCTCCAGCTGGAACCAGCCGCCCTCCCCCGTGGCCAGGTTGTTGCAGAAATCGAGGTGCGTGGCTTCCTCGTGGTAGTGCGTGTAGCCCACATCGAGGGAGAACTTGCCGCTCTGCCACGCCTCGGTCGCCTCTTGGAACGAGCCCAGGCGGTTGAACGCCGACAGCTGATCGCGCTGATCCAAATAGCGTCCGACGCCAACCAGGGCCACATCTTCCAACGCATAGGGCGTGGCCTTACCGGCACCGTCCACGGACGCCGATGCGGGCACATCGTAATAGGTCCAGCGCACCTTCGTCACCGTGCGGAAGGGGTTGATGTTCACCAAGTAGCCCGCCTGGATGTTCCCCTGGTGGTCGGCAAGGATCTGTGCCTCGCTCTTCCAACTGCCCACCGTGGGGTCGGAGCCCGTCGCATCGAAGTACTCGATGCGGATGGCGGGACGACGGTTCGGATCGGCGCCCAAGCCATCGGACGTGGCGGTGGCCGGCCCGGCAGCCAGGTTCTTGCTCGCCGGCATGGTGGGCGGATAGCGCAGGTCAACGGCTTTCCCCTGCTCTTGGCGCACGGCGGTGTCGCTGGCGGCAATCTTGGGCGTCTGGGTCAGCTCGAAGCCCTTCTGCAGGTTCTCGTCGTAGAGGTTCACCGTTACCGTGATATTGGCGGTGTGGTAGGTGGGGTTGATAAGGTTCGATACCGTCACCTGAGCCGGGTTGCCGTCCACATTGGCCGGCCCGCTGGGCGAGGACCCCGTGAACTTGATGGCCATCTGCGGATCTTCACGATGGTCGCGGTTAGCCGGCGACGTGGTGCCGTTGGGGTTGGTCACCGTGCCCACCCGCGTGGCGTCGTCGGCATGGTGGTAGTAGGTAAGATCTGAATGCAGGCCCACGCCATATTGCTCGATGCCGGCCACCTTGTAGTTCACCTGATGCTCATGGGCGATGTCATTGCTACCCAAGCCGTCGTCGTCGGTGTACAGGAAGGGGTTGTGCCCGTTTGTGTTCTCGCTGTGCCAGGCGCGGTACTGGGTGAATCCGTGCTTCGGTGCCGACACGGTATAGAACCACGCCCGCGGCTGCACGCCGATATAGTGCTCGGGGGCATCGTTGTGCCAGGCCGTATTGGGCGTGAGCGTGTCATAGGCAGTGTTGGACAGCTCGCTGGTCAGCTGGGTGATGACGCGGATGCGCACGCCCTCCCCCGGCTTCACCACGCGGTCGCGCTCGTCGGTCAGCACCCAGGAGCCGTCAGCAGCCTGCTCGTACAAGGTCTTGCCCACCTGGAACTCGATGACGCGGTTGTCGATGGTGTTTTCCGTAGTCGTCGACGCAAAGAGCGAAGGCGTTACGGCCGTGGCGGCCAGCGAGTAGTCCACCTGGGGCTCGCAGGGACGCTTGTTGGTGTCGTCGGGGCGCATCATGAAAGCCGTCACCGGCAGCGGGTCGTTACCTGGGAAGGATAAGCCGCAGGTGTTGTCATCGACCCAGGTGCCGTTCTGGTTCTTCTTGGCAATCTCCCAACCCACGATGCGCTGGCCCTCGGGCACCTGGAAGCGCGAGGTGATCGACTCCATGGGCAGCTTCGAATCGGCCTGAGCGCCCACGTACAGGTTGTATTCCACATAATCGCCCACGTACAGGCCGCCGTCGGGAATGTTGGTCCACACGGCCCCGGAGTCGCTGTCGTAGGAAACCGGCGAGAACACGTCAGTAGCCGCCTTGTCGTAGGCGAACACCTTGCGCATGGTCTGACCGCTGGCCGTACGTGCAGGCAGCAGGGCGCCGCGGTTGGCCTCGGAGTACAGCTCGCCCATCAAGTGCTTGTGGCTGTAGTAGCCATCGTCGGTGATGCGGAACGACAGCGGCATGTCGGCATGGGGATCCTTCGACTTTAGCTCGGTAGCAATAAGCGTGTCGACCAGATCCACAGACGGGAACTGGGTGCCCTGCTTGCCGAAGGTCGGCGTCGAGGTGTCGTTCCAGTGGCCCGTAGCGGGGTTGTTGCCCGTGGCCGTGGCGGCCGCGAAGTCCTCAGGAGTACGGTCGACGTACACGCCGTCATAGGCGAAGGCGAAGTCGTTGGGATTCGCCTGGGCACTCTCCGCCTGGGTGTCGGTCAGCCAACCCTCGGAGTCCAGCATGCGGTTCACACGACGCTGCAGCGCGTTGGGCGAATCGAACACCAGCGAGAACTCGGACACCCGCGCCCGGGAGAACTCAATGTTCACCAGTCGGTTCGTCGCGCTCACGTAGTCGCGGTAGCCATTGATGGTGTTGGTGACATCGCAGGCCCGATAGGTTTTGAAGTTGAACTGGGCCCCATTGGGCGCCGTGCCGTTGACGGCCGCGCGCAGGAAGGCCTCGATGTCCACCACATAGCAGTGGGGATACTTGGCGCTGGTACCCGGATTGGACACAATGCCCAGGTCGACCACATCTTGCCAGGTTCCCGTGAACGTATAGGGACCGTTGTCGGTATCCACGGTGAAGGAGAACTCGGCCACCTCGAACCAACCGTACTCGTAGCCGGCATTGATGTCGCCCGCCCGGTTCAGCTCAAGGTTCTCGATGAAGCCGCGGGGCACGTACACGTTCTGCAGGCGCATGCCCCATCCGTTGGCGCGCCCGTCGTTGTCGCCGGCTATATCGGCGGTCAGCTTCACATGGCTGATATGGGTGGCACGGCCCGTGGCGTCCTCGGAGCCCTTGTCCTTGGCATTCTGGAAGCGCGCCTCCATAGTGCCGATGTTCGGCGTGACGTTATCAGCGGCGTAATCGTACAGCTCGCTTCCGTCCTGATAGGTGCCTGCGGCGGTGTTGACCCCTTCCTTGGGGCTGAGAATTGTTTTCGCGTCGATGGGCACGGGGAAGGCCGCAATGTAGGCGCGATCCTTGTAGTGGTTGTTGTCGGCATAGCCCGAGGCAGATCCTCGGTCCAAGGCTTGCTCGGTATACACCTTATTCCCCGAGTAGCTGCGGCGCGTCGATGTCCACACGGTGTTGATGGAGTCCTTCTTCATCTGGGTCCAGATGGACTTCTCCGTGGCCTTCCACGTATAGGGACGGCCGTACACCAGCATGTCCAGATCCGAACGGCTCCAGCTGTTGTACTTGGGGATCTTGTCGCCGTTTGAGTAGGTGGCAAAGCCCGTCTCGTCGTTGTAGTCGGCGCTGCCCGGCACGTTCTTCAGCACCACGTCGTAGCTCTCGACGAAGTCGTAGGGACCCAAGTTATTTACCACGTACAGGAAGTCCTGGGACTGGAAGAAGGGTGAGTTGGTGCCTGCGCTCAGCTGGCTTGCAGGGTCGACCGAGGTGCCGTGGTCGAAGCGGATGTGAACGTTCTTCTGCTCGGTCCAGGCCTTCAGGAAGTCCACCTTGGACTTGTCGATCGTCTCCGTTCGGCGCTGCACGAGCCCCGTCGGATCGCCCAGAGCATCCACGGTATAGGAGGCAATATGCAAGTCGATATGGTCAACGTAGCGCAGGATTGAGCGGAACTCCTCATCGGCCTCTCCCACACTGTCGGCCATGGCATCGTCGGCGTCGTTGGGATCGTCTTTCTCCTCGCCCGAATCTCCCCCGCCGTCCTCGCCGCCGCTGTCGCCATCGTCATCGTCGAAGTCATCGGCCGGCTTGTTCTCGGTGTACTTGCCATTGCGGTAGGGCAAGGTCAGACCCGTGGAAAGGAAGCCGTAGTACGTTGCGTTGGACTCGGGGACGCAGGTGGGCAAATCTTCGTGAATGGTAATTTCATCAGCGAAGGACACCTGGCGCCAGTTGCTCTTATAGAAATCGAACATATGGCCCGTGTCCAGGAAGTCCTTGTTGCGCCACAGGCCGGTCCAGTAATCGCTGAGGTAGATCTGGCGCGGATACTCCTTGCTATAGAGCGGCGCCTGGACAAGCTCGAGGCCGAATCCACCGCCATAGCTGGTGTCATTGGAGTTGAACAAGTAGTTCACCGGCGTGGGATAGGGCACCTGCCAACGGTTGAACGACACCTTGTACTGGGTGTCCTTACCGAAGGGCGCCTTCTCCCAGTTGCCACGCACACCCAGGCCCTCGAGCCATTTCGGATAGTCGGGCCACTCCTCCCGCGAATCGAAGCTCGCGTCGGTCAGGGTGGTGGCGCCGTTAATGTTGGACATCGCGGCCACGCGCACGTAGTTGCCCGACTCGTAGACGCGGTAGCCTACCGAGGCGCGCAGATGACGCATCTTCATCGGCACCGAATCAGTGTTGCTATTAAGCTTGTAGTAGTCTTGCCAGGAGAATTTCGACTGGTAGCTGTCGGAGGAGTTATGATCGCGCTCGCGGTCATAACGCACGACGGCCTTATGGGCATGCGTGTTGCTCGAGTTGTGGCTGCCGCCCACGCGCACTTCGGCCTTCACGGTGCTGCTGCCCAAACCAGCATAGACGTCAGAGAGGCCGAAGCCCAAATCGCGGCCGCTCACCGGCACGAAGCGTCCCGTTACTTCAAAGGGATCGGCTTCGATCTCGTCCCACTGGAACCACGAGCCAAAGTCGGGATTCTGAGCCACACCGCCTACCACGCCGGGTTGATTAATGCGCAGCGAGTACACCACGCGGGCCACACGGTCGGCCTTCGCGACCGCGTCGCCAAAGGCCTCGCGATAGGCGTAGGTCTTATCGTTGGAGGCCGTCGCCTGGAAGTAAGGCTGACGCTTGCCCGCAGCGTCCTTGTACAGAAGGTCAAGACGGGTGTAGCGCGTCGCAGATCCCGTCGGTGCGGAGTTGCCGTTATTCGCATGGGCCGCCAAATCCTGCTGGTTGATCGTATAGCTGGACCCGTCCCCGTAAACCACCTGGATCGACTCCACGAACTTCAACGCCTGGGGATGAATCTTGATGAAGTAGGCATCGAAGTCATCGGCGCGAAGCGTCTGCTCCAACACCAGCGTTGCCGCCGTATTGAACGCTTTATTGCTTGTGCTGCCGAAATAGTAATGGGCCGAGGGGCAGGTGGGATTCGCCGCACTGTTCTCGAAGTCGTAGTGGTGCACCTTCTCCTCATCCGCCAGGCGACCCTGACGGAAGTCGACGAGGAACGAGCCCTGGGCCTTATAGCCAATCTGCAGCTCATGGTCTTTATCGTCGGCAAAGGAGTTCGTGGATGCAGAATTCGCTCGGCGCGCCGCCTCGTGGCCCGACTCGTTGCTGCTGGCCCAGCGATCGAAACGCTTGGCCGTGCGGTTGTCGGTATAGGCCGCGCGGGTCACCGTGTCGAACAGCATCTTGGACACCAGCACTGCCGTATCGTCATGCTGCTTCAAATCCCACTGGGCGTCGTAGTCGATGCCGCCCATGTACATGTGGGAGTCGGCCTTCAAAGCCAGGCTGTCGGTGCCGAAGTTGTTGTCCGAGAAGCCGTCGAACACCACGCGCTGCATATCGGCATTGGCCGACTCGCGCTTCATACCCTTCCAATGGTACAGCACACAGCGCGTCAGGTTCTCAATGCCGCTGTCGCGCAGCTGCTGCTCGGTGATGACCAAGTGTCCGGCCGCGTTCAAGTTGTAGCGCGCGTTGTTATGCAGGACGTCCTCGAAGTACTGGGGGCTTCCGTCGGCGTTAAGCACGGGTACCAGGCGCATCTGCGGAGGGCTCACGTAGTTGGGCAGCGCCGTGGCCGCATCGGTGACGCCGTAGAGGCGCACCTCGCCCACGGCTGACACATCGTCGGCCGATTGGTTCGCCCGCACGAACTGATCCATCAGCTCTTTGCGCACCGTCACTTGGTAGGTATGGAAGCCGGTCCACGCAGTGGCCGTGCCGCCGGTTTCCACCGGATAGGTCTCGCGATTCACCGCCAGATCCATAATCACATCGCAGAGTTCCAGCTTCGAGACGCTCTGCTTGTTGTAGATCCGCGTCCACAGCTGGTAGTCGCGGTCGTAGGGCACGGTCAGATGGGTGCGGTCCTTGTCGGAGTTGCCCGTATTGTCCACGCGATATTCGCGCACATCGCCGTACTGCCCATGGGTATCGATGCCTAGATAGGGCTTCACCACGCTGAGGAAGTGCGCGTTGGTGGCGTTGCGAGCAGGCATCCCTGACGGCAGGCCGGTCTGGAGCGCCGTCACGCGCCCCGGCAGATCCCCGTTTTCATCAGCCGTAGTGTACCAGTCCACCAAGCCCGTGAACTTTGCCTGCACGCGCTTGCACACGTACTTCGGCGCGAAGGTACCGTAGTTCACCTTCACCTTCTTCAGGTAGCGCCCCTTGGTGCTAGCGAAGGCGGTCTGGTTATCGAGGTCGAACACGTACTCGTTGCCCACGCGATAGGTAGGCAAGTCGGCCACCGCCACCGTCACATCGGGCGCAGCCCCGGCCGACCCGGTTGCGGGGTCGGCGAAGTAGAACTCGATGGTCTTCAGCGTCGAGGTGTCGGCTGGAGCACCCGTCGTGCCGGCGTACTGGGCCGCAGGCAGCTTGCCCACATCCACCAGCCCCGCATCGAAGCGCACGGTGCGCGTCTTGAAGCCGTGAACGCTCACCGCGCCCATGGAGGCCTTGTTCCCGACGCTCTCCATATCGTACACAATGGCATTCGTATCGGAGCGAGCCTCGGTCTCGTTATAGGCATCGAGGATGTAACCGCTGTTCTCGTCCTTGTGCGCCACGATCACGACATTGTTGCGGGCCGAGCCGTCAGTGGCGTAACTGTTCGGGTCACGGAAGGCGCAGTCGGCGTTCTGATCGTAGTTGAACGCCCCGCGCTCGTTGTAGTAGCCCTCGAACAAGCTGCCCGTGCCGAACCGGAAGCCCTGGATGGGAATGGGCGAGGTGGTAGTGCGCTCGATGCCGTTGCCGTAATCGCCCGAGCACGGGAACAGGTGGGCCGTGGCGTTGATGTAGCGCGTGGGGTTGCTGCGGTAGCCGTGAAGGTCGCCGATGTGGACGCCGCCGTTGTACGAAGCGCCGTTCAGCACCTCCGAGGGCATCGTGCCGATGCCGTGGTGCTCCATCATGCCGTAGACGCGCATGGTGATGACGTTGGCCCCGGCCATGGCGGAGCCGAAGGTGGCAAAGCGCAGGCGCAGCGCCTTCACCACGCCGGATACCCCCGTTGCCGCGGCATCGTCCAAACGCAGGTGCAGCGCACCCGTGCCGTCGATGTACCCGGCCAGATCGGCCATGGCAAGGCGCGTGGCGTACAAGTCGCTGTCGAAGTTCGCCGTGCCGCCCAGCGGCCGCGTGGGCGCCGCGAAGATATCGAGGCCCTCGACGATGCTCGTCCCCTTCAGACGCCACCCGTCGGCCGTGTTGGCAAAGCCGGAAATCACCAGCTCGGTGGGTACAAAGCCCGTGCGCTTGCCAGCGCTGTCGATGGCTGTCTGATCGAGAATGGCATCAAAGTCCAGGCCCTGAGCTGAGTAGGCCGTGTCGTTCTTCACCGTGAAGTCGATCCACGCCCGCTCGTAGTCTTGATCCTCGCCCCAGCGATAGGGAATGCTGTCCATGTAGAAGGTGGAACCGGTGAGGGTTCCCCAGCTGTCCGTTCCCGGAACCGCTTGAGGCGTGTGCACCGTGGTGGCGCCCGTAGCCGGATCCTTCAGCGACCAGCCACTTGTCACCTCCAGCTCGGGCTTGACCGTTTCCACGATCAGCGCCGACGTGTCATTGCGGCTCACGTCGTTGAGGTAGCCGCGGAACACCGTCGAGAACGTCCCCTGCAGCGGAATGCGGCCCGGCAGGGTGCCGCGGCCCACCAGGGCCACGATCGGCTGGCCGGCCATGGCACCACGGGTTATCGTGCTGCTGTTGTTGAGAGTCACGCCGCCGCCGAAGTACGAGAACTCGACCGAAACGCTTACCAGGTACTGATCATTCCAGGCCCCTGGCGTAATGTCGTAGGCCCCGGCGCTGGCATAGGTGTCCAGGTTCAGGGAAGGCGTTGCGTGGCCCTTCGTCAGCTCGAACGTTGACACGGCGCCAGCCGCGTCCTTCGCCTTCACCGTTACCTTCGCCACCGTTGCCGCCGCGTTAAGCGCCTGAGAGAGGTACAGGTGCTTGGTCTCGAAGCCGCGCAGAGTCCCTTGATAGGGGTCGGACGGCAGGGTGCCCGTGCTGAACACACTCGGCTTCATGGCCGACTGGTTTGCGGTACCTAGCTGGAAGATGTAGCCGGAGCCTTCCGCGAACAGCGGAGCGGTTTGCTCGCGGCTGCCCTGCAGGCTATCGCAGGGCAGGTTCGAGGCGGCGCCACCGCCCGCCGTGTTGTCGAAGGCGCGGGCGATGATCGACGGGATGGGCGTCGTGGTCACCAAAGCGGCCCTGTCGGACGCGCTCTCGTCCCGCGTGGCATCACGATAGTAGGTAGAGCAGAACGTGCCCGTCACCCACAGCTCTTTCTCGGGATCGTTGGCAACACCCTGAAGCTCGACGAACGTGCCGGCAGCCGCGTTCGTCGGGGGAACCCATCCGGCGTTCTTCGCACCGGCGAAATCCACATTGCCCTTGAACGACGAGAAGCGAACCTCGACGTTCTTAAGGGTACTCGGCCCCCACACCGAAGCGGGGACCACCACCGCACCGGCAAGCGCCGCCCCCACGTTCACGGAGGAATCGGCGGGAAGGGAGCCGTTAGAGGCGACAATATAAGCTTGAAGCTGCGCACCGTCGAGGGTTACCGAGCTCCCGTCGTGCGCGGTGAGCGTTACCGCCAGCCCCGTAGCGTTGGCCAGCAGCGCCTTCGAGAGCACCACGCGGTTCGTGGTGAACCCTCGATTCGTGCTGTTGGCCGCATCCCACGCCAAAGGAATATCGGAGGTTTTGAAGGAGCCGGGATTCAGCATCGAGGGGGTGCGCGTGACCAAATGGAACACATAGCCCGAATCATCGCGCTCGTTGTTGGCATTGGTCGTGTGGGTGTTCACGTTGGTGGGCTCGCCGAGTGAGTTGCGCGGGTTGGAACTGTACTTGCGCGACGGACTCGAGCCGTAGGCATAGGCGGCCACCCGGGGCTCCGCCGGCCGCACCACCAGCACGGCGTTCTCGTTTACCGACACGTTCGTCTGGCCGTACTTCTGGTAATCGGTGTCGAAGGTGCACTTCATATCCAGTTCGCCGGGACGCGTCGGCGAACCTTGCAAGATGACGCAAGGCTTGCTCTTGCGATGGGTGGCGTTGGTTTCCGAGCGCACATAATAGCCATTGGCGTTGTACACCGGGTAGAACGGCGACGGGTCGATATCAGCACTGAACTGCGACACCTCCACCTGAATACGCGTCAGGTGCTGCGAGCCCCACACGCTCTGCGGCACAATGTAGGCGCCCTCCTGCCCCGCTGCCGCCCCAGGATTGTAGCCGCTTCCCGTGGTGCCAGCCGCCGACACTTTGTAGAGCTGCTCCAACTGGCTTCGCTCGATGGTCAAAGTCGACGGCGTGCCGTCGTCGTCGATGGACTCGATCTTCACGCGCTTTACCGTGGCATTGGAAAGCAGCGCCTTGTTCAGCACCAGGTACTCGGTCTGGAAGCCGCGTCGTTCCGTCACTCCCCCATCCGTGACGCGCGAAACGAAGAGCGGGTTGGTCACCGGACTGTTCTGCTCGATGGTAATGACACCGTCGAGAATCTTCGAGGACGAGCTATTGCCCACGTAGAACGAGTAGCCCGAAAGCCCCTCGGCGTAGTAAACGTCTTTGCGCTGCTGGGGCCATACCTTGGCGCTGCTATCCAGGGCCTGGGTATCGCCCGGGGCGTTCTTCTCGTAGCCGACGGCATCGATGTCGTTGCCAGGATCCCGCGTCTTGATGCGGGCAATGCTGGACGCCTCGGCGCTGACAGGCTGGAACTCCGCGTTCTCATCGGCGCGGAACGTGCCCTTTAGCTCTTTCAGGCCCGGGCTCGTGGCCGTGCCGAACAGAGAGAAACTGGGGCGCCGATTGACCACGGTATCGTCGTAGAAGGAGTAGCGGTACAGCGGATAGTGCTGCGCTGCATATTCATCGTAGCTGCTGAACGGCACGTCATAGGTGAAGTAGGTGTACTTCAGCTCGACCTTGGTCAGATAGAGGTTGCCCCAGGCGCTCTTGGGCACCACCACGGCGCCCACATTGTTGTGACCGCCCTGGTATGAGGGATAGGGATGGGCGCCGGCGTTCGTCACGCGCCAGTTCAGAAGCTGCTGCTTGGTATAGCTAAAGGTGCGGGCTACCGGTGCACCCTCGTTGTCCAGCTCCACGGCCTGCAACGTGAGTACCGTGCCCTGGTCGGGCAGCGTAGCCGCATCCAGAAGCGCTTTCGAGAACTCGATGTGCGAGGTTTCGAAGCCCACCAGCTTGCTGGCACCGAACCCGTCGTCGACAATCTGATAGGCCACATCGTTAGTAGAGAAGGTGCCGCCGTAGATAGGCGCCGGCGTGTCGTTTTCCAGGTAGAAGGCAAAGCCCGACTGCCGCTCGCCGGCATTCACGTTCTGGGTATTGTTCGCAGTCGGCAAGCCCGTAGTGCCCTCGGCCATATTCGTTCGCTTGCTGGCATTGATAAACTCGAAGCCGAAGGCGTGGATCTTCGGATCGGCGAGAGAGCCGAACAGCGTGGCATAGCCCGTAGCGGCCGGCACATTGTCCTCGGGGTCGTCGTAATTCGTTTTGAACTCGAGGCCAACAGGGCAATAGGTAGAGGGCCGCTCCGGCTCGCCCAAGCGGCCGTTGACGCCGTGAATCAGTAAAAACGAGCTGAGCTCGGGATGCTCTGCATCGTAGCCCACGCTGCCGTCGAAGGAGTCGAACTCGATCTCCAGGTAATCGAAAGGAGCCTCGGGCCAGTCGGCATGGGTCGCCCCCCATACCTGCTGGGGAATAACGATGCCGCCCACCAAATCGGCGCTGTACCGGGCTCCCGGCTCTGCCTGGGTTGCCCCGTTGGCACCCACCACATACTGCTGCAGCAGCGAACGCGTCAATACGACCGGGCCGGAGCCGCCGTGCTCCTCGTCCTCATGGACCGAATGGAGCGTCAGCTTGGCTACGTCCATATGTTTGAGAAGCTCGGGCGACAGCACCACATGGGAGGGAATGAAGCCCTCGTGGCCCGCGCGCTTCCAGCCATCGGACGCGAAGAAAGAATCAGTCTCGGGATCGTAATCGCCCGCATGGTGATATTGGCATCCGCAGGGGTCTTGGGCATTGCCCCCGTTGGCCAGCGCATGGTTCTCGGAAAGGCGGCTCGTGGTAAGAACGCCGGGCTCCATCATGGAGGTGCAGTCGTTCGTCAGGGCAAACAGTACGCCGCCGCCGTCCTGATCAAGGGCCACAGCTTTCAAACCGCCCTCTTTGCCCCAGGTCAATCCGTTGTTCAGATAGCTATAGCCGAACGCGTGCACGCCAGGCTCCACAGGACCCTTCGGATCCAGGTCGGCCGTCTTCACCACTTGCGAAGGTGTGGCTCCCCAGTGGCCGCGGTACTTCTCCTCCACATTGATAGGCGGAACCCAGGTGGGAGCACCGGAGATGAGCGTCGCCTTGTTCTGGTAGAAGCCCGCCGGTCCGTCGCTTGAGGGCTTGCGCATGGTGCCCTGAACCACCACCTGCACCGGAACGGAGATGTTCTGCTGCAGCTTGTTGGCGAACAGGATGCGCATGTTCCCCGTAAACCAGGGCTTGCCTGAGGTAATCGCGGTGTTGCGCACCTTGGCCGAGAATCCGTTTTGCTCCAGCACGCTGGTCAGGTCGTCGGCAGTGCCGGCACCGCCCAAGCGCCACACGTCATAGGTTTTGCCGTCCTCGGTAACCGTGCCCTGGTACTGAGGCTTTACGGAATCGGGCATGCGCACCCAGTACTTGCTGTTGCTGGTAATCCAGCTGTCGTAGCGGTTCTGGGAGCAGATCTCAAACTCCAGGTAGTTGTGGTCGGCATCGAACCAGTTGTTCAGGCCTGCGATGCCCGATACGGTGCTGCCGGGCGTGAGCATCGTGTTAGCGGGATTCGTGCCGTTCGCGTTGCGCTCGATACGGAAGTCCACGGCATTGATCTCGTAGTTCTCCGGCAGATCCTCCGAGATATAGGGGCCATAGGACAGACCGTCGTCAATTCCGGAAACGTACACGTTGCCCGTGGTGCTGAACCCGCTCAAGCGATACTGGGACGGATACCCCAGCGGCGCGTTGCCCAAGCTCTTCCAACCCGGATTGTCCTCGTCCCAGGCCTTCTTATCCATGGTCATCGAGGTTTTAACCGCACGGAAGGTGCCGTCGGTATTTTTTCTGTCCAACGTCCACTGAAAGCCCTCCAGGCCCTTTCCTCCGAAGTAGATCGTCGGCAGCGACTGGAAGCTCACGGGGATGTAGCTATTCGCATCGTATTTTTTAA
>CAJUFS010000001.1:0-116310 GCA_910585575.1 uncultured Adlercreutzia sp. | reverse complement strand
TTAAGATTCGTCGTATAGGGCACGGCCACCAGATAGGTGCGCGTTTCTCCCGTCGTAATGGGCTCCTCGTCGAGGAACTGGATAAAGCCGTCGTTTCTCAAGTTCTGGTAAGGGATGGCGCTGAGAGGATAGTCGCCGATGTTCTCAAAGTGAATGAGATCGATATTGTTCCAAAAGCTCTCGATGGCCTGGCTTTGCTGTTCCGCTGTCGCACCTTCGGGAGCAAGGTCGTCAAGCTTGTAAATTAGCGCGCCGCCCTCGTTGGGCTTTCCTATGAACACGCCGTCGCGACGTATTTCCTCGGTAAGGTCGTTGAGCACATTGCCCTGGTCGTCGTAGGTAACCACGGGATCGCCGTTTTGATAGAAGGCCATAAGGTCACGGCGTCTCACGCCGCCGTTTTCCTGTCCGTCGAAGGACACCTGGAAGGTGTTGCGCACCATGTCAATGGGCGTCACCTCTTCTTCGGGGTCCACTTCTTCTTCGCCCTCAACGCTCACCTGGTCGGAGGTGTTGCGAACCTTGACCTCGTAGACCATGTAATTGATGGGCTCCCAAAGATACGGGGCACCTTGCGTTACGTCAGAGCGCACCTTGACGCTGGTATCCCATTGAAGGTTCGACTTGATGAAGGTAATGTAGCGAAGCTGCGTGTACCCCGTGGACTGGCCGGGGGCGATAGTTGCTTTGCCCTCGTGCTCGTTTCCCAAACCGTCGACGCAGTAGGAAAGCGTGCCGCCCAAGCTGACCGTCGCCGAGCTGTTCTCGGGCACCTTGCCTAAGAACCTCACGTTGAAGTTCGGAACGAGGGAGTCAGCGTTGTACTCGCACTGACCGTTTGCCCCGCGGTAGCGCAGCACGAACGTACCCGTGAGGCCTCGCTCAACGCTCTTATCTCCCGAATTATCCGTGAAAAGAGGCTGGGTGAGATACGAGCCGTCCACCACCTCTCCCGCAGCGTTGAGCTGCGTATAGGTAACGGGGATGTAGTCCTTCTCGGGAGAATCCTTATCGGGAAGCATGTACACATCCCACTCAGTGAAGAAGGCCGCAGAATCGGAGGGCGTGAGACTCAAGCGCATAATGTTGCTGTAGTCAATTTCCGAGGTGGCTTTACCAAGAGCCGCAGCGTATTCCGTCAGCGTATCGGCAGACTTTACTTGCCCGTCTTCCTCGTAGAGGAACGGAATGACGATCTTGTACTCCATCGGGTGTTCCCGATTGCCCAAATACAAAGCGCCATTGCGCTCGAGCTGAATGGTCATGCCGGCATTTTTACCGCGCTGCACCAGGAAGATATTGGGCGAGTTGGGCAGCGAGAGCACGCTGCCATGAGGATTGGGATAGGGATTGAAAAACTCGTGCAGGCCACCCGTGCTCGCGTCGTCAAAAAGCGGCATAACCATCGCGTAGGAGCCGAGCAGATCGCAGAGGGCGCTGTCCAGCTTTCCCTCGCGGCTGCCCTCGTTCTGGGCGCTTTCGTCGCCGGGTGTCGCTGCGTCTTCTTCCGGTGTTCCAGCGTCTGTGTCGTTTTCGGCAGATGCATCGTCGGGCGCTGGGCCGCCATCGCTTTCGGGCTCATCCGAGGGCGTCGGGGCGTTTTCTCCCTCCTGGGTTGTCCCCTGATCCTGGTCGGGCTCCGCAGGGAGCACTCCCTCGGTTATCTCCACAACCGCCTCAACGCGCTGGCGCAGTGCCCGCGGTTCCTGAGACTCGGTAAAGATCGGCTCGGCTTCGAAGACGGCCTTCACCGAAGCGTCGCCTTCCTTCACTTGGGGAGCGGTCACGGCATCGTAGAGCGCCCCCGTGCGCTGGGGCAGTCCCTCGTTGGCCAAGGGAGCCTGGGCAATGCCCAGGGATTCCGCGAGCGCTTGGGCGTTGGCCTCCCAGGGAACCGCCAGATACAGCAAGCGACGATCTCCCGCATTGACAGCAGCCTTGTCACCAGCATTGACGCTGATCTGGCCTTTTTCACTCACTTCGGCCTCGTAGGGCACCGCGCCCAAAGCCACAGCCGCCGCCTCGTCAATAGGGTTCAGCCCCGACAACTTCGAGGGGTCAACCGCTGTCACATCCCAGGCAACAACCCTCTCGGCATCGAACAACTGCCCGGGATAGGTGGCGGCAAAGTTCGCTCCGGTGACATCGAGAGCCTGCTCTGGAACAGAAAGCTCCAGCACATGAGCGCTCCATCCCTCGGGGGCAACCAGGGGCATCACCTCGAATGCGGCTTTCGCCTTTGAGGACGCCATTGCCAGCGGAATGGAGTCAACCGCCGCTCGACGCGCCATGCCGAAGGTCACGGCTCCTTGGGCATCCGTATAGGAACGGACGTCATAACCCCAGGTCGCAGAAAGCGACTGCCCCTCCGGCAAATCTCCCTTTACTTGCAGCGTAAACGTCAGCACCTCTGACGAGGCAGTCCAGGCACCGGCCTTTACCTGCTTCCGCGCCTCAGCCAAGGCCTTCGGATCCTCCTGGAGCGCCACCTCTTCCGCCGAGTCACCGTAGCTGTAGCCTTCGTAGCGGAAAACAACGCGACCGCTCACGCCCGCCTTGAGCTCCTCTTCCCCCAGGCGTTGCCAGCCCTCGCCATGGCGCTGCCAGACGCTGTAGCCCTGAGGCACATCGTCTGCGACAAGCACGACGCGCGGTGCCGTTGAAGAATTTACTTCTTTCGCCTGGTCAAGAGCGATTTTCCAAACGTCTTCCTGAGATACATCCGATGATTTCTGGCCGTTGCCTCCCGCCTCTGCCTGCATCTTCGCAAGCTCCAACGCCGATTCGAGCGAGCTGCGCAAGCGCCACTCCTCTTCTGAGAGTGTCGTAGCCAGCGCTTCCCCAGTTCCGCTCGCGTAGGCGTAGGGAAGATCGAGCGAGAACGTCAGAGCGTCACCCGCCTCCGCGCCGCCTAAGGATCCGCCCGCCAAAGCCGCACCATTCACCACGAAAGAGGCGTTGAGCGGCGTCTGTGAGACAAGATAGCCCTGCTGAGAGGAATGCGGTGCTCCCCAAAGGGCCAGATGGGGATCGAACACATCGGAGAGCTTGCCCTCGCTCTTCTCTACGGTAGGCAGAACCTCATCGGGCAATGCCAGAGAACCAGGAAGAAGAGCATCTACAAGCTCCTGATCAGGCTTGCTTTCCTGCATGTCCGATAGAGTGGGAATCGAGGGCACATGTTCGGCCTCGTTTTTTGCGTCGGAATCGCCAGATGGCGAAGCGGCACCGTCGCCCTCGGTGTCCTGACGCTCCGGCTCAGAAGGACTGTCATTCGACGCGACAGCGCCAGGCTCCTCCGCAGAATCCTGCTTTTCGTCGGATGAAGTCGCGGAATAATCGGCAGGTATGACATCGCCGTTTCCGATGTCGTCAAGAATTTGATCACCTTGGGCTGGATTGGCCGCCATTGGCACAACGTCGTCGCCAATGACCATTTCACGCGCCTGCTCGATAGACGAGCAGCTCCAGCAGGTGGTAACAAGCACAAACGAAAGAAAAAGAGAAAGCACGCGACGCGGACGGCTTACGCGCCGAGGACTCTTCAAGCCCTTCCCATGCGCCCCCTCTTCCGAGGGCGCGGCCGAACCTCCCGAGGGGAGGTTAGTTACAGAGAGCCCCCCCCCCCCGCGACGTTAATCATGTTACGATCATGATGGTCCTGTGAAGCATTCATGACGTTCACCTTTTCGATCTTCCCTATATATCGAGCCCAACCTGGGCAAATCAGCCTGAGGGCACACTACCCCCTTTGCTTATATGGGAAAATTATAGCCCTGCGTTAGCAATTTAGTAACGAGAGTAACAGGTTAAAAACGTTATGTTTACAATCTGAAATCTTTAGTGGCGCAATCATCAAGACCACAATGATCAGGGGAATTGCGTTATCCCAGCTTGCGCACGGGTTCGCTCAACCGCCCCACCGCAACAGCCAGTTCAGCCAAAGCCTCCTGATCGGCATCAGCCGCTGCCTCGGCCTGCAGACGCTGGGCCATATCGAGCCCCTTGAGGTCGAAAGCCTCTTCGAGGGCTGCGTCGTAATCGCGCTTGTGCGCCTCGTTCAGCTGCTTCCAGGGCACATCGACAAACCAAGTGGCCACCTCTTCGTCCAGCGGCAAACGCCCCTGCAGCAGCAACGCTACCAACACAGGATACCCGGCGTAGCCCTGCCAATAGGTGGCATTGTCGTTAGAGCGGTAATGGCCCTCATCGTCCCAGGTGACGGTGTACTCCTTCGTGCCATCCGACGAGCGCACCGTCAATTGCTGGGGCGCCAAATCGAATCGATCGTCCGCGATAGCGCTATAAGCCTCATAAAACTTCTGAAGCGGAGGCAACTTTTCCATGGCAACCTTCTTTCCTAACCGGCAATCCTGTCCTTGAGTACTTTACCTTTCCCAATCTCGTAGGGCGTACTGTTGCCCCTACCGTCAGAGCCCCGTTACATCTTTCCCTCAACATCTTTTGCTTTCCACACGAGTTCGGTGAGAGCCCCTGGCGAATGTTCTGCGAATCAGCCCTATTAAGGTACTTCCCAAACTAAACGGGAGGAATTCTCATGTCGATACTATTCGCCGGTCCCAGCGCCCTTGATGCTCTTCGCCAAACACGTTGTGACAACAGCTATCATCAACTGTGCCCCGTTTCCGCCAAAGGACAGCGTAAGGCACCCGAACTTTGGGAGATCGATCACGCCCAACGCTTTCTTTCAAACCGAATAGTCGACCTTGTCGTCGAGGTATCGGCAGACCGTTGTCGTCTTCCCCGCAAGCAGGTTCAATACATTGTAGACAGCGCACCCAAGCCGAGAAACGCCGTCCTTTCACTTGACCGACATATTTCCCTGCCCTCTCCTGAACTGCTCTTCCTTCAAATGCATCGCTTCCTTTCGGATACAGAGTGCATTGCTCTAGGAATGGAGCTCTGCGGCACCTATGCTCGCCAAGCCTCAGACGCCATCGCGTATCATCTACCCCCATGTACATCCAAAAGCAAGATTCAAAAATTTCTCAACCACCTCACACCGCGATACTGCCTAGCGCGGGCCAAACGAAACATAGAACTCGTCCATGACAACTCCTGCTCACTGAGAGAAAGTCAACTTGCTCTCATCCTTTCCCTTCCTCCTCGCCTGGGCGGCTATGGCTTTGAGCATCCCATACTTAATAGGCCTTTTGATGTGTCATCAGCCGTCGAACAAAGGCGCGGAAACGACACCCGTTGGGTAGACATCTCTTGGCCAGCAGCGAAATTGGCCGTTGAGTACGACAGCAACGAATTTCACAGTGGAACCGCGAAAATCCAACATGACGCCTCGAGACGAACCCTACTGCAAGCCACCGGTGTCGAGGTTATCGTAGTGACAAACTCTCAACTAAAGTCGATCCATGAATTGGACCTCGTCGCCAAGGCAATCGCCCGCGCTCTAGGGAAAAGGCAGCGATGCAGCATAAAAGACTACGAGAAAAGAAAGCGGGAACTGCACCGAACCGTCCTCTCCCTTGATTTTTGACCTGCCCCATCAGCTAAATGAAGTCCCATGAGCAGTTCGGGAAACACAAACGGGATCCGCATGCCAAAAAATAAGAGTTTTGACTAGAACTAACACAGAGATATGCCATCTTCCGCATTTTCAGTAGCTTTCTTTGCGCAATCAACAGCAACAATCAGCAACAAAGGAGCCAGTCCCCATGCTCGACGAGCTCTAAATAGCTCAAATCCATTTTTCAGCTAGTCAGAACTCCCATTTTTTGCCAATTACCCCGCGCTTTCGCTCCCCGCAGCCAATCTTAGGGCTATCTAGCGCAGCAACATGGGCGAGCATGGAGCCACGGAACACAGATAGCTTAAGACGGGGCGGTAGCCAACACTTTGAGTCAACCCAACAGCTGCTGCAGCCACCAGCAAATTCTATCGTCCGCCTTCCGCCGTCTTCTCCCCTCGGGCGCCGGAAATTGATACCAGCACGATCATGGCCGCCATGAGAATGAGCCCCGTCCAATCGGCGGCGCTGAACGCAGTATGCAGCCAGACGGCGGCAATGACCATGGCGCCCACGGGCTCGGCCACACCGAGCAAGCTGCCGTGGACCGAGCCCACCACGGAAACACCGTAGAGGAACAGCCCGAACGCCGCAAAAGTGCCCATGACGCCCACGCCCAGCACCAGGGCAGCCCAGCCGAGGCCGTCCATCGCAGGTACCTGAGGCGCATCGCCCCACAGGGCACCGCAGGCCCACACCAAAGCCGCCAGCACGCCGCTGATCACCATGCCGCAGCTGATAACCGTGAACCGATCCCAATGAAGGTACAAGCGCTGCGGAGCCATGATGTACAGCGTCTCGGACAGCGCGTTGGCAATGCCCCAGGCCAAACCGGCCACAGGCAGCACCATAACGCCCCAGTCGCCCTGCGTGGCGATGAGCGTCGCCGCTCCCATGGCGCACACAAGTCCCAGCAAATCCAGGGGCCGCGGCCAGTGGCGCAGCTTCATGCAGGTGAACAGCATGACGAATACCGTGCAGGTGGCCTGAAGAACCGTTGCCGTACCGGCGTTGGTAAGCGCTACCGAGACAGCATAGGTAATCTGGCTGAGATAGAGCCCCACGCCGAAGAGCAGAAGCCCAGGCCACGCTCGCTTGCTGTGCGCCAGCGACAAAAGGCTCTCGCGACGAGCCGCCAGCATGAAGGCAAGGAACAGCACGGCAGCCGTGGCTGCGCGCACGAACGAGATGAACGAGGACCGCACGACGTAGTTTTCCGCCAGAAACTGGATGCAGGCGCCCGAGAAGCCCCAAAGAAGAGCTCCCGCCAGGGCACAGGCAAACCCTATCCAGAAATTCGGTTTTTCAGCCACGTTTTCCTTCCCTCCTGGGGGCATCAGAACAGCTGATCAGCGTCCGTATGACGTCTTGGGCGCTCCTAAAACGTCGTACCCTCTTCGGCCTATCCCCAGCATGCATGCGATACGGGCGCCGAACCTCTCGCGCTGCTTTCCCGCTGCAGAAACCCACCCGTCCTGCAAGAAAAGCGTTGCAGCGCCCCTACTCTTCCTTGCGCTTCGCTGCGCGAGCGGCGCGCTTTGCCGCCAAGCGCTCGCGAGCCGCCTCGCCCTTGGCCTGGTTGCGAGCGCGGCGCTCGCTGCGGGCCGTAGGACGGCCAGAAGCCGAAGCGCTGCGTGGGGCAGCTCCGGATCCCGCCGGCCCAGCGGGCGTACGAGTAGCCGCCGCGCCAGCAACCCCGCCAGCAAGAGAAGGCACCGGACTGCCAGCGCCGTCATTCTTACCTGCGCCCAATCCGGCCTCCGACGACGCACCCTCCACCTCGGCAAAGGGCACCGACTCGTCCTCGTCTTTCTCGCCGAACATCTCCTCTAGGAAGCGAGCGATGGGTGGCATCAGGTTGTCGCGCTCTTCGTCCGTGAAATAACGGAGCGGCAGCGTCAGCTTGCGCTTGTCCGTGTTGTAGCGGGCCCCGGCGCGGCGCAACGGCTTCATCTTGTCCTGGGGGATATCGATGGGATCTACCACCAAGTTGCCGGCCACCACCGAGATCACCTTGACGTTGTGCTCGTTGGCGAAGGCCTTGAGCCACGCGCGCTCGAACAAGTTGGCCGCCGCATCGGGCATGTCGGGCGCCTTTTCCAGCAGCTCTTCCCTCAGAGCCTCCACATCGTCCACGGTGGGCGCGCTGGCCAACTTGCGGTACCACAGCACCCGCGTATCGGCGTCGGGAATGTATTCCTCGGGCAGGTAGGCATGGCCCGGCACGTTTACGGTGATGTCCGATAGCGCTGGCGGCAAGTCGCCGGTGGCCTCGCCCTTTTCACGGGTGTCGTTCACCGCCTGGGACAGCATCTGGGCAAACAGGTCGAAACCTACGGCCGACATGTTGCCCGACTGCTCGGCGCCCAGCATGCTGCCAGCGCCGCGAATCTCCAGGTCGCGCATGGCGATACGCATGCCGCTGCCCAAATCCTGGTACTCGTTGATGGCGGTCAGGCGCGCCGCGGCCTCATCGGTCAAGGGCACGTTCTCCGGGAACATGAAGTAGGCATAGGCCTGGGTAGACGAGCGACCCACGCGACCCTTCAGCTGGTACATCTGCGCCAGGCCCAGGCGCTGGGAGTCCTCGATAATGAGCGTGTTCGTGTGCGGGTTGTCGATGCCGCTTTCGATGATGGTGGTGGCCACCAGCACGTCCAGCTCGCCGGCGGCGAACTCCTCCATCACCCGTTCCAACTCCTCCTTGGTCATCTGCCCGTGGGCCACGCCCACGCGCGCCTCGCCGGCCGCTTCGTGCACGCGATCCACAGCCTCGTCGATGGAGCGCACGCGGTTGCTCACGTAGTACACCTGGCCGCCACGGGCCAGCTCGAAGCGGATGGCGGCAGACACCACGTCGGGATCCCATTCCCCCACATGCACTTCCACCGGACGCCGCTCATCGGGCGGCGTGAGAATAAGGCTCATGTCGCGCACGCCGGACAGCGACATCTGCATGGTGCGCGGAATAGGCGTGGCTGAAAGCGTGAGCACATCGATGGACTCGCGCAAATTCTTCAGCTGCTCCTTGTGCTGCACGCCGAAACGCTGCTCCTCGTCGATGATGACCAGCCCCAAATCATGCGGGTTCACATCGCGCGACAGCAGCCGGTGGGTGCCCACCAGCACCTGCACGTCGCCCTTGGCAAAGCCCTCAAGCGCCGCCTTCTGCTGCTCAGGAGTGCGGAAACGCGAGAGCACTTCCACCTTCACGCCAAAGGGGTCGAAACGGTCCTTGAACGAAGTGTAGTGCTGCTGGGCCAGAATGGTGGTGGGGCACAGCACCATGACCTGCTTGCCGTCCTGGGTGGCCTTGAACGCCGCGCGCAGGGCCACCTCGGTCTTGCCGAAGCCCACGTCGCCGCAGATGAGACGGTCCATGGGGCGCGGGCCCTCCATGTCGGCCTTCACGTCGGCAATGGCCGCCAGCTGGTCGCGCGTCTCTTGGTACGGGAAGGCCTCCTCCATCTCGCGCTGCCACGGAGTGTCGGCAGAGAAGCGGAAGCCCTGGGTGGCGGCGCGGCGCGCGTATACGTCCACCAGGTCGAAGGCCAGCTTCTTCGTGGCCTTGCGCGCCTTGTTCAGGGCACGGGACCAGTCGCTCGTGTTCAGACGGGTGAGCCGCGGGCTGCCTCCCTCGGGTCCTACGTAGCGGGTGACGCGGTCCAGCTGCTCCACGGGCACGAACAGCTTGTCGCCCTCGGCGTACTCCAGCTGCAGGTAGTCGCGCTCGGTGCCGTCCACTTCGCGGCGCACCAGGTCGCGGAAGAAGGCGATGCCGTGGGCCGCGTGCACCACGTAGTCGCCGGGCTTGAAGGGGAAGGTCACCTCGGTGGCGTCTACGCGGGTGCGACGCGTGCGGCTGGCGGCCCGCGCGCCCTGGGTATCAGCGGCGCTGACCAGGGCTAAGTGCGCCTTCGGGATGATCATGCCCAACGGGATGTCGTTGTCGACGATGTTCACCACGCTGCGCCGCAGCCGCCGTTTGGCCTGGCCCGGCGTATCGGGAACTATCGTAGACTGATCCGCATCGCCCTCTTCGTCGCCAACGGCCGATGCCCCTTCGGGCTGCACCACCTGGATGGGAATGCCGCGATCCACCAGGGCATGGCGCATGTTCTCGCGGGCGCGGTAATTCGGCGCGCTGAACACCACCGTGTAGTGGTCATCGGTGAGATTCCGCAGCTTGCCGAAGATCTTGTCGGGGTTGCCGGCCACGTCCACGCGCTTCACCGGCAGCTCGTCGTCGATCTCGCTGCCCACGCGCATGATGGACACATAGGTGGCGCGCTCCTCGCCCCCGAAATCCAGGGCCGCGGGCGCCGCGTAGAGCCCCTCCAGCGCAATATTGGTACCGCGGGCGCGTTCGGCCAGGTCATCGAAGGCGTGAGCCGCATCGTCGAAGAGGCTGCGTGGTTCGATGAGCGCGCACAGCGTGCCCGCGCCGGCGTAGGCCCCCAGCGTCACCGGTGTCTTGTACAGGTACGGAAGGATGACATCGGCGCCCTCGAAGCGCAGGCCGCCCTCCAGCTTCTCCAGCACATCGCGCAGAGCCGGGTTCGTGAGCGCCGGCTTCTCCAACGCCTTGCGCGCCGCCAGAAGCGAGCGATGCGAGCAGTTGAACTCCGTAACGGGATAGATGTCCACCTGAGGCAGCGACGAGATAGTCTGCCCCGTGGCAGGCACGATGCGGCGAATCTCGTCCAGCTCGTCGCCGAAGAAATCCAGACGCACGGGGAAGGTCAAGTTACCGGGGAATACGTCAATGGTGCCACCGCGCACCGCGAAGGTGCCGGGGCCGTCCAACTCGCCGGTGTTCGCATAGCCCATGGCCTCCAGCAGGCGCGGCAAGTCGTCGAGCTCAGTCAGGCCCTCGCGGCCCATATCCTCAAGCTCGGTTTCCGCCGTGAGTACGAGCGGACGCGCCACCTGGGCATCCGTCGGCGGCAGCAGGCGCAGCAGCGCCCGAGCGCTGGCCACCACCACTACCTCGCGCCCCGACTGCAGCGCCCAGGCCGCCTCCATGCGCTGCGAGATCACCCGCGCGTCGGGCACCTTGGGTGCAAAGGGCACATCGGCGCGCTCGGGGAAGCGGAGCACGCGCTCCTCCCCCACATAGGCCGCCACATTGCGCGCAAACGCCACGGCGGCATCTTCGCCGGCCACCACCACCAACGTGGGCTGGGGCTTATGGGCGAAGCGAGCCGCCACCAGAAACGGCCGCGCCGAGGCGGCCACGGCCAAGGTGGCGTCCTGTCCCTCGTCTAGCTTCCCCCAAAAAGCATCGAGGCAGCCGGATTTCTCCAAGGTGAAAGTCAGCGAATCAATGAGCATGGCGTATCCTTCGGCCGTTCAGTCCACATGCGAAAAGCCGCCCCACGGGCGGCATGCGCTGCGCATAGTGTACTGCATCAGCCGCGCCGCCGCCTCCTGTGGCCGCTCAGCGGTAACGAAGTAGTAAAGCGAACAGGCGCATCCAAGTACCTACGCGCCTCGCAGAAGCCCATCATTACCTCATTAGCCGCACTCAGCGCTTCAAGAGAACCGCCAAAGTCCCATCCGCCTCGCCTCCGCGGAAGACGCCGATCACGCAACGATCCAACCCGCGCTTCGTGGATATTCGCCAGTAGTTCGCTTGCCGCGCTCCAGCTGTTCGCTGCTTCGTTTAAGATCGAGACCATCACGCGACCGCCTCGCTTCGGCCGGGCGGTCGCCCTTTCCACCTACATGCGGCCGCGCTGCGATTGGGGCGCGGCCGCCTCTTGATCTGAAGGAGCTGCCATGGCCCGGGAATCCCTTGCTTCGAAGCGCGAGCGCGCCGCCGCCATCGAGGAGCGCATGTTCGCCCACTACGGGCCCGGCAAGGCGTCGCTGGATTACCGCACGCCCTTCGAGTTGACCGTGGCCGTGGTGCTTTCGGCCCAGTGCACCGACGCCGCTGTGAACAAGGTGACCCCCGTGCTTTTCGAAGCCTTCCCCACTCCGGCCGACCTGGCCGCCGCCTCGCCCGAGGCGGTCTCCGAGATCATCCACTCCCTGGGCTTTTTCCGCTCCAAAGCGAAGAACCTGGTAGCCCTGGCCCAAACCGTCGTAGCCGAGTTCGGCGGCGAGGTGCCCGCCGACGTCGACCTGCTGCAGAAGCTGCCCGGCGTGGGTCGCAAGACAGCAAACTGCGTCATGTGCGAGGCTTTCAAAGACCCCCAGGGAATCGCCGTCGACACGCATGTCTACCGCATCGCCCACCGCCTGAAGCTGGCCGGCCCCTCGGCCGACACGCCCCAGAAGGTGGAGGACATTCTGCTGAAGGTATACCCCCGCGACCAGTGGCTCTACATCAACCACCAGTGGGTCCACTTCGGCCGCGAGTTCTGCCGCGCCCGCAATCCCCGCTGCGCCGACTGCATCGTCGGAGATCTCTGCCCCACCCGCGGCCAGTGGGCCTAGGAAATCTTCTTCTCCAGCACGAACCCGCGGCGATGCAGCTCCGCCACCACCGTCTCCACCAGCAGAGGCAGCGCTTCGGCGCATTCCGGCGTCAATCCTACGGTGAACTCCGAGGGCGAAGGATTCCCCACCTGCATCCCCAGGCAGTAGCCCTCGGCCTCGAACCCCATCAAGCTAGCGGCGTCGAACAAATCCACCAGCTTCAGATCGTGCAGCGAAGCCTCGGGGCCCGAGTGGCGCGCCATGGCGTCAGGCTCGAAACGGTACACCGTACCGGGCGCATCGCCCGTACCGTCCACCGCATCCACGGTAAGCACCACGTCGTAGTCATCCACATAGGGCAGCATATCCAGTGACATGCAGCCCACGTCAAAGAGCTGCACGTTGTCGGGAATAAGGTAGTCGGCCACCAGACGGTCGTAGACCGCCGGCCCCACGCCGTCATCGAGCATGAGCCGATTGCCCACGCAGAACACCACAGCCCGACGCTGACCCGCATCCGCCATTAGGCCTCAACCTCCATAAAGGGGCGGATCTCCAGGTTGTAATAGCTGGCCAGCACCACCACGATAACAGCCACCACAAAGGACGCCACCGCCCACACGCGCTGACGGCGCAGGTAGTCAGCACGGCTCTCGCCCATGGCTTCGGCCCGGTGCGCTGCAAAAGGCTGCGACACAATGGCGAACACCAACGTGCCACCTACCAGGGCCACGGTCATAAGCACCGCCAGACCCACGTTAAGCACGGTAGGCTCCACCGTGGCCGCGTAAATAACGTTGTCCACGAACAGCCAGGCCACAAAAAACAGGAACGCGGCCCACATGCCATGGGCCGGGCCCCAAACGGGCGCCAAGAATAGCGCCCCCAGGTTCACCCGGGGAAGTCCCTTCAGGAACTTCTCCTCCTGGGCAATTTGCTCGTCGGTCAAAGGACTTCCAGCCATCGCGTGCTCCTTCACTTGCCTCAGGCGCGACGGAACGCGCCCCGTCCGCACCTGCGCTTACTCTCTTAGATCAGGCTCACTTTACCGAATCGAAGCCGTAGCATAGCCCAACGTTCGAGGGCAAATCGGCAAAACCCGCCGTAAGCCCGTCGAAAGCAATCAGCCCGCACTTTCCTACCACGCTAAGACGTCTTCCAAATGATGCATAACCGTCGAAAGCAATCAGCCGTCACTTCCCTACCCAATAAGCTTGGAAGACTCCACCTGCTCGACGTACCAGTTCATGAACTTTGCCAGGGGCTTGCGGAGCACCAGGCCCAGCAGGGCCGCCGGCACCAGGAACAAGGCCAACTCGCCCATCTGCACCCAGTAGTCATTGCCGTAGGTGCCCATCATAGCGGCGCGCATGGCGTTCACCACGTGAGTGGCTGGCAGCCAGGGGCTCAGCGCCTGCACGAACCCCGGCAGCAGCTGCAACGGGAAGGAGCCGCCGCAGCCCGTCACCTGGATAATAAGCAGCAGCACGGCAATGGCCTTGCCCAGGTTGGCGAAGGAAAACACCAGGGCGTAGATAAGGAAGGTGAACACCAGGCCCGCGAACCAGAAGACCCCCATGAACAGCCAGGGATGGGCCACCTGCACCTGCAAGAAGAACAGGTTGCCAAGGCCCATGAGCGTGGTCTGCGCCAGCGAGACGAGCGCCATGGCCCCGAAACGGCCCAGGAACAGCTGGCGGGGCTTCACGTTCACCAAGCCCGCCTCCTCGATCTCGCGCGAGGACACCGTGGGCTTCATCACTACAAGAATGAGCAGGGCGCCGATGAACAGCGCCAAGGTGGTGTACAGCGGTGCCATGGCCGAACCGAAATTCTCCACGGGGAACACCGCGATGCGCTCGAGGCCCACGGGCGCCGAGAGCGCCTTGGACAGCACCGAGACGTCGGCGCTGAGCACGTCCTTGAGGGCATTGCGATCGCCGGCTGCCAGGGCCTTGTCGATGTCGGCGGCCATGCCCTTCAAGTTGTCGGCCACCTCCTGCAGCTTGTCGGCCGCGTTCTTCACCTTCTTGGCCGTGCCGCCCAGCGCCGTCGCCGCCGAGTCGGCCGAGGAGGAAAGCTGCGAGCTGACCTTCTTCAAGGTGCCCTGGATACCCTCGATCTTCTCGGACAGGTTGTTCGACTGCTCGACAAGCTTGTCGAGCGAGGGCTTGACGTTCGTGTCGAAATCGCTCTTGATCTCGCGGATGGCCGCCTTGGCCTCCTTAGCACGCTGCAGCGCCGCATCGCGATCGGCCTTGATGGCGGTATCGCCCTTCTCCAGCTTGTCGGCCGCCGAGCGCAAGTTCTTAGCCATAGAGTCCGACAACGTAGCCACGCTGTTCAGGCGCTCGACCACCGCCGTCACGCTGGGCTGCACCTCGGAGGGCAGCTTGTCGCCGAGGGCCTCGAGGCTTTGGGCCAGCTGACGGTAGCGATCGGTTTGGGCCTCCACCACCTTGGCCTGGCTGCGCAGATCCTGCACCGTGGCAGCGGTGTCCGAGGAGGCGGTGGCGAAGAGGGTCGATATCTTGTCGGCGGCGTTGTCGAAGCCGGACTGGCTCTTTTCCAGGGCGTCGGAAAGCCCTTGGGTGGAGCTTTTCATGTTGCTGATGGACGAAGGCACGGACGCCGCGCCTTCGGCCGCCGCATCAAGGGTGGCGTCGGCCGCCTCCATGGCGTTGCCGGCCAGCGCCCCCGAGTCGGTGGCCAGGTTCTCGCAAGCCTGCGCCAGGTTGCTGTAAAGGCCCAGCACCTTCGCCGCATCCTCCACCGATTTCGCTACGGTGCGCACATGGTCGGCCAGCTGGGCAATGCGCCCGTCCCAGTTGTCGTCTTCGGCGTAGGTGGAAAACGCCTCGGCCAAGCCAAGGGACACCTCGCTCAGCGTTTCGGCAAAAACGGAGTTCACCTGGTAAGACACCGAATCGGCGCCCTTGTCGGTAATCTTGGGGGCAATGGCGCTCTTCTTCTCGTTGGCGTAGTACACAATGTCGGCGTGCTCCACGTCGGCCGAGTAGAAGGTGAGCATGTCGCGGCTGAAGTCCTTCGGAATGACCACGGCGGCGTAGTAGCGTCCCGATTTCGCCCCGTCGATGGCGTCCTCTTCGTCGGTGAAGATCCAGTCGATTTGGTCGTTGGCCCGCAAGGCCGACACCACTTGCTCGCCCACATTGATCTTGATGGGCACCAGATCGCTTTGGTAGCCCTCGTCGGTATTGGCCACGGCCACGGTCAAGTTGCCCGTGTTATCGAACACGTTCCAGCAGGCAATAATGTTGTACCAGGCGAAAATAGACGGCATGACCACCAGGCCCACGGTGATGATAATGCTCATGACATTGGCGAAGAGACGCTTCGCATCGTTGCGGAACAGGCGGAAGATGTTACCCACGGCGCTCACCGCCCTCAGGCTTCTGCGCCACACCCGGCCCGTCGACGCTCGCCTCGCCGCCTTCGCTTTCCGCGCCCGCGGTCGCGTGCGCTGAGCGCTGCGCAGCCCGCACGGCCGCCTCGGTGGTCGAGGTTTCGGCATGCTTCATCATGGTGCGCGCATCGTAAATTTCCAGCAGCGTGGCCTCGGGAATATCCTCCAGGCGCCGCTGACGCTCGAAGCTGTAGCGCATGCTCTCGACCACCACCAGCGCCACGAAAATGGCCACAAGCCACAGCAACGCGAAGGTGAGGATCCAGATTTTCTCGGCCGGCGTGAGCGCGAACACCAGGGCAATGGCCACGGGCACCGCAATGCCGAGCACCAGGGCCGTGCGCATAATGCGCGGGTACCAACGGGTGAACCGCTCGTAGCGCCGATCCAGCTCGGCCCGGTAGGCGTTTTTGTCGGAGAGCACGCTGAGAATCTGGGAGATGCGATAGGGTCGCACGGGAATCTGCACGTCCTCGCCGTTGAAAATGCCGCCCTCGCGCACCTGGCGCGCCACCATGAGGTTCACGTTCGCCATAAGCGGCCGCACCAGCAGGCCGAACGCCATGCCGATCACCAAAAAGAGCCCGAGCACCATCAAATCGGTGGCGAACTGGTTGCCGTAGAACCCGCATATGGCCTCGCGCATGGAGCCGATGCCGTAGGTAAACGGGAAGAAGGGATAGATGGCCTGGAAGAACGGCGAGGTCATCTCGATGGGATACAGTCCCGTGGCACCCGGAATCTGGGCGAACACAAGCACGATGCAGATGCCCTTGCCAATGTGCTGCAGGGTTACCGAGAGCGAGTAGATAATGGACAGGTACGCCAGCGACGCCAAGGCAGCCGCTACGAAGAGCGCCGGCGGATTCGCCGCCTGAACGCCCAGGAAGAGCACGCCAGCACAGCACACCACCGCCTGGATGACGGCCATAACCGCCAGGAACAGGAACCGGCCCCAATAGCGCTGCCCCAACGTGAGGTTGGGAATGCCCTCGCTGTCCACCTCTTGCCGCATGATGACCAGCAGCATGAAGGCGCCGATCCAGAACGTCAAGTTCATGAACAGGGGCGCCATGGCGCTGCCATAGGCATTCAGCGGGTAGAGCTGCTCGGTGACCACTTCGGTAGGAGACGCCATGAAGCTGGCAATTTTCTCGGGGTCGAGGCCGCCGCTTTCGATAAGCTTCGCCAGCGCCCCCGACTCGCCGAAGGCCATGACGTCGGTGTGCACTTTCTCGAGCTCGCTTTGCAGGGAGGCGAAAAGGCTGTCCGTCTGATCGACCGTCTTGTCGGCCGTATCCAGGGTCTCATCGAGCTGATCGAGCACGGCGGTGGTTTGGTCGATGACGAGCAGCTGGCTGTCGAGGGAATGCTGCAGCGAATCGGAAGCGCGCCCGAGGGCGTCAAGGGCCTCGTTCACGGCGGGCACCGTGGTGCCGAAGAGCACCGTGGCGTAATCGCTGGCCCCGCCCGTGGCCTGCAGCACCGCGCTGTCGACGGCGGCGGTGGCTTCGGAAAGAGCCTTAGTGGAGGCAAGCGTGCGCTCGTTTAAGTTCTTGAGGGTATCGAGGGTCGTTTGGGCTGTGGTCGTGCGCTCGTCAAGGGTAGAGGCCGCGTCCTCGATACTCTTGCGCACGGCGCTGTCGGCGGGAAGGTTGGCGGCCAGCTGGCGCATCGACGCGGCCAGAGCGGTGCCCTCGTCGACCGTTGTCTGCCCCTGAGTCAGCGCCGCCTGAATAGACCCCTGGGCCTCCCCCGTGGTTCCCATGAGCGAAGCCGCAGCGGCATCGGCTTTCGACGAGGCGGTAGTGGCCGCCTCCAAGCCCTTCTGCACCGCTGGCAGCGCCGCGGCGGAAAACTCGGTGAGCCTTGATTGCAGCGCCGTGCTCTGCGAGGCCACGGAGCCCAAGCCTTCCTGCACCTTCTCCACCGCGCTCTTGGCGTTTTTCAGCGAGGAGCGGGCAGTTTCGGACTTCTTCTTGGCCTTGGCCGTGGTCTTATCGACCTTCTCCAGGGACGTGCGCACGTCGCCCAGCGTGGTAAGCGACTGCTCGATTTTCTGCGCCGCCCGCGAGCGGGTTTCCCGCGCTGACTCCTCGGAATCGGTGACCGTCTTGTCGATGGTCTTCACCGCCACATCGGTCACCGTTGAGACGAAGGTGGAGTTGATGGTCTCATCGAGCGTGCTGGCCCCGGTGTCGGTGATCTTCGGTGCCACCGGGCCCGCCTTCTCGTTCACGTAGTACTGCAGCTGGGGCTGGGTGAAATCGCCCGTGGTGAGCGTCAGCAAGTTGGCAGTGAAGTTCTCGGGGATGACGAAGGCCGCGTAGGCGCGTCCCGACTGCACCTCGTTCATGGCCTCGTCGTAGTCCATGAATGTCCAGTCCAGCTGCTTGTTCTCGTGCAGCTCGTCCACGATGCGGTCGCCCACGTTCAACTCGCCCGTTAAATCCGAGGAACCGCCCTTGTCCTGGTTGACCACGCATACCTGCAAAGCCCCGGTGTTTTCGTAGGGGTTCCAAAATCCCACCACGTTGTACCAGGTGTACACCGAGGGCAAAATGAGCAGCGCGAAATACACCACCAGCGCCGGCGGCGTTTTCAGCAAGCGAAAAATATCGCGCTTCAAAATGCGCAGGACATTGAGCACAGCGCAAACCTCTTAGTTCGTAAAAGCCAATAACGCAGCTTCGACCTGCGCCTTGGGAACGCAAACGCACCGACGAGGGACAGCAGTATCGAAGTATAAAGGTCATGATACCGCAACCAGAAAACCCGCCAATCCCCTGTTAACGAACCGTGCCTTTCCGTCAACGAAAAAGCGGCGGCCCCTTTCGGAGTCGCCGCTTTTGCCTGCTTGCGAAAGCTTGGATGCGGTTCTAGTGAACGTCGCGATCCTCGCCAACGATGTTGTGCAGATCGGGATCGTACACCAGGCCGCCATGCTCCTTGTGAGCGAACATGAGCTTGGTGGGCTCGAAGCCCTCCACGTTGGCCAGGTACACATGGATGAACATGAAGCAGATGAACACGTACATCATGAAGTAGTGGATGATGCGCATGGACATCAAGCCGCCCACCAGGTTGGTGGTTGCCAGGAAGCACGGCACGTTCATGGTCACGCCCCACAGGCACAGGCCCGTCCAGAACATGATCAGGATCAGGATGGGGATGAGCAGGTAGGAAATCTTCTGCGGCACGCCCAGCTTGGCACCCAGCGGATGCTCCTTCTTCAGGAACAGGTAGTAGGTGATCCAAGCGCCGGCCTGATGGCGGTTGTCCTTCTGGGGCAGCCAGGTCTTGAAGTCGGTAACCTGCTGACGGGTACCGCCCGTGGGAGCCGACTTCACGAAGAAGGCCATGACCACGCGGACCACGCAGTTGATGAACAGCACGAAGCCGAAGAAGATGTGGCAGCCGCGGGCAATGCCCATGAGGAACGGCAGGAACGGGAAGTGGATCAGGAAGCCCGACAGGATAAGCACCACCATGGCGATGAGGTTGATCCAGTGGGTGATCACGAACGGAAGCGGATGAGCCTCCTTGTAGTGTGCGAGATGAGCCATCTTACTTCACCCCCCAAGGGCTGGTGACGGTCTCGAAGCTCTTACCGGTGCCACGCTCGGTGACATGCACGGCGCAAGCGGTGCAGGGGTCGAAGCTGTGGACCGTGCGCAGGGCGTTGATGGGCTTCTCGATGTCGGCCACCGGGATGCCGATCAGGGCCTGCTCCAGCGGGCCATGGACGCCCTCGGCGTTCATGGGAGCCAGGTTCCACGTCGACGGGATGATGATCTGGTAGCCCTCGATCTTGCCGTCCACCACTTTCTCGGAGTGGTAGAGAGCGCCACGGGGGGCCTCCCAGAAACCGGTGCCCTCGCCGGTAAGGCGCTCGGGCTCGCGGAAGTACTCGGAGTCGCCGCCCTTGATGGCCTCGGCCAGCTCGTTGACCCACTCGACCATAAGATCGGCCACGTACATGGTCTCCACCTGACGGATGGCCGTACGGCCCAGGGTGGACTGGAAGGCGGACAGATCGCCCGGCTGAGCGCCGAGGATGCCCAGCACCGCGTCCACGTTCTCCTTGATGAAGGGAACGCCGCGCACGTAGGCAGCGAAGATACGGGCCATGGAACCGGCCTCCATGGGCTTGCCGTCGTAGGCGGGGCACTTGACCCAGCTGTAGCGGTCGTCCACGTTGTAGTCGGTGTAGTCGGCATCGGTGATGAAGTACGGCGAGGTGTAGGTCTCGTCGCCCTTGTACCAGGAGTGACCCATGTACTCGGTGATGAGGTGCTCCTCCACGTCGGACACGCCGAACTGCTCGTCGAGCACGCCCATGGGCAGGTAGCGGTTCTTCATCTGCTCGATGTAGTTGTCGCCGTAGGGCCAGCCGTTGCCCTCGAACACGCCCCAGGCAATGTAGCGGCCGCAGCCCTTGCCCCAGGTAAGGGCGTCAGCATAGGGGCCAGCCAGAGCGACGGTGTCGGACAGGATGGTATCATTCACCCAGTCGCGCACCTCGGTGGCCATGGCCAGCAGGTCGTCCAGCTTGGACTCGGTGGGCACCCACATGTTGCCGCCGGGGATGGAGGTCATGATGTGGGGCATCTTGCCGCCCAGCAGAGCGGACATCTGAGAGGCGCGAGCCTGCATCTTCAGGGCCTCCAGGTAATGGGAGGTGAGGATGAGGTCGAGCTCGGGGGTGAGCTTGTAGGCCTCGCCGTTGTCGGCGTCGAACCAGTTGCCCGAGAAGATGGACAGCTGGCCGTTGGCCGCGAAGGCCGCCAGCTTGTCATAGAGCTGGTAGAGGTCGGAGTGCAGGGCCAGGTTGTTCTCCTGGGCCACCGCGTAGGCCTCGGCCACGTTGGCATTCAGGGCGTTCAGCGGGTTGACGTAGTCCAGAGCCGCCAGGTTGTACAGCCACAGGATGTTGCTGTGCAGGAACTGCGCACCCTCCAGCAGGTTGCGGATGATGCGAGCATTGTTGGAAATGGTGATGCCGTAGGCCTTGTCGCCGGCGATGGACGAAGCGTGGGCGTGAGAAATGGGGCACACGCCGCAGATACGCTCGACGATCTGGGCGGCATCCTCGGGGGTACGGCCCTGGACCACCAGCTCCATGCCACGGAAGCAGCCGCCGGAGACCCAAGCGTCAGCTACGACGCCGTTGTCCACCTCCATCTCCACGCGAAGATGACCCTCGATACGGGTAATGGGATCAATAACAGAACGTGTCAAGTCAGCTCACCTCCCTCTAGTTCTTCTTGCGGGGATCGGCGTTCTTGTGAACGAGATCCTCGGACTCGACGGGACCGCCCTTGACCGGGTCGGCGTAGGTGCCGATCTCCTGCTCAGGATGCTTGGAGTCCCACTTGCGGATCTTCTCGAAGGGCGCGCCGCCATCCATGCGGCCGGAGATCTTCATGCCAAAGCCGTGCACCACAAGGCACGCCGCCAAAATGCCGGTAACAGCCACGGCGATGGTGGTGGGCTGGACCTCGAAGTTGCCGATGCGCAGGTTGCGCATGCGCTTGTAGAAGGGGGTGTTCACTTCCACCCAGTTGTCGCCCGGATCGCTCGGCTTAGCCTCGCAGCAGCCGATGCAGGGGGCACCGGACTGCACGCACCAGCTGCGGCGGTCGTTCCACAGGGTGACGCCGCACTGGGAGCGGGTCTGAGGGCCCTTGCAGCCCAGGGGATACAGGCAGTAGCCCATTTCCTCTTCCTTCGAGCCGAACTCGTAGACGAATTCGCCGTTCTCGAAGTGACCGCGACGCTCGCAGTTGTCATGGATGGTCTGGTTGAACAGGTCGCCCGGCATGTTGAACTCGTTCAAGCGGTTCAGCAGCAGGTCCATGTCCTTCAGGACCACGACGTCCACCAGCACCGACATGACCCACTCAGGGTTCACCGGGCAGCCGGGAACGTTGACGACCGGCGTGGTCACGCCGACCTTCTCCAGGTACTGCTGCACGCCCAGGGCCTGAGCCGGGTTGGGATGAGCAGCCATCCAGCCGCCGTTGACGGCGCAGGAGCCGACAGCCACGACAGCGTTGGCGCTCTCGGCGGCCTCGACCAGAGCAGTGATGCCCGTCTCGCCAGCCACGCGCAAGGCGTTGCCGTCGAAGGCCTCGAGCACGGCACCCTCGTAAATAAGGATGTAGTTGCCCGCAGCAATCGTCTGGGCCTTAGCTTCCTCCACGGAATGGCCGGCAGCGGCAGACAGGGTCTCCGAGTAGTTCAGGGAGATCAAGTCAAGCACCACCGATGCAACGTCCGGGGTCTCCACCTGAGCGAAAGACTCCGTGCAACCGGTGCAGGAAGCACCCTCGATCCAGATGACCGGATACAGGTTGCCCGACGTCGCGCCGATAACAGACTCCTCGAGCGCTTGCGCCACGCGCGGCACGGCCAGCTGGGACAGACCAGCGGCAGCGGCGATGCCGGCGCACAGCTTCATGAAGCTGCGGCGGGACACGCCACGCGAAGACAAGATGCTGTCGAACTCTGACATCGTTGCCTGATTTTCCATGCGTACACCTCCTCATAGGTGTTCTCGTCTCTCTTACATGCAGGAATCAGATTAGCCTCACCTTCACCACAACCCGTTCATAAAGCGTACAAAAAAGCGAAATACTTCCCCCAACGGTTCGAAAATGTTACGCGCTTATAGGCTGGTAACAAGGCTGTCGCCTGCGCCGATATACGCTGACGGTCGCTTACGGGTCAAACTCCCGTTTTCGCGGGGGCCGTCTCGGAAAAGCGGTATTATGGATGGCTATCAACAACCCCGTCGCAAGGAATTTCCACCATGAGCTTCGACAACGCCATCGCTTTTTTGGGACCGAAGGGCACCTACTGCAACGAGGCGGCCCTGCGCTTCGCCGCGCGCCTGGGCATTGTCGAGCCCGAGCTCATCGAGTGCACCTCCTTCGACGAGGTGTTCGACTGCGTCGACGAGGGCGTGGCCCGCTTCGGCGTCGTTGGCAAGGAGAACTCCCTGGAAGGCCCCGTCACGGCCACCCTGGACAACTTCGCCTTCCGCACCGACGCCGTTATCCTGGCCGAAGAGGTCATCGACGTGGACCACTGCCTGGTCGCCCACCCCACAGCTACCTTGGAAACCATCGAGCGCGTAGCCTCGCATCCCCAGGGCCTGGCCCAGTGCCGCCGCTTCCTGCGCACCTCGCTGCCCGACACCCCTACCCTAGCGGTATCCTCCACAGCCGAGAGCGCCCGCATGGCCGCCGGCGATCCCACCGTGGCCGGCATCTCGAACCGCCTGGCCGCCGAAGTCCACGGCGCCCAGATCCTTGTGCCGTCCATCCAGGACAACCCCGAGAACCAGACGGCCTTCGCCTTGGTAGGACGCATGGCCGACGAGAACCTGCTCACGGGCACACGTTACAAGACCTCCCTGGCCCTGTTCCTGCGCGCCGACAAACCCGGCGCCCTGCAGATGATCCTGTCCGAGTTCACCTACGCCGGCATCAACTTGACCATGCTGCAGTCGCGCCCCACGAAAAAGCAGCTGGGCGACTACATGTTCTTCGTCGAGCTGGGAGGCTCCATCCACGACATCGACGTACAAACGGCCCTGGAATGCCTGCGCCTCAAACTGCGCGAAGTCAAAGTCCTGGGAAGCTACCCCATCGAATAGCGAGGGGCCGAGGCGCTATTCCACCTGGCCGCGGACGGCCCCGCTGCCCCACTCCGGGCACGCGCCGCTCCGCTGCTCGCTTCGCTCGTGCGCTGCGCTCCCTCATGCATTTACTGGGCGACCTTCGGTCGCTTTTTCTTTTGGTGTTCAGACGGTGCCCTGCGGGGGCGGCGGGGCCGTCCGCTACTCGCTCTGGGTCGTATCAGGAAGGCAGATTTGAACCCGATCTTACCCCAAGACCCTATAATTCAATTCTAAGCTGTAGGCTAGGTTCCAAGAAGGAGCAGTTTGGTTCCCTAGCAACGTTAGGTTCCAAGAAGGGGCAGTTTGGTTCCCCGACCTCTCTAACGGAAATCGTCTGACCTGGGGTTTTGCGAAGCAGGAGAACCGAACCCGTGTATTCTGGCGACCCGTAGGGTACCAAAGCAGCCTCTTCTGGAACCTAACTGAAGCCATTCGCTGAGCCAGCCACACCTCCTCCAAGACCCATACCACCCTTGGCGCTGTAGCGGGCGGGGGCGACATCCCCGGAGGGCACCGTCTGAACACCAAAAAGTAGGCGACCGAAGGTCGCCCAGTAGATGCATGAAGGAGCGGAGCGCACGAGCGAAGCGAGCAGCGGAGCGGCGCGAGCAGCGGAGCGGGATGCCGCCCCCGCCCGCGGAGAACCCCGAAAGACTCACCAAGTCGCCTCCGGAGAAAAGAGCAACCGCGCGCAAGGCCGAGGGCCGAGCAAGCGGGAGCCGACCTTCACAACCAACGGCTCAACACAAGAGCCGTCCCCTACCCCAGCACCCCCAAATGCTCCAGCAGGATCTTCAGGCCGATGAGGATGAGCACGATGCCGCCGGCGATGGTAGCCGGCTTTTCGAAGCGGGAGCCGAAGGCGTTGCCTACCACAACGCCCGCCAGCGACAACACGAAGGTGGTGACGCCGATGACAGCAATGGCCGCCAGGATGTTCACGCCCAGGAAGGCGAAGGTGATGCCCACGGCCAGGGCGTCGATGGAGGTGGCCACGGCAAGCAAGGTCAGCTCGCGCAGGTCGAGGCGCGTCTTGCACACCACTTCCTCGTCTTCCTCATGAAACGCATCCCAGAGCATCTTGGCGCCGATGAAGGCCAGAAGCCCGAAGGCAATCCAGTGGTCGACGGCCGTAATGTAGCTGGAGAACAGCGAGCCTATGGCCCAGCCGACAAGGGGCATGAGCGCCTGGAAGCCTCCGAAGAACAGGGCGATGACCACCGCCTGTCCCCAGCGCACCTTCGGCATGCAAAGACCCTTGCACACGGCCACGGCGAAGGCGTCCATGGACAGTCCCACGCCCATGAGCACCAGCTCGACAAATCCCACGCTCGTCTTCCTTTCGACACAAAAAAACGCCGGCCTGCGCCGACGCTTCAAAGGTGCAGCCTCGGCCACACCGCACGTCTTGTCATTTCATACCGCGCCAGCCGAAACGGCAGTATGTTGACGCGGTAGCGCAGCGTGCTGCGCCGACTACTCCCCTGCGGGTGCCCCTATGCTAGCACAGCGTCCGTTCCTAGGGGACGAGAACCTGCCCCACGCGGCGGAAGAATCCTTCGGACACCAAGTCGTCCACAATGGAAGCGAAAAGTTCCTCCCCTACTTCCGGCCGTCCTGCCTCGCGCTCGGTGTGCTCGAGATCGACCAGAACCTGAGTGGCCTTCACCCCTTCCGGGGCTGCCAGCACGCGTCGCACGACCCAGGCGCGCTTCTGGCGCCGCGAGCCCTCGAAGGTGGACTGGCGACTGTGCGAGGCGCTGCGGCGCGAGGGATTCGGCACCGTGGCCTTAAGGTGCGCCCCGTAATCGAGCAGGCCGTAGTACCAGCGGCGCAGATCAGCCGCTGCCACAGGATGAAAGGCCGCTGCCCGCACCAGGGGCTCGAGCACGCGGTCGCTTACTTGCTCCTCATCGGGAAAGAGCTCGTGCAGGAACACGGCGCGCACGTTGGTTTCCAGATACAGGCCCGGCTGCTGATAGGCGAAGGCCATGACGCCGGCCGCGGTGGCCGGCCCAATACCGGGCAACGCCAACAGGCCCTCGTAAGTGGCAGGCAAACATCCGGCGTTCTCGGCCGCGCACTGATCGGCGGTGCGCTTCAAGGCCAGGGCGCGGCGGTTGTAGCCGAGCCCCTGCCAGCGCTCGAGCACGTCGGGCACGGCAGCGGCCGCCAAAGCGTCGATAGTCGGGAAATCTTCCAGGAAGCGGCGCCAGAAGCGCTCGACGCGCACCACCTGGGTTTGCTGCAGCATGATTTCAGAGACGAGCACCGCGTAGGGGTCGTCAATGCCGCGCCAGGGCAAATCGCGATAGAGCGGCGCCGACACTGCCAGCATATCGTCGACAAATTGGCCGAGGCTGCGGTCCTGGAAAGGCCATGCTCCCCCTTCTGGGGCCCTGGGGCTCACGAGAGCAGGTCCTCCAGATTATCGAGGCCCGCAGAGAAATCGGTTACCACCACGCGCTCGAGCTCGGCGTACTCGGCTGAGTCGAGCGGCTGATAGGCGGCCAGCTTGTCGAAGAGGTTCTGACGGGTGACCGGCTGGTAGCGGCGAGCCACCAGGCCCTGCTTGTAGGCCTCTTCCACGGCCTCGCGGGCGGCCATGTAGATATCGTAGCGGGGCATATGGGCTGTAAGGCGCACCAGCTCGTCGCGATTGAGCGAGCGCAGCGAGGGGTGCGAGCGGGCAATGTCCATCCAAACGTCGACGCGCTCTTCAACGGTGGGCAGCTCGATGTCGATGCAGGACACCGGGTTGAGCAGATCGAGGAAGAAGGGATCGACGTCATCGATGGACGTGGCCGAGGCCAAGACGTACACCTCGGGGTTCTCGACCGCCTGGCGGATGAGGTTGACCGCCTCGCGTGCGCCCCGCGACATGCTGGCCATAAGGAAGCTGCTAACGTCATCGGTCATTTCGGCCACGGGAGAGCCCCACAGATCGACGTCTTCCAGCACGAGCACGCCGCCGCCTTCGAAGCCGCGCCGCAGGGCGCCGAGCTTCTCGGCATCTTCAGCCTGGGCGCTGACGCAGAGCACCGAGGCGCCCTGGAAGGTTTCCTCCATGCGCATGCGCACGGCCGGCAAGCCCAGCTCGCCCACAGTGGCGAGCATGAAGCGCCCGGCGTCCTCGCGGGCCGGCGAGCAGAACAGCAGGCTGTCGATGACCGGCATGGCGTCGAGACCGTGCCGCGCGTTCAGCAGCGAAACGAAGTCGTCGAACTCGGGATTGCCGGCCATACCCACGCCAAGGGCGCGCATGCGCTCGATAACCGAGCCGTAACCGGCCACGGTGTCGTAGGTGATAATGTCGATGGGATGCACCTCGGGCGCGTCTTCGGCTGCGGGAGGCGTGGGCAGGGGCGGCATGAGGGCCAGCGGCGGCCCCATGGCCATCATGTCCTGGGACAGGGCTGCGGACATTTCCTCGATATCGTTGCGGGAGACGCCGAACTCCTCGAGCCGGTCGAGCGCGAGGCCCTGCAGCTGCTCGGCGCAGGCCGCCGCCTCGTCGTTGGAAAGATAGGGCTCCAAGCGCTCGAAGATGTATTCGGCCAGGGCGCGCTCTTTGGCGGAGCAGGCCACCCGCCACGCTTGCTTAAGCCCGAAAATGGCGTCTTCGGACGGCGTGTCGGCCCCCTCCACAGCCTCTTCGAACGCGGCCAGGTACAGGTGAAGCCCCAGGCGCGCGTCGCCGGCCTCGCAGGCCGCGACGGCCCGGGCCAGATAATCGCTGGCAGCCGCCGCGCCGTCGTCGCACGGGGGCATGTTCGCATCCATGTTCTCTCGCATAGCTGGTACCTCTCAAATGCTGCAAGCGGACCTTGCGGCCCGCGAATCGTGTATCGGTGGCATTATATCGAACATTAGTCCGCTTGGATAGGGCTCTCTCCGTTTTTTCCTTCCGACTCCTCCGCGCCGGGCTCTTCCTCCCAATCGAGGATGTCGTAGCCCTCGGCATTGGCCGTGCGCGTCAGGGGCCGGTCGGGCGTGACGGCGCAGGGATGCTCCGCCTCGCCGAGCAGGGCGCGATCGGAATGATGGTCGCCGTAGGCATAGGCGAGCTCCCACCCGTCGACGCCGAACAGCGCATCGCAGAACTCCCCCAGCACCTGCACTTTCTGGGGTCCCTCGATGGGCAGCCCCTCCACCTGATTGGTGTAGGTGCCGTCGGACGCCACCTTCATGCGCGTGGCCACCGCGTACTGAATGGGCCGGCGCACCATGGCCGCAGCGATGATGGGCTCGAAGCTGGCCGAGACCACCACCACGGCATGGCCGGCAGCCTCGTGGCGCTCCATGGCCTCCTGGGCCGCCGAGCGGAAGCGCTGGTCGATGTAGGTGTCGTAGAAGTCGGTGAGAAACCGGTTGACCTCGCCGACGGGACGCCCGGCAAAGGCGCGGAACACGAGCCCGCGCACCCAGCTCTCGTTCTGGGGCAGCCGCGCCTTGTAGCAGCCGGCCCACAGGAGAATGCGCATCACCACCGAGGGGGCGAGCATGCGCTTGCGCGCCAGATAGCGCACCAGCAGCACCGGCGAATTGCCGTGGATGCAGGTGCCGTCGAAGTCGAAGGCCGCCACCTTCACCTTGCCCTCGGGCGAGCGCTGCCAGGTTTCCCCCATCAGTCGATCGGCCCCGAGCCCCTGAGGCGTCACCCGGCAGATGCCGGCGGGCAGATGGGCATCGGCGCCACAGCATTCATCGCGACGAGCGTCGCCCCCCTGGTCCTCGGGAATGAGCACGTAGGAGTTTTGCGCTACGGGCATGATCACGAACGACCCTTCCGATCGACAGTACTTTCACAGCTCCATTGTACGCAGGCGCGCGCCTCCCCGCGGGAGCGTCGATACAATCTCCAAATAGCGGCACCGCCCCGTTGCCCGCTCGTCAAGCCCCGAGCGGGGGCGCCTCTAGACTGCGGGCACCGCGAAGAAGGCCAAGGCCGCGTACACGGCCACCCCTGCCACGGCCGTCCACAGAAGCGATTTCGTCTTCACCGCCACCAGCGCCGAGGCCACGGCCGCCACCAGTGGAATGCCCGCCGGCCACAGGCCGTTGTCGAACATACCGGGGTTCAGCAGATCGTTGGCCACGAGGGCCGCGAAGGCTGCGGGCGGAATGAACCCCAGCGCCCGCTCGAGGTTCTCGGGCAGCGCCTTACCCTTCAGCAGGAACAGCGGAATGATGCGACAGGCCCACATGGCCAGCACGCAACCGGCCAGCACAATCCAGAACTCGTCCCAGCTCATCGGCCGTCCTCCTTCGGCGCCCCGGCATCCTCCGACAAGCCTTCCTCCTTCGGCGCCCCGGCAACCTCCGACAAGCCGCCCTCGGCAGCATCGGCGGCGTCGCCTGCCAAGGAGGCCTCGGCCGCGCCCTTGCCGCGCACCAGCGAAAACACCATGGCGCAGGCCACGCCCGCCACGGCCCCCACCAAAATGGCCAGCCCGGAAAGCCCCAGGCTCTTGCACACAAACACGCCCACCATGGCCACCACCATGGCCACGATGTTGGCCGAGGTGAAGCGCTGGGTCACCAGCAGGCAGATGAAGATGGCCGTCATGGCGAAGGCGGCGATGCTCACAGGAATGTCCACCACCGAGCCCAGCGCGCAGCCCACCACGTTGGAAAGGGCCCACGAACTTTGGGAGAACAGGTTCACCATCAGAGCGCGATCCACCGACCAGCGCCCCTCGGCGAAGCGCGCCGTGTTCACGCCGTAGGACTCATCGGTTACCGTGGCGGCGAACAGCAGCGCCAGCCAGCGCGGACAGCCGGCGCACTCGGGCGCGAACGAGGCCGCGTAGAGCATCTGGCGCGTGTTCACCAAAGAAACGCTGGCGGTGATGGAGGCCACGGAAGACCCTGCTAGGAACATGTTGGGGATCATGAACTGGCCGGCGCCGGAATACAGCAGCAGCGAAAGCAGAAACACCTGCAGCGGGTTGAGCCCGATGGTATTGCCCAGAATGCCGCAGGGCAGCCCAATGGCCACATAGCCCAGCATAATGGGAACCGCCGCCGAAAAGGCCGAAAGTATGTGCTCGCGCGAAAACATGCGCCCCATTATAACCAATCCCCGCCGCCCCATCCTTCATTTTCGGCGCGGGAGCGCCCTTTGCGGGAAGTTTTTTGAGCAGGCGCACGGCTCTCCCCCGGCAAACGCCGCGCGCCGCCTTGTGCGCCCCGTCCCAAGCTGGCACAAAACGAAAGCGCCGGGCCCTTAGACCCGGCGCTTCCTCGTATCTAGGCGGGAGCTCCTTCCCAGCTCCCGCTCTCCGTCATTTCTTCCCTACTCGCGGTCCTCCTCGTCCTCTTCCTCGTCCTTGCGACGACGGGCGGCCGCCAGCAGCGCCAGGGCTGCCAGGGCCATCACGGCGGCCGCGATGATCCACGGCATCAGCTCGTCGCCCGTCTGCGGCAGGTGCACCAGGATGAGCTGCGTGCCCCACGGCGTGGTGACCACCACGGTGTTCCACGGGTTGTCGCTGTTGTGCTCATCGGCGTTGTACATACCCAGGTCGACCGAGCGGCCATCCTCCGGCGTCCAGTTGTAGGCCGCCAGGATGTTGAACTTCTGGCCGTAGGCGTTGGGCTCGGTGCGGACCGCCTTGAAGCTGCCCAGCACGGCCATGGAAGGCGTAATGCCCACCTCGCCGGTGCCGAGCACCGAACCGGAGGCCTTGCCCCAGTCGTTGTCGTTGTTGTCGTTGCCGCCCTTGTTCAGCGGAACGAACTCGTAGCCCTTGGCCATGGTGGAACGCACCCGGTAGATGTAGGGGTTGTCGTTCTCGTCCACCATGGGCAGGCCCTCGAAGCGGTAGGCGCCCTCGCCGTCGGTGGTCTGGGAGGCCACCTCGGTCCAACCGTCGTCGGACTTGATGGTGTCGCCCTGCACCTGGGCCAGAGCCGTGGCGGTGTAGGAGGAGCCGCTGAAGCCCACGGCCGCGGTGTCGAGCGTCTTGCGCTCCAGGAACACCTTCTGACCGGGCACCATCTTGGCGGTGTCGTCCTTCTTGCCGTCCTTCTCGGGATCGATGAAGGCCACGCCGGCAATGGTGGCCAGCTGATAAGGCACAAGACCCGTGTCGTTGTAGTCGGAGTCGACGCCCTCGCTCACCAGCCAGTTCGTGCCGTTCGGGCCGCCCACGTAGACGGAGTGGCCCACCAGGTGGCCGCGGCTCGTGGTGTTGGCCAGCACGATCATGCCGCCCTGCGGCTTGGCCGGGTCGAGCACCTTGGTCATCTCGTTCAGGTCGGAGTCGGTCTCGGCCGAGGCGCCCTTGTTCATGAGCGTCACGCCATAGCCCTTGGGCAGGTCGTCCACCTTCACTTGGTAACCGTAGAGCACGATCTGGTCCACGCCGTTCACCTTGCGCTTGCCGGCCACATCCAGGTTGTCGAAGATCCACTCGCCGTTAGCGTCGGATGCGGTGCGGGCGGCCGCCGAGCCGTTGAAGGTGTCGTCGGCAATCCAGCCCATGGAGCCGTTGGCGGTGCGGCCGTACCAGTAGCGCTCGAGCACCACGGGCACGTTGGCGAAGCGGCCGGTGTCGCTGTCGTCGCGGTTGCCGTCGTAGCCGTCGTCCTGCCACACCATGCCGGCAATGTGGGCCTTGGCAATCTTCACCAGACCGAAGTCGTGGTCGAGCGAGTCGTACCAGTTGATGTCGGACCACACGCGGGCACCGCGGGCGGCGTCCAGCTCGGCGATGCGGGCCTCGTAGGCGCGCAGCAGGCGCATATCGCCCTTGTCGTCGTAGAGCGGCAGGCCGTTCTCGTCGGTCATCTGGTTGCCGTCAGCGTCGAGCACCGGGTTGCCGAAGATCATCTTCTTCTCGGCGTCGCTCAGGTTCTCCAGCTCCTCGTAAGTGGCTGCCTGGATCTTCTCGAGCAGAGCCTGCTCCTCGTCGGTCCAGTCGCTGCCCTCGGTGGTCGTATCGTCGCCTTCGTCGCCCTCGGTGCCTTCGGCGGCGTCGGTGTCGGCCAGGGCCTGCGCCATCTGATCCGCCGTCAGGGCGTTGCCGGGCAACGACACCGTGGCGGCCTCGTCGCCCTCGGCGCCCTGCTCGCCGTCGCCGGCATCCTCGCCCTCGCCCGGGTTCTCGGGGTCGGTGGGATCGGTGGTCTCGCCGGGGTTCTCGGCGTTGTCGCCGTCGTCGCCCTCACCGGGGTTCTCGCCCTCGCCCGGGTTCTCCGGGTCGGTGGGCTCGCCGGTCTCGCCCTCGTCCTCGCCCGGCGTGGACGGACGCTGATCGTTCACATCCTCGTAGGTGGCGTAGGGGCCGGGGGTCGAGGAGCCCTCGTCCTCGTCGGCCAGCTGCGAGAGCACGATGAGGTCGCCCACGGCATGGCCGTCGTCGGTGGTCAGGCGGCTCGGCAGCTTGATGTCGGCCTTGTTCGGGCGCAGGGCCAAGGTGTTCTCGTCGAAGTCGGAGTTCAGACGATCGGCCTCGGTCGCCTCAAGCTCGGTATCGATGAGCGGGCTGTCCGCATCGCCGATGCCCGTGTGCTGCAGCGTGGGCATGTAGTTGTCGGCGTCGGGGTAGCTCACCACTTCCACGCGGTAGCCGTAGAGCACCTTGGTCTTGATGGGCATGCCGGTCTCGTCGCGCATGTACTCGCCGTTGCTGTCCACCAGGTTGTGGCTGCCCGTGCCGCTGGCAAGGAACGCCCACTGGCCGGTGGTGCTCACGGTCTCGTCGAAGGCGGAGCCGTACACGTAGTCCTTCTCGATGTTGTATTCCTCGTGCACCAGGTTGGCGAGCTCCTCCAGGTTGAAGGTGGCCACGCCCGTCGGGTGATCGGAGTGCTCGATGTCGTCGGCCTCGGTGAGCACCGCCACATCGCGCTGGTCGAAGGCCCAGTCGCGACGCCACAGGCCCGCCGGCTCCAGCTCGGCCATACGGCTGTTGTACGCCTCGGCCAGGGCCGGATCGCCCTCGATGTCCTCCATCTCGGGAAGGTCGTTGCCGTCCTCGTCCTTCAGCGTCTCGCCGGTCTCCGGGTCGACCTGATAGATGATGTTGCCCTCTTCGTCGACCTTGGGCACCTGGCCACCGAAGATGACGTCGCCCCAGCGCTTGTTCAGCAGGCGCAGCGCGTCACCCTTCTTGGCGGCCATAATCCACTCGACGGTCACCTCATCGCGAGTCATGGCACGGATGGCCTCGATCTCCTCGGCGGTCAGCGTGCAGTTCTCGGGGGTGAAGTCCTCCTCGTCGCGGCCGGGCGTGGGCTCGTAGGCACCCATGCCGGTGTCGTCGTACCAGTAACGGGTCAACTTCACCACGGCGCCCTTGATGCCCTCTTCCTCGGCATCCTGCAAACCGTCGGCGTTCACGTCGTCCCAGATGCGTCCGGCAATGTACACCGGATCCTGCAGCACCAGGCCGGCGTCGCCCGCATGCTTCAGGAACAAGCGGTTGGCCAGGTCGTACTTGATGCCCTTGTAGGTCACCGAGTAGGTGTCGTTCTCCTTGTTGTTCTTGGCCTCCTGGGCCACCACCGCGTAGGTCTCCACCTGGTCGTTGTTGTACTTGCCGGACAGCGACGCGTTGAAGGTGCGCAGGTCGGAGTCCTTGTCCGGGTTGCTGCCGGAATCCACATGGAAGCGGGAGGCCACGTAGGACTTGCCCGTCTCCGGATCCTTCTTGTCGGACAGCACCGTGATGGAGTAGCCGGCCAGGTAGGGCTTCGCCGTGGCGAAGGCGGGCTTGCCGGCGGCGGTGTCAAAGGTGCCCGTGGCCTCGTTGTAGGTCATCAGGTACTTGGTGACCATCTCGTCGAAGGCCAGCTCCAGGTCGGATTTCGTCTCGATAGTGACGGTCTCGGTCACCACCACGTCCTCCATCACCGGCTCCATGACGGGCACGTAGGTGGTCTCGGGCACGGGGTTGCCGTCCTCGTCGAGCACCGGCTCGCCGTTCTCGTCGGTCTTGTACACCGGGTTGCCGTCCTCGTCGGTGACGGGCACCTCCTTCAGCGTGCCGTCCTCGTTGGTCTCGTAGATCGGCTGGCCGTTCTCGTCGAAGGCGGGAGCCATGACGACCTCGCCGTTCTCGTCGGTCACCGGCTTCGGCTCGGTCTTCTCCACCATGACCGGCTCGCCGTTCTCATCGAACACCAGCTGGCCGTTCTCGTCGACCTTCTGGACCATCACCGGCTGCTCCACCTGGGTCTCCACCTTCTTCAGGATGGCGGCCATCTGCTCGGCAGACAGCTTCTGCAGCTCGGACTTGGTCAGGTTCTTAATCATCTCCACCGTGACGGGGCGGCGCTGCAGCTCGGCCACCTGGCTGGCGGACAGGCCGGTGTCCACGGACTGCGGCTGGTAGATCTTGCCGTAGTTGTCGATGTCGTACTGGATGTAGCCGTTAGCGTCCTTCACCACGTTACCGTCCTCGTCGATCTTCTCCTGCGAGGGGTTGGCGGCGTTGATGCCGGACAGCTTGCTGTTCACCAGCTCGTAGTCCACCAGCACGTAGGCGGGCAGGTTGCCGAAGTTGTAGGCACCGTTCTCGTCGGTCTTGGTGGTCATCATCCACGGCTGCAGATCGAAGCTCGTGCCGTCGAACTCGACCGTATTGGGAGCCTCGACATTGCCCGGGAAGGCACGGTTCTCAACCCACGTGCCGGAATCGGTGAGCGGGCGATCGAGCTTCTCGGGGTTGTAGAGGAACAGGCGGCCGTTGCGCACCAGGTACACGTCGTTCTTGGAGTCCACCACGATGTTGGACACCGTCGTGGAGCGCTGGTGCAGGCGCAGGCGGCCCGTGGCGGGATCCTCGTAGAAGACGTTGCCGTCCTCGTCCTCCAGCAGCTGGTGGCCGTAGGCATCGTACTTCGGCACGAAGTAGTATTGAGTCAGCACCACGGTCATGCCGTCGATGCCCGCCTCAGTGCCCTCGCCCGCCGTGCCGGCGTTGTCGTCGACGCCCGGGATGAGGTTGTCGCGGATGCCGTCGTAGTTCTCGTCGAACCACACCGCGCCCACGAGGTTAGAGTGGTCCGGCGGGGCGAAGCCGGCGTTCATGGCCGTCTGGCCCTGGCCGAGGGCGAAGTCGAAGATGAGGGCATCGTCGCCGGTGCCGTACACCTGCTTCTGGGCGGCCACCGAATGCTCGTCGCCAATGCCGGCGAGCACGATCTTGCCCTCAAGCACGTTCTTGGCCACGCCGTCGGCCTCCTCCGAGCTCTTGTGGGGCTCGGTGCCGGTCTGGATGGTCTCCTCGGCCCAACGCACCGGGTAGTTGTTCATGGTGTAGTCGGCGAAGGAAGCATTGCTGGCATCCTCGGTGGTCACCATGGGCTCGGCCTTTGAATTCCAGGCGTCGGCATCGGTGGTATCCCACTGCTTGGTGGTGGCCAGCAGGCTCACCATGCCCGTGTCCTCGGAGGTGCCGTCTACCTCGACCGTATAGCCGGCCAGGTAGTACTTCCACTTGCCGTTCACCTTCTCGCGATAGGTAGTGGAGAGGTTGTCGAACTTGTAGTAGCCCGTGACCTCGACGGAACCGTTCTCGGCGTCCTCCACGTTCGTGGTGCCGGTGAGGGTGTCGAGGGTCTGGACCTGCTTCCAGGCGCCGTTGTCGTAGTACCACTTCTTCAGGATGACCTTCTTGCCCACGTAGCCGCGCTCGACGTAGTCGATGAGGTTGCCGTTCTTGTCCTCCACGTCGTGCTGGAGCAGGTAGTCGTAGGTGCCGGAGTAGTCGGCGTCCTCGAACACGAAGCCCTCAATGGCGTAGGTGGGCGGGATGATGATGCCACCGTCGTTGTGGGTGCGGTCGGCGCCCATCATCAGGTCGTAGGCCACCAGACCGTTCTTGGTCATGAGCGGCTTGACCACGCCGGTCGTGGCGTCGACGTTCGGCGTCTGATCGGCGTTGTTCGAGGCCGGCGCGTACACGATGTTGGAGGCCTGGGACTCGCGGCCGTCGGGCGTGGTGCCGTCGGTGGCCACGGTCTCCAGCAGCACGATGTACTCGTCGTCGGCCACCAGGTAGTTCTTCTCGTTCAGGTCGGAGTCGGTGGTGTAGTCGTCGGTCACCTGGTACTTGGCCTTGAACACGCTCTCATCCACCACGCCCGGCTCGTCCACGCGCACCTTGTAGGCGTACACGACGCGCACGCCGTTCTCGATGCCCGTGACCTTCAAGTTCTTGAACTCGTAGAAGCCGGACTGAGCCACCGAGGCGCCCAGAATCTGCTGGCCGCAGAGCAGCTCGCTGGCACCGTCGAGCGGACGGTACTTGGATGCGGCGTACTCGGGGCCGGCCAGGCTCTGGGTCTTGGTGGTCACGCTGTTGGACACGACGCCGTCCTCCTCGCTATAGGCGAAGTCGGCATCGGCCACCCAGCCGGCGGCGGAGCCGTCAACCGGGAAGTAGTAGCGCTCGAGGGTCACCTTGTAGCCGTCCACGCCCTTCTCGCCGGTCTCCTGGATGCCATTGTTGTTGGCGTCGTTCCAGATGATGCCGGAGATGCGCTGCGGGGTGGGCTTCACTGCGCCCATGTCGCCGCCCAGGGTGGCTTCCTTATCCACGGTCAGCCAGTCGTAGGCCGCCGTGCCGTTGATGCCGTCGCCGGACAGCAGCTGGGCCATGGGCACGTTGATGTAGTCGCTCGAAGCAGCCAGGTTCGTGGTGCCGAGCACGCCCTCGGAAGCCACCACGATGCGGGCGCCCTTGGTGGAGCCGCCCACGCCGAAGCGGGTGCCGGTCTGCTCGGTGCCGTTGGTATCCACAATGGTGGTGATGTCGCTGACGGGCATGCCGCCGGCCACACCGGCACGCTTGGTGCCGGCCACGTCGGCGTCGCGGGTGGTGTCGGTGCCCTCGTGGTAGCGGGTGAGCATCCACTCGCCGTCGTCGGCACCGCTCTCCAGGCCGTTCAGCTCGGCCTGGTAGGAAGCCAACAGGTAGCGGTCGTTGCGCAGCTCCTCGGACGCCACCGGGGTCGTTCCGTCCGCCTCGTACACCGTAATGCGGCTGGCATTCAGGTCGCCCACCGACTGGCGAATGGCCGAAGGCACGTTCTTGAACGCGTAGTTGCCATTGGCATCGGTCACCGCGGTGGCCACGCCGGTGCCGCCGCCGAAGGCGCCCACCTGGGTCCAGGCGCCGTTGTCGTAGGCCCATTGCGTCAGCTTCAAGGTGCGGCCGGCCAGACCGGGCTCACCCTCGTCGCGCACGCCGTTGTAGGCGCGGTTGCGGGCGGCCAGCTCCTTCACGTCGTCGCCGTCCTCGGGCGCCACGTAGGAGTCGTCCCACATGATGCCCTTGATGGTGGTGCTGGGAATGTACACCAGGCCGGCGTCACCGCCCTGCTGCGTCTGCACCGCCGTGGTGATGTCGTAGGTGACGTCGTCGTACTTGATCTTGCTGGCGTCGGCCACATCCTTGCCCTCGATGAGCTTGCGGGCAATGATGGCCATGCCGTCGGCGCGCACCTTGGCGTCTTCCTCGCCGTCCTTCACCTCAAGGTAGCGGTTGACCAGCGGGAAGGCGCTGTCGGTACGGTAGATGTCCGAATCGTCGTTGTAGCTGGACTCGGTGTGGTTCTCGCTAGCATGCGGACGGCTCAGGGTAGCGCCGGCCGGCAGCTCCACCACTTCCACGCGGTAACCGCACAGGTACTCGTTGGTGGACAGCTCGTCGGGACGGTAGCTGGCGGGCATCTCCTGGGTCTTGTACTGGCCAACCTCCAGGCCCTCCTCGTTGTCGGCCTTGGCCGTACGCACGTAGGTGGGATCGTTGGGCGTGCGCACCCACTTGCCGTTGAGCAGATAGTACTGGGTAATGCGCAGCTGCACGTCGGCGATGCCGGCCTCGCCCTCCTCGCGGATGCCGTCGTAGTCCTTGTCGTTCCAGATGTAGCCCTCGATGGGAGCCGCGGGCGGCATCACGAAACCGCCGTTGATGCGGGTCTCGTTCTTGCCGAAGGTCAGGTCGAAGGAGACGGTCACGCTCTCGGTGCCGTTCATGCCCTCGGCGCGCACCGGGTACTGGGTGGTGGCCACGTCATCGCCCTGGGCGTCCGTCTCGGTGGAACCGGCCAGCACCAGCATGGAGTCCAGGGTATGGATGTCGCCGTTGGAGCTGTAGGCCGCCTTGCGCTTCAGCGGGAAGGTGCCCACGCCGTAGCGCTCGGCATCGGCGTCGGCCGACTTCACGATGGAGTAGGCCTTGGAGTTCCAGGTGTCGTAGTCGGTGCGGTTCTCCCACGTCGGATCGGGCGTGGCCTGGGCCTCATGGTCGGAGGGCTTGTAGGACAGGTTGCCGAGCACGGCCACGGTGTAGCCGGCCAGGTACTCCTTGCCGTCCACGATGACGCGCACGGGCAGGTTCGTGAACTCGTAGTAGCCGTCCACGGTGTCCTTGGCGGTGTTGGCCGCCTGGGTCTTGGTCTTGGCGTACCAGAACGAGCCGTCCTCGGACGTGACGTCGGGGTTGTATTCCTTAATGGGCTTCCACTCGCCCGCACCGTTATTGGCCTCGGTGTCGAAGTACCACTGGCGCAGGAAGAGGTTGGTGCCGATACGGCCCTCCTCGGGCTTCTCCAGCTTCAGCTTGCTGCGGTCCGCGTAGTTGCCGGTCTCCTCGGGATCGGGGTAGCCCGGATCGGTGGCCTGGGCAGACAGGCGGTAGGTGTAGAAGCCGTCGTGGTAGTCGTTGTCCTTCCACACATAGCCGGCGATGGTGCGGTAGGCGGGCTCGATCTCGCCCACGTCACCGGCGGCCTTGGTGTACAGCGGGGCCGTCCACTGGTAGGTCACCGCGTCGGCGGTGTCCATGGCGTGGGCTGCCGGAATCTCGGAGAAGCTCACCTTCAGGCCCTTGGTATCGGCGGTGGCCGCCGTGGCCAGGATCACCTGGCCGCTGTTGGCGCGCAGGGCACCGTCGGCGTAGCGCTCGATGACCGGATAGCTATGGTAGTAGTCCTCATGCTCGGTGCCGGCCACGCCCGCTTCCTCGGCGTTGCCCGCCACACCGATCTCGGCAGCCACGGCGTTGGAGTCAACGGTCAGCCCAGCGCCCTGGTTCTGCGAGGTCAGGTGCCACGGATCGGCCGGGTAGTTGTTGGTGGACTGCAGCTCCACACGGTAGGCGGCCAGGAAGTACTCGTCGGTGCCGGTGGCCGTGTTGTACTTCACCACGGCCGTGGGCAGGTTGTCGAACACGTAGGAGCCCTGGGGCAGCGTCACGTCGTTGCCGTCCTCGTCCTTGGCGGTGCGCACGCCGCCGGCGAGGGTCTTCACGGCCACGGCGGCAGCCTTGCCGGCCGCATCCTTCTGGGACACGCCGTTGGTCACCACGGGCACGCGCACGACGGTCTCGGTTACCTCGCCGGTGTCCTCGCCGTCCTCGCCGAGCACCGGGTTCTTCACGATGGCTGCCTGCGTGGACACCCAGTCGCTGCCGAAGCCGACGTTCTGCACCCAGGCGCCCACGGCGCTGGCGCGATCGGCCTCGTCGGTGGACTTGGAGCCGTCGGCGGCCACCCACTCGACGATGCCGGCCGCCTCGCCGGTCTCGATCTGCTCGAAGGCCGCAGCGCCCTTGGGCACGTAGTACCACTGGGTAGCGAGCACCGTCTGGTCGATCAGGCCCGGCTCGTCGTCGGCGCGTACGCCGTCAGAGGCGGTGTTGTCCTCATGCTCGGTGTCGTCCCACACCAGACCGGTGATCTGGGAGGTGGGAATCTTGAACAGGCCGGTGTTCACGTTCTGGCGCTTCGCCACGCGGTTGGCCACGTCGTAGTCCACCCCGCCCATGGAAAGCTTATAGGGCGTGTTGGCGGCCGGGGTCTCGCTGTTGGCCGTCAGGATGTAGCCGGTGGTGCCGGCGAAGTCGTTGTCGGGCTGCTCGCCCTCGGCCTCGAACTGCGGATAGCTCGTGACGATGGGCGTATCGTAGCCGTCCACCATGGCGCTGCGCAGCACGTCGCGCTTGGCGTCGGAGTCGGTGTTGGTGGCCCAAGCCGTCGAGGAATCCTGCTCGTTGTTGTGGTACACGGTGAGCACGTGGCCCGCGGGCAGCGTGGGCTCGGTCACACGGTAGGCCGCCAGGGCCAGCACGTCGTCGGTGGCCGCCGGGTCGCCGGCCGCCAGCGGGTTGCCCTCAGCGTCGAACTGCACGTAGGACAGCAGACCCTTCGTGTTGGCGTCGTTGAAGGCGAAGGCGCCGTTGGCATCGGTCTTCATGGCGAACTTGCCGGTGTGGCCGGTCACCGTGGTGGTGCTGGTACCGTCCTCGTTCTCCACGGTCTCGGTGATTTCCTCGCCGAAGGCCGGGTTCTTGATCCAGGCGCCGACCACCTTGTCGTCAGCGTCGCGCACAAGCTCGATGACGTGGGTATCGGTGATGTCCAGCTCGTAGGTACGGGCCGCACGCAGCACCTGGTTCTTGTTGTTCTTCACCTCGTTGGCCACGAACTTGCCGTCGACCACAGAGCCGGCCAGGTAGTACCACTGGGTCAGCTCGACGGTCTGATCCGGGATAGCGTAGTCGCCGTCGGTGCTCGTGGCACCCAGCTCGTTCACGCCGTCGAAGTCGGCGTCGAACCACACGGCACCGGACACCTCGGTGGTGCCGAAGTAGCCGAAGCCGCCGGAGAGCTTGTCCTCGTCGCGGCCCGTGGCCATATCGAAGGACACGGTCACCTTGTTCCCGTCGGCGTCCTCGCGCACCTGGTCCACCTTGTAGTTGTCTTCCTGGGTGTAGTCGGTGGTGTTGCCGGCCAGCACGATCATGCCGTCCAGGGTGGAGTTCGAGGTGTTCTGCAGGTTGCTCAGGGTCACGTCGTTGTCGAACATCTTCGGCGCCTGGCCGGTCTGATGTGCCCAGCCCAGCGGGTAGTTGGTGTTCGCGTAGGTGTCCACGTCGGCGTGGGTGGCCGCGTCGTCAGTGTAGGTGACGTTGGCGTTGGCCAAAAGCTGGGTGCCGATGACCTGGGCCGTGGACTGATGATCGGCCTTGGTCAGATTCTCCTGGGGCTCCTCGATCTTCGTGACAGGCACGTTCAGGGCCTCCTCGGCCGTGCCGCCCACCACTTCCACGGTGTAGCCGGCCAGGTACTCGGTACCCTCCACGGCCACGTACACCGGCAGGTTACCGAAGTAGTAGTAGCCGTCGCGGGTGGCCTTCTCGCCCTCGCCCTCGGCCGCCTTAGTGAGCGTACTGCACACAACGGCGCCGTCGGCGTCCACCGCATCGGCGGCCTGGGCGGCCACAGAGGCCACCACGGCCAGCACGTCGGCCACGGTCTCGGCGCCGCCGCCCACGGTGGGATCGATGTTGGTGAAGTTGGTCACCTGCACCCACTCGCCGCCCTTGCCGGTGGCGTCGCCCTGGGCGTCGGTGGCGGGCTTGAAGTACCACTGCTTCAGGATGACCTTCTTGCCCACCAGGCCTTCCTCGGTGTAGGTAGCGCCGTCCACGGCGAAGCTGTCGGCGGCCTCGTCGTAGATGCCGTCGTAGTTGGCGTCGCGCCACACGTAGCCGGCGATGTAGTGCTTCGGAATCTCCATGATGCCGGCGTCGTTATTCTTGCGGCTGGCGCCCTTGGCGCGGTCGTAGCGCAGGGTGGCCGGAGCCGTGGCCTCGTCGGTAGTCTTCACCACGGAAGCCTCGGGCATGCGGCCGTAGCGGTCGGCCTCGTTCTGGTTCGGGTTCAGCGAGTTGCCAGCCGTCACCAGGTTGGAGGACTGCGACTTCACAGACACGGCGGTAGTGCCGGTGTTAGTGGGGTTGCCCTGGGCGTCCACGGCGTTGCCGTCAACGTAGTCCTGGGTGTCCTCCACGTTCAGCAGCACGGCGTACTCGTTCTCCTCCATGAGGTAGCCGTTGTTGTAGTTCAGGTCGGAGTCGATGGTGTAGTCCTCGGGCGTGGCCGGGTTGCTGGACTCGTGGACGTTAGCGGCCAGCAGGTGACGGCCGCGGAACTCGGGATCGGTCACACGCACCTTGTAGCCGTAGATGACCACGGCCGGCTTGGCGCCGTCGGTGCCGTCGTCCACGATCTTGCCGTCCTTCACCCAGCGCAGATCGGAGCTCTTCAAGTTCTTGAACTCGTAGGTGCCGTCGGCGCCGTCCACCGTCTTGGTCTCCGTGTTGGCGTAGGCCATCTCGGTGTAGGTGTAGGAGCCGTCGGCGGCCTTCGTCCAGCCCTTGGCCACAGCCGGCTTCATGGGCGAGGTCTTGGCCTGGGTCTTGTCGGTGTAGTCGGTCGGGTACTCGTCGGCCCACTGGGTATCCCAGGTCCACTCGGCGTCAGCGTCGTCGGCCACGTAGTAGTAGCGCTCCAGGGACACCTTGATGCCGTTCATGCCGGGCTCGGTCTGCTCGGAGCCGTCGTCGGCCTTGTACTTGCCCTGCAGGCCGTCGTTGTTCTTGTCCATCCACACGGTGCCGGTGATGGTCTCGTAGCACGGCAGCACCTCGCCGATGTCGCCGCCATGGTGCAGGGCGGTGCCGTCGGGAAGCTCCAGCATCCAGTCATACTTGGTGACGTCGTCACCCTCCCACATGTTGTTGTTGTTCTCCACGTCCTCGGTGGTGTTCTGGTTGCCCGGGTGCTTCTCGTCGACCAGGGTAGACAGGATGATCTGACCGTTGTTCTGGCGCTCGGCCGGCTTGGTCTCGTCGTTCGTGTCGCGGTAGTCGTTCTGCTGGGACACGATGTAGCCGCCGGCAATACCGGTCTTAGTCAGATCCTTCACGTCGGAGTCGAAGTTGATCGACTTCATGGCATCGCCCGTGGTGGCGCGATGACGGGTGAGCAGCCAGGTGTCCTTCTCGGAGCCGGTGACGGTATCGAGCGGGTCGGTCACGTTCATGGCCGGGATCTCCACGCGGTAGGCCGCCAGGTAGAACTCGTCGTAGGTCTTGTTCTGCACCACGCACACCGTGGGCAGCTTGTCGAACAGGTATACGCCCTTGGCAGCCTTGGTGAGGCTGACGTCCTCGCCGGCCGAAGTGTTCACGGACACGATGCCGTTTTCGCTGTACCAGGAGTCGGTCATGTAGGGCTTGTGAGTAGTGGTGACCTTACCGTTCTCGTCGGTGGTCGTGGTGGTGTAGGCGGTGTAGCGCTCCTCGCCGAACAGCGTGTTGCGGATCCACACGCCCTTCTCGATGGAGGCGGCAATCTCGTCCTTGTCCAGCTTGCCGTTACCGTTGGCGTCCTCGCCGATGCCCTCGGTCAGACCGAAGGAGGCGCGCACCAGATCGTCGTGGTTCTCCACGAAGTCGGCCCACTTGGTCTTGGGCACGTACATCCACTGGGACAGGCGGATTTCCTCGTTCTCGATGCCAGGCTCGGCATCGTTGTCCACCACAGTCGTCAACTCGCCGTCCACCATGGCGGTCTTGGTGGCCTGCAGGCCGTCGTAGTTCACGTCGTTCCACACGCGGCCGGAGATGTTCGCCTTCAGCAGCTCCACCAGGCCCGCGTCGCCACCGCGCAGCGGGGTGTCGACGGTGCGGGGCACGTCGTAGCGCTTGCCGTTGTAGAACACTTCGGCGCCGATGACGGCCGCGCCGGAGGCAGCGGCAGCGCCGTTGCTCATCTGGTACTGGCCGCCCTCGACGGTCTCGGCCTTGTCGGTGATCTCGGCGGACACGATGACGTAGCCGTCGGTACGGACGGTTACTTCCTTGGTGCTATCGCCGTCCACCACGGTCACGCGCACCGGCGTGGCTGTGTCGTCGGTCTCGTCGGCCACTTCCTCGAACAGCTCCACCGTGTTGCCCTCAGTGCGCATGGCATCGGAGTCGTTGGTGATATCCAGGTCGTGATCGAGGTTGGTGGCATTGCCCAGCTTGCCGGACTCATCCTCCACCAGGCCCTGGTGCGGGAAGGAGATGGCGTAGTCAGGCTCCACCTCGTCGAGGCTCACGCGGTAGGCGGTCATGTAGATGCGGTCGGAGCCGGCCTTGGCGGCGGTCACGGCCAGCGGGTCGGCCGCAGTGTCCACCACGTCCATGGTGACGCCCTCGCCCATGATGGGCTCGGCCGGCACCTCGGGCTGCTCGGGGGTCTCGCCGGCATCCTCGCCGTCGCCCTCGGTGCCCTCGCCGTCCGTATTCTCGCCGGCGTCCTCGCCCTCGACGGTCTCGCCGCCCTCGACGGTTTCGCCAGCGTTCTCGCCGTCGCCCTCGCCCTCGGAGCCGTCGCTGGCCTCGGGGGTGTCGGGCGTGGTGCCGGGCAGGGCCACGGCGCCCACGGGCAGGTTCACGTGCTTGCGGTTCGGGAAGTAGGGCTGGATGTCGGCCACGGTGCCGTCCAGCGTGTCCACGTGCACATAGCTGACCAGCTCGTCGAACAGGTAGGTGCCCTCGGCGTTGGATACGGCGCCCTCGAAGTAGCCGGCGTCGTCCACGGCGATGCGCGTATCGATGTCCACGGGCTTCTGGGTAGTGGTCTCGTTGCCGTCCTCGTCCTTCTCGGTCACGTCGATCGTGGGCAGGTCGGCCACGTTCGTACGGTAGGTGAAGTTCTTGGACTTGAACCAGATACCGTCGTCGCTGCTCTTGGCGTCGTACTCATAGTCGGCAGCCATCAAAGCGTCAGCCGTGAAGGTGGTGCCGTCGGCCATCTTGTCGCCGTTGGGCACGAAGAACCACTGGGCCACCTGGAGGGTCTCCCCTGCCACGGGCTTGTCCTTCGTGGCGTTGCCGTAGATGTCCTTCTCGCTGAAGAAGCCGTCCACGTTCTTGTCCTGGAACACCGTGCCGGTGATCTTGGCCGTCATGAAGGCGCCGAAGCCGCCGTCGAGGTTGTCCTCGTTGCGGCCGAGCGACCAGTCGAACGTAATCTCGCTGGCCTCGGCGCCGTCGGCGGCCAGACCGTTGGTGGTCACGGTGTACTGGGGCTGGCTGCCCTTCACCAGGCCGTCCTCGGACGTATCGGCCACGGCCTTGCCGGCCAGGATGATCTTGCCGTCCATGGTGTACTTGGTGGCGGTGCCGTCGGCGTAGTCGTACTGGGCCGTCTCCTCGTTCCAGGCCAGGCGGTAGTTGCCGTTGGCGTTGCCGGCCGCATCCACAGTGGCGGACACCTTCGTGCTGGCGGCCTGGGAGTTCACCAGGTCGTCGTCGCCCTGCTGCACCAGGGTGGCCGGCAGGCCGGCCACGGCCTGAGCACGAGCCTCGGTGTCAGTCAGCGTGGCGTTGTGCACGTTGCCGAGCACCTCCACGGTGTAGCCGGCCAGGCGCGCCTCGGACAGCTGCTTCACGCCGTCCACAATAGCACGCTCGGCCACGTAGCGGGTGGGCAGCTTGTCGACCAGGTAATGGCCGTCATCGTCGGTGGTCACCCACACGCCGCCCTCGACGGCATCGTAGGTGGCGCCGGGGATGGTGGTGACGGTGGCGGAAGCCGGATTGCGTGTGGCGCCAAACTCAGCATGGGTGTAGTCGTCGTTGCCGAAGTCCTTGTTCTGCGTCCAGGTCTTGGCCTCGGCGTCGTAGAACCACTGCTTCACGATGACGCGCTTGTTCGCCAGGCCCGGTTCACCCTCGTCCTGGATGCCGTTGTAGTCGGTCTTCGTGGTGTCCGTCTCGGTGAAGTTGCCGTCAGAGTCGCGCCACAGCAGACCGGCGATGTGCTGGAACAGCGGCAGGCGCAGGCCGCCGTCGTTGCTGGCACGGTTGATACCCCAGGCCAGATCGTAGCAGCGCTCGTCGCTCGTCACGTCGGAGACGTCCTTGGCCGCTTCGTCCTCGCGGTTGTTCGGGTTCTTCGAGTTGGGTGCGTCCTGCCTGTTGGAGATGGGCGAATACTTGTCGGCCAGCTGCAGCAGCACGTCGAACTCGTCTTCGGCCATCAGGTAGCCGGTGTTGTGGATCAGGTCGGAGTCGGCCGTGTAGCTGGCGGAGTCGAAGCCGTTCACCTGCAGCTTGGCGGTGTCGTAGGCGCCGAGCCACCACTGCTCGTCGGTGACGCGGGCCTTGTAGGCGTAGACGACCAGCTTGCGGTTCGCGCCCGTGCCCACCCATTCCTGGGTCTTCAGGTTCTCGAAGGTGAATACGCCGCCCTCGACGGGAGCCACCGGGTCGGTTTCGCCGTTGCCGGTAATGCCGGCGGCCGCCGTGGAGGTGCGCACGGTGCGGGCCACCTTATCGGCATGCTCGTCGGCCGTGCCGAGGCCGGCCGCCGGGTCGGCGTCGTAGGCGGCCCACTGCTTGGCGTCGGCCCAGGCGGTCTTCTCCCCGTCAGCCGGATCCCACTTGTCGTCGCGCAGCCACTCTTTCTGCTCGGAGTTGATCACATAGTAGTAGCGCTCGAGCGTAACGGCCAGGTTCTCGGCCGGCTCGTCGCCCTCGGAGCCCTGCAGGCCGTCGTTGTCGTTGTCGAACCACAGCTTGCCACTGATGGATTGGACGGGAGCCTGCACCTGGCCCACATCGCCGCCGCGGGCCACGTGGCGGGTATGGGGAATGACGGTCTCCAAGCCCTCCTCGTCGGTGACGGTCTCGTTGTAGGTCTCGGTGACCACACGGGTCCAGTCGTACAGCACGCTGGCCTCGGTGTCCATGGCGTTGCCGTTCGGGATGGCCACGCAGCCACCAGCGTTGCCGGCATTGGCGTCGTTGGTGGCACGCTCGGCCGCCAGGATGACCTGGCCGTCGTTGGCGCGGCTCAGGGCCTTCTTCTCGCCCTCGTTATAGCTGCCCTCGATGATGATGCCGCCGGCCACGCCACGCTCGGTCACATCGGCCGCGTCGGAGTCGGCCGTACGATCGGCGTTCTCGGTGTGGAAGCGGGTGAGCAGCCACTCGTTGTCGGAGCCGTCCAGGTTCTTGCTATGGTACACGTCCTCCAGCTCGATGCGGTAGGCGGCCAGGTAGTGCTTATCGTCATCGGTCACGTAGGCCGTGGGCAGGTTGGCGAAGCGGTACACGCCGTCCTCGTCGGTCTTCACCTGAAGGACGCCCTCCATACCCGACTTCACGTTGCCGTTCTCATCCACAACGTACTCCAGCACATTGCCCGTGGGGTTGTCCTCGGAAATGGTGCTGCCGTCGTAGATGATGGGCTCCAGGTCGCCGTCGCCCTTGATGGCGCGGTTCGAGGTGTAGCGGTCGGAACCGAAGTTCTTGTTCTGGAACCAGTGGCTGTCGCCGTCGGCGGGGTTGGTGTTGGCCGGATCGTAGTACCACTGCGTAATGTACAGGGTCTCGCCCTCCAGGCCCGGCTCACCCTCGTCCTGCACGCCGTTGTAAGTTTCCTCGGCGCCGTATCCATGGATACCGTCGTTCCACAACTTGCCCTCGATGGAGGCGCGGGGCACGGCGAACAGGCCGGCCTCGCCGCCGCGCTGGGTGCCCATCGGATCGGGCACGTCGTAGGCCACGGAGTTATAGTCGGTCTCGTACTGGTGGCCGTCGCCCTCGTCGGCATGGTCGGCGGTCAGCACGTAGCCGTCGGTGCGCCAGCCGGCAATGTCGCCATCGAAGAACTCCTGGCGCAGCTCGATGAAGCCCTCGGCGGTGCCGTCGGGCACGCGGAAGGCGTCGGAGTCCACGTCCTCCACACCGTCGGTCTTCGACGGATCGGAGGTGTCCACGGGCGTCTTCGTCTCCACCACGTTGCCGTTGGCGTCGGTGGTGAAGGTAGAGGTGGTGCGGTTGATGCCCACATGGGCCTTGGTCAGCGAGAACGAAGGAGCCACCTCGGCCAGCACCAGGCGGTAGGAGGCCACGTAGAGCTTGTCGGTGGTTACCACCTTGGCGTTCTCGAGCGGGCTGCTCGCCTGCTCGCCGGGCTCGTGCACCGTGTTCTTGCCGCTCTCGTTCTCCACGTACACGAAGCTGGGCAGCTCGCTGAAGGCGTAGGAGCCGTTCTTGTCCGTCGTAGCGGACTGGGCCGGGAACACGGCGGCGGGCACCTGCACCCACGCGCCGCGCACCACCGTCACGGGATTGCCGTCGGCACCCTTGATGGTCTCCTTCACGGGGTTGACGGTGGCGCCGTCGGCCACCAGCTCGCCCTCGGCGGGCACGAAGGTAGCGGCATCGCCCTCGCCGGCCATGGTGCCGGCCACGTAGTACCACTGGGTCAGCGTCAGGCGCTTGTCGGCCAGAGGCTGCTCGGTGGCGGTGTCGTAGATGCCGTTGAAGTTGTCGTCCTGCCACACCTTGCCGGTCACCGTGGTGTTGCCGAACAGGCCGAAGCCAGCGTGGAGGCTCGTCTCCTCGCGGGCCACGGAGAAGTCGAAGTCCACCGGCTCGTCCTTGGCATCGGCGGCATCGGTAGCCTTGCCCGTGGTGGTCACGCGGTACTGGCCCTGGGTGGAGCCGGTGGGCTGGACGGGAGCGCCCTCGCCCTCGGCGTTGTCGGTGGCCTTGGCGGCCAGCACGATACGACCGTCCAGGGTGGCCTTGCTGAAGGCCACTTCAGCGCCCTCGGCCGGGGCCTGGGCCTGGGTAGTGTACTCGTTCCAGCGCAGCGGGTAGTTGCCCGCGACGTACAGGTCGGTGCGCTTGTTGGCGGAAGCCGAGAGCACCTTGGAGTTCAGCGGGTCGGTGGCGGCATCGAGCTCAGAGCTCTCCTTGCCCTCCACGTTCACCTGCATGCGGGTGGCCGGCATGCCGTTCATGGACTGCTCGGCCGTATCGTCGTTGCCCAGCACCTCGACGGTGTAGCCGGCCAGGTACTCGGTGGCGGCCTCCAGCACACCCTCCTCGTTCTGACGCACCACGGTGTAGCGGGTGGGCAGGTTGGCGAACTCGTAGGAGCCGTCGGCCTCGGTGAGGGTCCACACGCCCTTGCGGTTCACGTCGTAGGTGGCCTTCGGCAGGGTGAACAGCTGATCGGCCGGCGCCGTGGTGGTCACGGAAGCGCCGTTCTCGGCCTTGGTGTAGTAGTCGTTGCCGAAGTCAGCGTTCAGCGTCCATTCCTTGGTGTCGTTGTTGTAGTACCACTGCTTCAGGATGACCTTCTTGCCGGCGTAACCGGGCTCGCGGGTGACCGTGGTGGTCGCGTCGTCGCCCTCGCCCTCAACCGCGGTGCGGTTCAGGGTGCCGTCGTAGTCGGTGTCGTTGAACACCACGCCGGCGATCTTGCTGGCCACGGGCGTGCGCAGGCCGGCGTCGCTGAAGCGACGGTCGGCGCCCAGGCCCAGGTCGTAGGTGAAGCGGCCGTTCTCGGCCACGGTGTAGCCGGAGCCGTCCGTGACGGTGCCCAGGTTCTCGCCGTTGCGGCCCGTCACCGCCGCAGGCTCGGCCACCTCCGCCTCGGCATTCGCGGCCAGCTGGTCGGCGGCGTAGCGGTCGAGCGTGTTCTGGTTGGCGTTCAGCGACTGCGGGGCCACCAGGTGGTTGGTGCGCGGCGACTCGGCGGTCACCACGTTCAGCAGCACGTCGTACTCACCCTCGGCGTTCAGGTAGCCGTTCGCGTAGATGAGGTCGGAATCGACGGTGAAGTCATCGCCCTGGCGGTACTTGGCTGCGCCGATGGTGCGCTCCCAGAAGGGAACGTCGATGACGCGCACGCGGTAGCCGTAGAGCACGATCTTCGCACCCTCGGTGGTGGTTTCGGTCACGGTGACCGTCTCCATCACCGGGTTGCCCTCGGTGTCGAAGAGCGGGTTGCCCTCTTCGTCGGTGGCCTGCTGCTCCACTTCCTTCTCCACCTCGGTGGTGGTGCCGGGCACGAACAGGTGGCTCGGCAGCTCGCCGAAGCTATAGGCGCCGTTTTCGTCAGTAACGGTGGTGCGCTGAGCATTCACGTTAGCGCCGTTCACGGTCTTCTGCAGGCCCACGGTCGGGTCGGCGTCGTAGGCCGCCCAGTTGTCGGCCCAGTCGGCGTCGCGGGTCCACTGGGCATCCTCGGCCACGGCGAAGGAGCCGTCGGCGGTCTGCTCGGCGGTGATGGTCCAGCGCTCGAGGGCCACCGTGCGGCCGGCCTCCAGAGGCTCGCCGGCGAAGGCGGCCGTGGTCACGCCGTTCTCGTCGGTAACCTCGTCGGTCGGGCCGTCGTAGATGCCGTCGTTGTCGGTGTCGTTCCACAGGAAACCGGAGATGGACTGGCGCGGAGCCTCCACCTGGCCCACGTCGCCGGCCTCCACGGGCACAGCCACGCCTTCGTCGGTGGTATCCGGATCGGCGATCCAGTCGTAGGTCTCCTCCTCGGTGCCCATGCCGTCGCTAGCGGGCAGGGTCACGTTGGCGTTCTTGTTGTTCTCGTCGGTTGCCACCTGGGCCAGGATGATCTGGCCGTCGTGGCTGCGGGTGGTGCGGGCCGTGGCGGCGCCGTCCACGCCGGCACCGTCGGAGGCGATACCCGTGGTGTCGGCGCTGTTGCGGCTGGCGATGATCATGCCGCCGGCCACGCCGAAGCGGTTGGTCAGGGCCACGTCGGAGTCGGACACCACGGAAGCCGAGCCGTTGACGGTGGCGCGGTTGGCGTCGTCGGCGTCCACGCCGTCGTGGTGGTAGCGGGTGAGCACCCACTGGTTCACCGTGCCGTCGGCGGCGTTGGAGGCCTCGCGGTACAGGTCGGCCAACTCCACGCGGTAGGAGGCCAGGTAGTACTGATCGTCGTCGCTTACGTACACCGTGGGCAGGTTCTCCACCAGCCACTGGCCGTCCTCGTTGGTCTGCACCGACAGCACGCCGTTCTTGCCCTCCACTGCGGTCAGCGGCGCGCCGTGGGTCTCGCCCTCGGCCTTGGCGTTGCCGTCGTAGATGATGGCGGCGTCGGCCTCGCCCTCGGCCTTGCTGTACTTGTTAGAGGTGTAGGTGTCGGCGCCGAACAGCTCGTTGCGCACCCACTCGCCCTCGCCGGACTGGGCGTTGGCGGTCATGGCCTTGGGCTTCCAGTACCACTGGGTCAGGTAGACGGTCTGACCGGGGATGCCGGCCTCGCCCTCGTCCTGCACGCCGTTGTAGCCCGTGGCGTAGTCGTAGGTGCCGTCGGCGTTCTTCACGCCGGTGTCGTCCCAGATGCGGCCGGTCAGGCTCGTGCGCGGAATCTTCACGAGGCCCACCTGGCCGCCGCGCTGGGCGAACATCGGGCGCGGCACGTCATAGCGCACGCCGTTGTAGACCTGCTCGTACTGGTAGCTGGCGGCGTCATGGTTCACAGCGCCGTTCTCGCCGGCGGTCAGGTAGTGGTTGCCGTCGGCGCCGCGGGCGGCCACGATGACGTAGCCGTCGGTGCGCCACAGGCTCTTCTGCACGGTGCCGGTGCCGTTGACGTTCGGCGTGGCGTCTTCCACGGCCTGGGCACGGTCGTCGTCACCGTACTTGTGCTGGGTGTTCTCCTCGTACTCCTCAAAGGTGTTCTCGCCGTCGAAGGAGTTGTCGAAGTACTCCTCCACCACCTGGATGACACGGTCACCGTTGGGGTTCGGACGGAAGGCGTCGGAGTCGGAATCCTCCAGGGCCGCGCCGTTCTGGGTGATGGTGGACAGGTCTCCCAAGGTCTTGTCGCCGATGTTCACGCCCACATGCAAGGTAGTCAGCGCGTAGTTCGGCGCCACCTCGGACAAGGTGATGCGGTAGGCGGTCATGAACAGCTTGTCCAGGGCCACCTCGTTGGCCTCGAGCATCTCGGTGAGGTCGGTGTCATTGGGCTGCAGCACGCGCAGGGTGTTGGCGGCGGCGGTCTCCTCCCCTTCCTCGTCGGTGCCGGCCTCGGTTACGTCGCCGGCCAGGTACACGTAGCTCGGCAGCTTCTCGAACTTGTACACGCCCGTGGTCGGGTCGGTCAGGGCCTCGGGACGGGTGAAGGTGGAGCGGGCGCCCTCGGTGCCGGCGTTCTTCACGCGCACCCAGGCACCGGCCTCGGTGTCCTTCGGCGTGCCATCGGCCTCGCGGCTCAGCGTGTTGGTGATCTCGTCCACCTCGAAGTTGTCCTCGTCGGCCTTGAAGGCAGCGATGAGCTTCTCGTCGGTGACGTAGAACCACTGGGTGATGGCCAGCTTGCCGGACGGGATGACCGTCTCGCCGGGATTCAGGATGCCGTCGAAGTTCTGGTCCTGCCACAGCTTGCCGGAGATGGTGGTGAAGCCGTACTCGCCGAAGCCCGCATGCATGCGCAGCTCGTCGCGGCCGCAGGACCAGTCGTAGATGACCGTCTGGTCGGCCGGGTTGCCTTCGGCATCGGTGGGAGCCACCGTGGCGGAGGCAGCGGAGCCGGCGGCCAGGTACTCGTCGTCCTCAGCGGCCTGAGCCTTGCGGGTCTGGTTCACGTAGTACTGGGGCTGGGTGCCGCGGGCAGCCTCGGTGGCCGCCGTGGCACGGGTGCCCGTGGCGGCGTTGCGCGTGGCCTCGGCGCCCTCGGCGGCGGCCTGGGCCGAAGCCTGGGCGGCCAGAATGATCTTGCCGTCCATGGTGGCCTTCACGGTGGTGCCCGCGCCGTCGGTGGTCTGGACCGTCAGCTCGTTCATGCGCACCGGGTAGTTGCCGTCGGTGTAGTCGGCGAAGTTCTGCTCGTCGGCCTGGGCCGCCAGGGCGCTGATGGCCTTGGAATTCTGCTTGTCGTCCACGTCGTCGGTCTGCAGCAGCGTGGCGGGCAGGCCGGGGATGGCCTCGGTGTTCGTGGTGTCCACGGCACCGCCCAGCACCTCGACGGTGTAGCCGGCCAGCCATTCCTCAGCCGGCGCATCCAGCGTGCCGGGGACAGCGGGCACCTCCTCGATACCCTCGTCCTCGTCGCCCTCCACGCCCGGCGTGCCGGCCACACGGGCCTCCACGTAGCGAGCGGGCAGACGATCGAACAGGTAGTCGCCGGCCACGGTGAGCTGCGTATCATCGTCGCCGAAGCTGTCGGCATCGGTCAGCACGGACACGCCCTCGCCCTCCACGTAGGTGGCGTTCGGGATGATGGTGGTCAGGCCGTCGGCATAGGCCGCATTCTCGGACTCCTTCACCACCGATACCTCGGACGTGGTGCCGTCGGCATTGGTCACGGTCTTGCTCTCGTAGGTAACCAGGTTCTCGGCCACCGTGTAGGCATCGTTGCCGAAGTTCTTGTTCTGCACCCACTTCCAGGCAGTTTTCTCCACCTCGGTCTCGACGCCGTCCACTTCTTCGGTAACGGTCTCGGTAACGGGCTTGAAGTACCACTGCTTCAGGATGACGCGCTTGCCAGCCATGCCCCGATCGGTGGTAACCGCCGGCGCAGCCTCTTCGCCCTCGGTCTCATTCGCCGTGGGCGTATGGTTCAGGGTGCCGTCGTAGTCGGCGTCCTGGAACACACGACCGGCGATCTTCTGCTGCACGGGCTCGCGCAGGCCGGCGTCGTTGCCGGCGCGGTCGGCGCCGCGGGCCAGGTCGTAGGTGAGCACCGGATGGAAGCTGGTGTCCAGCGCGTCGTCGGCGCCCTCGCCGTCGTCCTGCGTGGCCACGCCCATGCCAGCGGCGGCGTTGGCCAGCTCGCGGGCAGCGTTGGTGGTCAGCACGGTGGCCACAGCATTCTCGCCGTAGCGATCATTAGTGCCGTAGCGGTCCTGAGAGTTCTGGTTCGGGTTGTCGGGGTTGCCGGCCTTGCGCTTGTTGGCGGACGGCGTATCGGCGGTCTCCACATTCAGCAGCACCGTGTACTCCATGGAGTCGGCCACGGTATTGCCCTCGGCGTCGGTGCCCTCGGCCGTACCGCTCATCAGGTAGCCGTCGCGATGCACCAGATCGGAGTCGGCCAGGTAGTCGTCGGACTCCGGCACATAGCTGGCGCCCTGCAGGTACTTGGCCGTGCCCCAGTAGCGGTTCCACCAGTCGGCCTCGGTCAGGCGCACACGGTAGCCGAACACCACGAGCTTCGCCGTAGCGCCCTCGGTGCCGTCGGCCACCACGTTGCCGTCCTCGTCGAAGGACAGCCAGCCCTGGCTCTTCAAGTTCGTGAACTCATAGGAGCCATCGGCCAGGGTGAGCGCATTGTGGGTGCCCTCGACCTCCGAGGTCTTCGGCACCGCGATGCCCATGGCGTTGCGCACCAGCAGCACGGGCTCGTACTCCGCATCGGCATCGTCGGCAGCGGGGTTCTTCTTGGCCCAGGCCGAAACCTCGGCCACCTCGGCGCTGAACTTCGCCTGCAACTCGGCCTCGGACAGGGCGCGGTAGCTATCGGCGGCGCCGTCGGTGCCGGCCACCTTCTCGTAGTAGGTAACAGTCTCGATGCGCGGGCAGATGGTGCCGTCGGCGTACTTCACCAGCTCGAGCGGCTCGTACTTGCCGTTGGTGCCGGGGCCGGGAGCCTCGATCTGTTCGAAGGCCTCGGCGCTCGTATTGCCGCCGGCGAACAGCGCCTCCAAATCGTCCTGAGTCATGGCCACGTACGAACCGCCCTCACCGTTGGGGTTGGTCACGTAACGGTAGTACATGGCCTCCTCGTCGGCCTCGGCCTCATAGGAGCCGTAGTGGTTGTCGCCGGGCAGCCCCACGGTGGGATCGGTCTCGTAGGCCTCGACGGCCTCGGCCGTGGCCCAAGTGGGATCGGCGTGCCAGCCGTTGCCCACCACCGCAGCATCGTCGGCCTCGGTGCCCTCAGCCAGGGTGTAGTAGCGCTCGAGCGTCAGCTGGGCACCGGCCACCGGCTGATCGACCACGGTGTCAGTCTCGCCCGCGGCAACGGTGCCGTTCAGGCCGTCGTTGTCCACATCATTGAACACCACGCCGGAAATGCGCTGCGTCGGCGGCTTGATCTCGCCGGCATCGCCGCCCTGCACCTGGCGCACGGGCATCTTAGTGGTCGGATCGATCACCTCGTTGCCCTCTTCGTCGAGCAGCGGCTTGTAGGTCAGCCAGTCGTAGGTAATGTAGCGATCGGTGGGCACCAGCAAATCGCCCTCGACCGCGCCGTCGCCCTCGACGGTCTTCTCAATGATGTCGGCCAGGGGCACCGTCACCTTCGAGGCCTGCAGGTCGATGGCCGTAGTGGTCTTATCGATGTTGCTGTACTTCGTGTTCTTGGCCTTGTCCGCCAGGATAATGTGACCGGTATGGGCGCGCACGCCGTCATGGGCCGTGCCGTCCAAGGTGACCACGGTGTCCTGAGCAGTGATGGCCACGCCACCGCCATGAGCCGGAACCTCGCTGGTAGCGTCGGAGTCCACGTCGTAGGAAGCCAGCGGATCGGCGGGGTCCACGGTATCGAGCGTCTTGTGGTAACGAGTGAGCAGCCACTTCTCGTCATCAGCCGTGGAGTCCTCATCAAAGGACGTCAGCTTCAGGTCGCCCACTTCAACGCGATAGCTGGCCAGGTAATGGCTGCCGTCGGCGCTGGTGTAGGCAGCGGGCAGGTTGTCGAAGGTGTACACGCCGCGGGTCGACTCGTCCACGCGGTCGTAGACCACGTCGTGAGCGTCGTCGCCCATGCCCTCGGTGACCGTCTCCTGATAGTGGCGCACGTCGGAAGTCTTCACGGCGATGACGCCGTCCTCCCCTTCCACATTCCACGCGTCGGTGGAGCGCGGCGTGACGGTCTTCTTCTCGGCGAAGGAGCCGGTCTCCGGGTCCACCACGGGGTTGCCGTCCTCGTCGGTCACCTGCTCCACGGTGGTGTGGCTCGTCAGCTTATCCTTGCCGAACTGCAGGTTGCGCACCCAGAAGCCGGAGCCGTCAGCGGCGGCCTCGTACTGGCCAGCCTCAACGGCGTCCTCGGGCACGCCGGCCTCCAGCGCACAGGCCTTCAGCTCGTCGGCGTCCATCGAGGCCAGATCCTTCGTCTGGAACAGGAAGTCCTCGGCCGTCGGAGTCTCGGCTTCCTCGTCGCCTTCCTCGGCGGTCTCGTTGCCGTTCAAATTGGCGAAGGGCAGGTAGTACCACTGGGTCAGGTACACCTCCTGATCGGCCAGACCGGGCTCGCCGTCGTCCTGAATGCCGTTGTAAGCCTTGTCGCGGGCTGCGGCATCGTCGGTATTGGCATTGGTCTCGTAGAACGAGTCGTCCCACACCTTACCGGTGATGCTGGAGCGCGGCACCGGCACCAGGCCAGCGTCCCAGTTGTACAGACGGGCCGCGTCGCCCAGGTCGTACACCGTGGGGTTGACAGTCTGGGCCTCATCGTCCGTGAACAGCATCTTGCCGGAGCCGTAGTCTTCCTCAGACTCGTACTCGAGCTTCTCGGCCAGGTAGATGCGCATCTTGGCCTTATAGGAGTTGTACTCGTCGTTCAGCGTGTCGTAGATGGCCTTGGCCGCGTTGTAGCGCGCCAAAGCGGCATCGTAGTCCGTCTTCAGCTTCTTGTAAATGGCGTCGTAGCCGGGGAAGTCGGGCAGCGTGGCCTTGCGCGTCTTGCTGCCGGCCACCTCGGGATCGGCCTCGTTCAGAGTGTACTCGAAGTCCTTGTCGCCCTTGTAGGCTGCCTCGTAGGTGAGGTACGAGTTGATCTCGCTATCGGCGGACATGATGATGCCCTTGGCGTTGTAAGGCTGCACGTAATGGTTCGTCTGCTCGGAGTTGGTCTGGATGGCCACCAGCTCCTCGTTCACGTCGTAGTAGCAGAAGCCCAGAATCGGTCCCCACTTGGCCAGGAAATCGGCCCAATCGGAGGCCCAGGCCTGCATGCCCTTGGCCTCGGCGGCCTCCCACTCGAGCTCGGTGATGTTGTCAGGATCCTGAACAGTGATCTTGTCGATGTAGTTTTCCTTGCTGTACTTCTCATGGTTCGGGCCGTACACACGCGGAATCTGCAGGTTCAGGTTGCCCGCGTTCGGATCGATGGCATTCAGCGCCTCTTCCTCGGCCTTGCTGTTGATGGGCACGGGCGGCAGCGACGGCTGCTTGGGAATCAGGCGGTTCAAGCTGGTTACCTGGTTCCACAGGTCGTTCAGCGCCGTCTCGGCCGCATCGGTGTCCTCGTAACGGTTCACGGGCAGAGCCACGCCGTCCACGGTGCCCAAAGTGAGCATATTGTCGTAGGCATCGTAGGTGGCACCGCCAATGCTATCCGCCGAACCGGCGATGACCAGGTTCACCGGCGCGTTGTCATGCTTCTTCAGGCCGGGGTTGGGCATCTGGCTCACCACGGTGCCAGGCAGGTACCCCGGCGTGGCGTCGAAGGTGATGCGGCCCACGGTCAGGCCGTCAGCCTTGATGTCCTTCACGGCCTGGGCGAAGGTCTTCTGCGCACCCGAGTCTGCCTTCACGTAGTTGCCCACCACGCGGCTCGGCTCGATGGTCTCGATCGGGTTCATGTTGTCGTCGTACTTGAAGCGGTTCGAATCGGACAGCATGCCCGCCTGGAACAGCGGCATGACCGGCTTCAGGGCATCCAGGTCACGCTTGACCTTGTGCGCCACGGTGTTCGTCTCGATCTCACCGTCCTCGCCGCCGCCGATAGTAACGACGTGCACCACGGTCTTCACGGTCTCGAAGGTGTAAGTCACCGAAACCGTCACCGACTCGCCGGCGTTCAGCTTGATGCCGGTGAACTGCACCTGCGGGTTGCCGTCGCCGTCCGCGCCGTTCTTGTTCACGGCCACGCCGCTCAGGCTGCAGGTGGTAGCGCCCACCTTCACGTTGTCGCCCGTGGGATAGGGGTCGTTCACGCTGATGGTCTGAGCGCGATCGGTCTCGTTGCGATAGGTGGTGGTGTAAGTGATCTCTACCGGCGTGTGCTCGGTTACCTCGGTGAAGGGCTTCAGATCCTCGCCGGAGCCGTCGACCAGCTTGCCGGAGGCCGTCTGCTGGCCGATAGAGGCAAGCACGATGAACTCGTTACGGAAGCTGCCCGGCTCGTGCTGGGAGCCCGGCTCGTTCAGGTAGTAGGTCAGCGTCGAGGCCTCGTCGCCGCCGTATACGTAGTTGCCCGTGCCATCGGTCATGGGCTTGCCGTTCTCGTTCAGCTTGACCGAGGTGTTGGTACCGTCGGGGTTCTGGTATACCAGCGGCTGGTTGTCGATATCGGTGGCCACATTGGACACGGGAATATCGCGCGCCTCGACGTACAGGTCGCGGTTCTTGTCGGCGTCGTGAACCTTCACGTAGCGGGTGCCCTCGGGCGTACTGGCCGTGACCAGCTTATAGGAGCCGTCCTCGTCCTGATAGTAGTACTCATTGCCGTCGGCGTACTTCGTAGTGGTGCCGTTGGCCTGACGCAGCACTGCCGTCTTCTTCGGCTTGGTCATCACATCGGAATCGGAGTCGATGGACTGGCCGAGGTTGCCCTCGTTGTCAGTGCTGAAAGCATTGCGCACGGTAATGGCGTAGTCCTCATCCAGGGCGTTCAGGTCGTCCTGGTCGATGCGCAGACGGTAGCCCGCCAGACGCTTGGTCTTGTAGTCGTCGCCCACGTTGCGGGTGTCGCGCGGATCGACCACGTAGGTGGACACGTCGCGGAACAGGTAGGTGCCCGCAGCGGCGGCATCGCCCGTGTAGGCCTCACGCAGCTCATCGCCAGGATACAGCTGCCAGGCCCACTCGGCGGAATCCTCCATGACCCACTCCATGATGGGGGTCTTGTTACCGTTCTCGTCCTCCACCGGGTACTTGCCGTCGGCGGTCATCTTCCACTGGGGCTGGCCGTCCACCGTCTTCTGCACATATTTCACCGTGGACTCCACCGGAGCGTAGTACCACGTCTCCAGCTTCACCTTCACGCCGCCGTTCTCGGGGCCCTGGCCGATGCCGGCCTCGTCGTCCTGCTGGACGCCGTCGTAGTTGGCATCGTTCCACACATTGTTGCCCAGGTAGCCCTTGGTGCCGTCGACGTAGCCCAGGGCCAGCTTATCCTGGCGCTCGTAGCCCTTCCATTTGTTGGCCGGATCCTCGTAGATTACCTTGCCTTCCTCGTCCAGCGGCAGCGTGGCCGTCAGCGGGTAGGTACGGGCCGAGCCGGACACGTAGCGCAGGTCGTTGTCGGCCACCAGCACGTAGGAGTCGTTGTAGTAGAAGCCGTCCTTCTGGTACTTCAGGGCATCCGAGGTCCACGTGTTCAGCGTGGGCTTGATCAGGCGGTTGGCCACGGTCTCGGAGGTCTTGATGATATAGGTCTTGCCGGCCTTCAAACGGAAGCGGAAGAAGCCGGTCTCGTCGGTCACCAGGGTGGCCGCGTCGCCGTCGGCGTCGGTGGCCAGGCTCGAGGAGATGGAGCCGTTGTTGTACTCGTAAACGTTCACGCGGATGCCCTCGAGGCGCTTCTCCGGCGTGGCCGTAGCACCCTGCATCTGGCTCTCCGTGTCGCCAGTGCCCACGCCCACGGAATCCAGCAGCGAGTTGATCTGGATGTCCTCCTCGGGAGTGCCGTCAGCCAGAATGTCGTCGCGGTAGGTAACGCCCTCGAAGGTGACACCCTGGGCGATGCCCAGCTTCATGGAGGTCATCTTCTGGTCGTAGGCCGCGTGCACCGCATCGGCACGGCGCTGGTCCACGCCCACCTTCGACTGGTCGTAGGCCACAGGCTCCACATTGATGGTGCTCGTGGTAACCACCAGGGCCGCGTCGACGCCATTGGCGTGATCGGCCTCGATGCGCTCGACGGTCAGGTCCTTGTCATCGGCATTGGCGTACAGGTCGGCCTGGCCGATGGACTTCTGCGTGGGCGAGTAGTTGTAGTACTCCTCCGGGAAGGTGAAGCGCAGGCGATAGCGACCGGGCTCCAGGTCGGAGAAGATGTAGTAGCCGGGGTTGCCGTAGTAGTCGGTTTCCGTGGTGAACGTGTAGGGCGCGCCAGAGTCGGCGTTGATGAGGTTGCCAAGGAAGTCGCGCTCGGGCTCGCCGGTACGGGCGTTGCACACGACCCAGCGGTCCTGCCAGCCCGTGGACTGGTTGTTCATCAGGCGCGTGGCCTCGCCGTCACGGTTCACGGGGACGCCGTACTCGTTCAGCAGCTCCACCTTCACGCCGTTGATACCCGGATCGTCGGCCTCAAGGTCGTAGTCCAGGTCGGTCAAGCGGTTCTGAGTGCGGCCGTTCTTGTCGGTGTACACCGAGTTGTCGAAGCGGTTGCCCTCGGCATCCACACCGCGCAGCAGCTTGCGGCCGTTGAGGGATTCCTGGTAGGCGCTCGTGGCCGGGTTGCCGTCCTCGTCCACCAGCTTGCCGTCCACCGTCTGCAGCTTCTTGCCGTCAGCGCTCAAGGTGTCGTCCTCGGAGGTGCCGGACCAGTCGGGATCGAGCCACACATAGTCGCCGATGTAGCCGCGGTTGTCCGGGGCATCGATGAAGGCGCCGGCCTTCACGTTCTCCTCGAAGTACCACGAGCTGAAGTCGTTGGAGTCGGTCTGGTTCACGCGATCCAGGAAGCTGTTCCACTGGATAACGGAGCGCATCTCGTTGGCACGGGCCAGCTTCTTGTCATGCTCAGCCTTCTCCGCATCGTTCATGGAGTCGTAGGTGTTCTTGTCCACAGAGGTGAACAGGTCCACGTTCGGATCGCCGGTCTTGGTACCCACGAACTTGGGCAGGTTGAGCGGCGCCTTCAAGTCGTAGACCAGGCGCAGGTAGCCGCGCTCGCGCACGTAGTCCTCGGCCTTGGGCTGAGCCCAGATGGCGCGCAGACCGCGAGTCAGCTCCTCTTCCTCTTCGGGATACAGCTTCACGTAGTCCTTCAGCTCGGAGAGCTTGATCAGCTTGTAGCCGCGCTTCACCGAGTCCTCGGACTGCACGATGTCTCCGTTGTCGTCGGCACGGCCGTACTGCACGCTCTGGAACTCCTCGAAACGGTAGTTCTCGTGCTCGATGACGTCCTCGGGATCCTCCGGGTAGTTCTCGCCCAGCTCGGTCCACTCCATGAACTTGTAGGTCCACAGCAGCTTGTCCACGTCGGCCAGCTTGATCTTGCCCGTGCTGTCCTTCTCGTAGGGGCCGACCCAGATGTTCACCTCGGAGCCGTCACGCAGCTCCTGGCCATCGGCCGGCATATTCTTGTCAGCGGAGCTGAAGCGCTTCACCTTGATGGAGTCCAGATCCTTCAGCCAGCCGGCCCACTGCGAGTTACGGTAGTTCGGCTGGGTGGGCGACTCGCCGTTGTGGATCTCGGTATCGCCCTCGAAGGGCAGGATGTCGTAGATGACGTTGTTCGAGTACAGACGCGCCTTCGTGTCATCGCGCTCGGGGTTAACCGTGCTTGCGTAGTAGCTGTACTGCGTACCCTCGGGAACCGGGGCGGCGCCGCCGGTCAGCTCGGTCACCAAGTTCTCCATCTGAGAGGTGGTGGTCTTGGTGGAGGACACGTTGGCGTCCTCAGTGAACTCCAGGGCTTTCAGCTGCATCATGACCATGGACTGGCTGGTCTGGCCGTCCAAGTTCACGTCGCGGGTGTCGGACACCAGGCCGCGGGTAGAGCCGTCGTTGTCGGTGTTGCTGGGCGTGTAGGGCTTGAAGTTGCCCGGCTTGTAGCCATAGCCGGCGGTAGTCAGCAGGTCCTCGAACAGCATGTCGGAGGATTCCTTCTGAATGGGCATGATCAGCTCGATGACGATGCCCTGACCCGGATCGAGGATGCCGCGGTCGGTTTCGGTCACCTGGATGATGTTGCCGCTCTCGTCCTCCTTGTCCTTAGTGGTCTGCTCGCCGGTAAAGCGCCAGTTCATCATCTTACGGTTGTAGTTCGAGCCCGCTTCGACGCTGGCCGCCTTATCGGCCATGTTGAAGGCACTGCCGATGGAGGGCTGGTTCATGCGCGGTGTGGAAGAGATCTGCTGGAGAAGGGGATCGGCCACCTCCAGGTAGTCGGTCATCTCCGCCACGTAGTAAGTCCACATGGGCGTCTTGCCGTCCAGATTCGGATGGCCCTTCTTGCCCGCGGCCTGGGACTCGTAGCCCCAGTCAAACCAGTCGTACTTCTTCTTCTCGCCCTCCGGCAGATTCCAGTCGTCCAGAATCTGCTGGTACGGGACGTAGTTCAGCTTGGTGTCGTCCATATCCACCGAGGCGCCGAAGCCCTCGATGAAGGGCAGGATCTGGGAGATCTGCGGATTGGCGCAGTAGTCCTGATCGTAGCCCTTGAATCCCAGGGCCTTCATCTGCTTGTCGGACAGGTTCGACAGGATGATCTTGTAGCGCATCATGCGCGACGAGCCCTTGTCGATGGTGGAGGCACCGGTGACCCACTTGTAGCCGTTGTTGTTGGAGCCGGCGTAGTAGCCCTGGATGATCTCCAGCGCCAGTACGGGACTCTCGGGCGTACGGATGAAGCCGGCGCGGCTGCGCTCGGTCTCCACGTACTTGGTGTCGTCGTAGCGCGGCGTGGCGGACACGAAGTGGTTCACGTGCACGTCGGGGTCCACCTCGGTGGGCGGCGCCTCAGGAGCGCCAGCCAGCGAACCCTGGCCCACGGCCGGCGTGTTCACCAGCGACGTCGAGAACTGGATCATCGGCGCGGCGTTGGTGACGCCCGGCTGCATGGACACCGTCGTGTTCGGATAGTAGTTGCCGGCGGCGTCGAGGATCTGCACCTTGCCGGCATCGTTGGTGCGGTAGCCCCAGCCCACATTCAGGCGCAGCGGGTCGAAGTCGTCGGCCTCCTGCTTGCCCTGGGTGGGAATTTCCTTGTCGTTGGTGTCATAGAGCTTCTTGTCGGAATCGGCCACCGCGTCCACGTCCAGGCGGAAGCCGTGGGGCACAGCCACCTTGGTGGACAGGGTGTCGTCATCCACGCGCGGGTTGCTCGCCGGCACAGCCTTGATGACCCAGCGGATCTGGCGCACCTCGCAGCCCGGATAGTCGTCCAGGAACGAGTCGTCGATGGTCTCGTTGCGCTTGTCGGAGATAGCGTAGCCGTTCACATCGCCGATCTGCACCCAGCGCTGCTGCACCGCCGTGTTGCCGTCGGTGGAGTCGCCGATCTCGTTCAGATCGTCCTCGCCGTACCAGTAGTCGCGGTCGGCGTCGGAGCCAGCCAGGGCGAAGTTCTCATGGTCGTTGTACAACGGGCCGTTCTGCTCGTTGTAGGCGCTGACGGCCTCGTTGCGATCCACGGACACCACGCGGGCGAACATGAACAGGCGCAGCTGGGTCTCCGTCTCGGCAGCCTTGTTAGTGCCGGTGCGCTTCACGGCGAAGTCGAGGTCCACCACGCCGTTCTCATCCACCATGTTGCCCGTGGCGTCGGGGTGGAAGGTCATGGGTACCATGACGGTATTGCCCTCGTCGTCAACGACGATGTCGCCGGTCTCCTCGTCCACCTTCGGAATATCGGTGGTGTAGGTGCCGTTCGTGAGCGAAATGGGCTGGCCCTTGTAGGTGTAGCTGGTGGTGTACTCGCTGCCAGGCACCTCCCACACGCCAGTGGACACGCTCTGGAACGACGAGCGAATACGGCCGAGCGCGTACTCCTTCGACTCGAAGGGAGCGTTGTGCACGGTCATGGCGTTGTCGCCCGCGTTCACTCCGGACGTGGCCCAGAAGGGCACCTGCCAGTCCACCATGAAGGTATTCACGGCACCACCGGTGTTGATGGCCTGGGTGACGTAGAAGTTGTTGGAGCCCTTCAGCTGCACGTCCTGGCCGGTGTACACGTTCATGTCGGCGTTGTAGATCAGGCTGCGCAGCTTCTCGGTGTCGGCGCGAACGCTGACCGAAGGCTTGCGGATGCGGAACGTGCCCGAGGTGGCCGTGACGTACAGGTCGTCCAGGTCCTTATCGCGGTCGTAGTTCAGGTTCTGGTACTGATGGTCCTCGGCCTTCTCGCCGGCGCGATAGAAGCGGTTAACCGACTGGCCGTGGAATGAGGTACCGATGAGGGTCTTGGCGATGTCCTCCATCTTCGGCTTCGAGGCCGAAGCGCCGGGCTTCACGTCGTCTTCCTTGAGGTCGCCGTTCTCATCCTTGCCGAAGCCGGTATTGGCGCCCGGAGTCAGACCCTCGCCGGTGCCGTCGTAGATGTGATCCCAGGCGGCGTCGTTCGGGTCATCGGACAGCCAGTTCAGCTTCGTCTCGTGGGCCGTGGCGTACACCTGCGACTCATCGCCGTCCCAGGCGTTGATGGCGGCCATCTGCTCCTTGTAGCTGACCAGCTCGCCGTCGTTGTAGAGGCTCTCGTCCATGGCGGTGTCCTCGTCGCCCAGGTTGTCCAGGCGCGTCTTCACCTTCAAGGTCATGGAATCGCCGTAGCCCAGGTAGCCGTCGGCGTGAGCACCGGCATAGTAGGCGTTCAGCAAGCTGTCGAACTCGGCGAACTCGGAGTCGGTGGCATCGTCGGGCGCGGCAATCTCGAAAACCACTACTTCTTGGTCGTGGCCATGGGCCTTCTGGGTGGTGTAGGAGCCCACACCCTGGTTCTCCTCGGTCGAGCCGGAGAGCACGTCGTTGATAAGGTTGCGGCTGGCCACAGTATCGAGCGGGTTGTCCTTGTCGGCCTTGCCGTAGTGCGCGTTATCCTTGGCGCCGCGGCTGGCGATGGAACCGGTGGTGGCGTAGGAGTTGTCGCCGTAATTCGGCTGATAGGTGACCTTCACCGTCCAGCCCTTGTCCAGCAGCTGCTGGGGCGTCAGGCGCTCCACCTTCATGACGGCCTGGCCCTTGGCAGTGTCGGCCTCGGTAGCGCCCTTGATCTCCTTGCCCTCAGCGTCGACGACCCACTCTTCCTTGGTCAGGTCGGCCGTGGTGGCATGACGGTCCTTGTAGGTGCGCTCGACGTAGAAGGCGTAGTCGTCATCGGTGTAGCCCAAGGTGGCATCCTGGCCGATCCATTTGTAGTTCTTCTTGTCCCTCTGCGCCAGCTCCTTGTCGTCGGTAAGCATGCGGTCGTCGTAGAACGTCACCTGGCTGGGCAGGTGCAGCGCGTACACCAGCTTGGCATGCTTCAGGTTGCCCTGAGCCTCGATGATGTCGGTGTACTCCGTCGGGTCGAGCGCATCGGCATTGTTCAGGATGGTGGCGGCGAACCAGGGGTTCTGGTTGTACTGCCAAGCATCCTTTTCCGTCGAGGGCACGAACAGGCTCTCGTGCTCGATCCAGTTGTTGTCCATACCGAACTGCTCGAGGAACGTCGGATCGTACTTGATGTTGTTGTACAGGAAGTACTCATCATTCTTGGCCACCCAAGCCAGAGTACGGCCGGACACGCTGTAGAACGGGTTCTGGATGATGAACGGATCACCGTTCTCATCAGTGGCCACGGGATCCTTCAGCGGGATCTTGAAGTCCACCGAACGGGTGGTGGAGATACGGATGTCGCTGACCGTCTGGTCGCGGCGGAACTCGAACAGCTCGTACTCATCGGGCGTGCGCGGCGGCTCCTCCTCTTTCACGCGGATAAGCTCGACGGGCACGTACAGGTCGGTGCCGTTGCTGGTCATCTTCACGTACAGCTGGTCGGCCTCGGCCTCCAGGTAGTCGCCCAGCTTCACGGCGCTGCTGTCCAGCTTGGTGAAGGCCGAGGCGTTCTTACCCTCGTCGTTGATGTAGTTGGCAGACTTCTCCACCACCACGCCGTCCTCCACCACGCGCACGGTGCCGGACTTGTTGCCATCGGCAATGCCGTCGGGAATGTAGTAGGTGTAGAAGTCAGCACCCTCGGCGCCCATGCGGCCGAGCTCGGCGGCGACAGTGGCGGCATCCGGAGCCTTGTCGGCAGCCTTGTACTGGCCGAAGGTCTCCTTCACCTTGTCGCCGGTGGTGGTGTCGGTCAACGGCTTGCCGTTGGTGCCCAGCTTGTCCAGGGTTGTCTCGGTCAGCACGTAGTAGTTGTCGCCCACCTGGATCATGCGGCCGAAACCAGCCACGGTGTAGCTATAGCGCTGACGCGGCGCGATGTTCTTCTCGTACAGGTTGACCACCTTCTCGACGGTCTGGCCGTCAACGGTCACCTTCTCGTACAGGGTGGGAGCATCGGGCGTGTACTTCTTCAGGTAGTCCTTGATGTTGGCCGCGGTCAGCGACACCGGCACCTCGGTGACTTGCTCGATGTACTGGGGCACGTCGGGCTGCTCCTCGCCGCCGCCTTCGCCGCCTTCGCCGCCCTCGCCAGCGCCGTCGGCGCCGCGGGCCGCCGGGGTCTGATCGCCCTCGCCAGAGCCGTCGCCAGAACCATCGCCGTCACCGTCGCCGTCATCCTTGTTGTCATTGTCGGGATCGGGCGGAATGTAATCGGGATTCGGAACGAGCTCGGTCTTCTTGATGTAGAAGTTCACACCGGCCACGGCATGCACCTCGGTCTCGCCCTCGTAGGTGAAGGCGTAGTCGTCGAAGTCGCCCCAAGGCAGCGCCGCCAGCTTCGCGGCCACGTACACTTCCTTGCCGTTCATCAGCTGCTTCACGTAAGTCGTGGGAGCCGTGGGACCGGCATAGTGAGCCAGCTCGGTCTCGCTGTTCAACGCCAGGGTCTTGAAGCGGCCCGTGGCATCGTCCAGGGTGTAGAAGGTGGCACCCACGGCGCTCTCGGCCGGCACGGCCTCGGGCTTGTAGTCGAAGTAGCTGTAGGGATGGACCTCTGCCTCTTCCTGCTTCTTGTTCTTGTACAGGGTAACGGGCACGAAGGCATCGCCGTCGCCCACGTACAGCTTCTGCTTGCCGGACAGGAACTTGTCAAGCTCGGCCTCGGTGTGGGCTACCTCGTCGTACTCTTCCTCCAAACGGTAGTACTTGGTGTTCTCATCAATATCGATAGTGGACTTGTCCTTTTCGACGTACTTGCCGTCCTCGATGACGTAGACGGTGCCGTCGTAGTCCTTGTCGCACTCGATGTAGATCTCGCGCTTAGTGAAGAAGGTCTGGCCCACAGCGCTCTCGGGCGGCGCGCCCGCGATAACGGTTCCGTAGGTAACGCGCTTGGTGCGCTTGTAGGTCTCGGTCAGCACCAGCTTGCCGCCGGCATCGCAATCGCCGTCGTAGAGGTTGGCCTCAGTCAGGTCCACCTCGCCGGTCAGCTGGGACAGGTTGAAGGTCTTCTTCAGCGACCAGTCGACTTTGCCCTCCTTGTAGGACTTCAGCGTCAGCGTGACGGTGTGACCCGACACCACGCGCTTGGCATAGCTCTGCATGACCTTGTTGGCATCGCGGCTGACCATCTCGGTGACCACGTCGCCGTTGGCCTTCTGGGTCTCGGTAACCGTGATGAGGTCGTTGTGGTTGGTGTCGCGCATGATACGCGTGGTCACCATTTCGTTGTTGACCCACTGCACGTGCGGAGCCAGAATGACCGAGCCGTCCACATTGATGATGGCGCCCTCGTCGGCACCGTCGCCGGTAGTGGTGGTACCGGGCACGAAGGCGTCGCCCAGGGCGTCCTTGTCGCCGTAGTTCTTGTTCGTGTCGCTCGGACGGTTCAGCGGGTTGGCCTCCACCTCGTAAGACACGTTCAGCGTCGGCACCTTGGTGCGCAGCTTCACCGTGGAGTACACGCCCGTATCGTCATGGACACGGGCCGTGCCCGTCACGCGGTTCACGAAGTTCTCAGTGTGCTGGGTAAGCGTGTCGCCGGCGCGGTTCAGCGCGTTGGTGGTGGCACGGGACAGGCCGTAGGCGTTGGCGGCGAAGTCGTAGTCGCCCACCTGGAGGCCCTTGCCCTGGACAAGCGGCGTGGTCAGGAACTCGCCGTACATGTCGCGGTTCAGCTCGTCGGTGCCCACCAGCGGCAGGGCGGCCGGAGCCACCGCGCCCAGGGACTGGCTGCTACGAGTACTGCCGGTGCGCTCGGTGTACTGGCCGTTGAAGCCCACCAGGTAGTTGTAGCGTAGCTTCTCGGCAGTGTTAGCGCCGGTGACCAAATCGCCCACCTTGATGAACTTCGCGGGAATGAAGCCCTCGGTATGAGGTGTGGCCGTAAACTCATGGCCGCAGCTGCAGAGCGCCGTGTAGGTGTAGTAGGTCGACTCGGTGGCATCCAGGCGCTTGTCGGCGGTATACCAGCCCGTGGACTTGTAAATGTTGTTATAAGTGTTGGAGTTGATGGTGGACCAGTTGGTGTGGTTGGCACGGAAGGCCAACCAGGTCAGCTTCTTGTCGCGAGTCAGCTGAGCCTCGGCGCCCACGGTGAAGGGGTTGGCCGTGCCGGCGTTCACCACGGTGGTGGTGCCCGTGCCCGTGGACTGCTCCAGGCGGTTGGCCGCGCTGGCGTTGGCCACGGTGATGTCCTCGTCGGTCAGGTACTTGTAGCCGTCGACCTTCGAGGTAACGAACACGCGGATGTTCTCGTAGCTCTTGGTCATCGACGACGGATCCAGGCCCATCTTCGGCTCGTCGTAGGTGAGCACGTTGAACTTGAACGTGTCCATACCGTTGTTCACGATCTGGGTGACCAGATCGTTTGGATCGTTGTAGCCGTCGGCCTTGGGCTCAAAGCGCAGCACGTAGCGCCACTCCGACGAGCCGGAGTCGGTGGTGACGGGCTCGAAGGCGTAGGTGGCGTTCCAGTTGGCCTCTTTCCAGGCGCGGGTCATGTTGCCGTTCACGGAGTCCAGCTGCGTGTAGCCGGTGGCGTCGACGCCGTCGTAGGCCACATAGCCGTCAGCGTCGTCATCCACCGTGCCCGGCTGGGCCGAGGCCTGCACGAACAGGCTGCCCTTGAACGAGGCCACGTCGGCCGCGGGGATAGCCTCGTACTTGGCCTCCACGGCCTCGGCGGTTTTCTTGTACAGGGTGGTTCCGGCAGGCACCTGCGCGGCGTCGGTCACAGCCACGTAGGTATCCTTGCCATCCACCACGTCCTTCTTGAACAGCTCGAGACCCGTCGTGGACTCACCCTCGGCCAGAGCCTCGAACGTGGCGTCCTTGGCCTCGAAGTACTGGTAGAAGTAATGGGTGGCGTTGTTCAGCTTGTCGTAGTTGGTGGCATCGGCGCCCACGGTGTAGGCCAGATCCCAATCGTCCACGTTCAGCGTGTTGTTCGCCAGACCCTTGTTCTCGCCGGAGATAGTGTAGGGCTGGCCGGTGGTCTTCGAGTAGGGAGCCACGCCGTAGGGCAGCACCACGGTTACCACGGGCAGCGTGAGCGAGCCCTTCTGACCGCCGTCCACCGCGTAGTTGTTGTGGTACTTAGAGTTGTAGGTCGTGCCGTTGTGCACGTTGCCGGCGTTGTTGTACTGCCAGTAGAACGGCTGGTCGTTCAGCCAGTAGCGGTTCTCCACGTGCACGTTGATCTGACGGCGATCGGCTTCGGTATCAACGTAGTAGGTCTCGTTCACGGCACGCACGGCATCGGAGGTCTTGCCCACGGTGGGCTCGTACTCCGACACGGTGTTCCACACGCGCACCAGCGGCTTGCGCATCACGGCATGGGAACCGGTCTGGGCGTACAGGGTCTTGCCGCCCTTGAGGGCGTCGGTGTAGTTCACCTGCGAGGTGTTCGAGTCGTAGCCCGTAGCCGTCACGCGCAGGCCCATCTTGGCCAGGGCCTTCTGGGCATCGTTGGCCGCCAGCCCCTCATCGGTCATCACGGCGTTGTTAAGCACCGTGTAGCCGTTGATGGCGGGCATGTTCGGCGAGCCGTAGAACTGGCCGTACAGCGGAGCATGAACGCCCAGGCGACCCTTGGCGATAAGGGTCCAGGTGTAGTCCATGCCGAAGGGCTGCACGTTCTGACGGCGGCTGCGCAGGGCAGCATTGCCCTCGTACACGTCCACATCGTAGATCTGGTAGTAGGCGCTGGCGTTGAACGGCTTCTTGTCGGCCACGGCCGGGGCGCTCTCGTCCACATCCTCGGTGGCCGGGTCGTCTTCCACAGCAGCCGAGCCGGGCGTAGCGGCATCCAGAGTGCGGTCGATGTTCTCGGTGTCGTCCCACGGCGCGGTCAGCACGCGATCGTACCAGGCCTCGTCCTCGTTGTTGCCGAAGATACGGCTGCGCACGTTCACGTGCATCTTGTAGCCGCCCTTGGCATAGCACTCCGTCATCGTAGTGGGATCGGGGTCGGTGCCGTTGGCGCCGTTGTCCACGGCGCGGCCGAACCACTTGCCCAGATCCTGCTTCACGGTCACCTTGATGACCCAGGGCTGGCTGGACTTCGTATAGGTTTCGCCGCGCATCTGAGCCGGATCGGCCACGATCTTGTCGCCGTCCATCTTGTCGGTACCACCCTGGCCCAGCACAGAGGGCTGGCCCGTGGCGCCGTTGATGGCGGTGTAGGTGGACACGTCCACGTTGCGCGAGTAATCGTTGGCGGCCGTCGTCACGTTGCCGGTACGGTAGGTGGCCGGATCCTGGCTGGTCGAGGGAGCGTCGTAGCCCTGATAGGTGCCGTAGGGCGTCTGGACGATCTCCACGTCGATCAGATCGGCGGGAATGGCCTCGTAGGTCTCGGCCACATAGGGCGCGCCGTCGTTGGCGGACTTGCCGACACCCTTGGAGATGCCGTTCACGCTCTTCAGCAGCTCGGCATCCACCTTCACGGTGCCGTCGTCGTTCAGCACGGGCTCCACACCGCGCGGCATGATGTAGGTGAACTCCACGCCGTCCAGATTGCGGTCGCCGTAGTTATAGGCGGTCAGCTGGCTGGTGTAGCTCTGGCCAAGCTCGAGGGCGTCCTCGTACTGACCGTACTCCACCTGCGGATCCTGCTGAATCTGATGCTGGGCCAGGTTGTTGCCGTAGTTGTTGTACACGTCCTTGTTCGGGTCGGTGTAGTTCACGTCCGCGCCCAGGCTGAAAGAGGTGTTGTTGGCACGGCTGCCCGAGGCGCTGGTGGACACCAGCGTGGGGCCGCTGTACTTGCGGGCGGCCTGGTAGTCGTCGTTGACGTTATCGGCGCCGGTACGGCTGTCGAAGTCGCTCACCATCTCGGAGGTGGTGGCCAGCCAGGCCTTCTGCATATGCAGGCGGGTCTGAGACCAGATCAGCGGCGTGGCCGACAGCTGATCGGCCGTCGTGTCGCTCATCAGCACCACCGTGTCCTGGGTCTTCGCAGCGTTGCCGCCGGTCATCGACGACAGGGCGTCGGCGATGCGGCTGGCCGTAACGAAGCGGAAGTAGTCGCGGGTGTAGCCCGTCGAGGCCGTGTTCTGAGACACGTAGCTGTACTGGTTCGGCAGCCCGGCCTTGGCCTCGGCCACGGTGTTGGTGGTGGCCGTGGGGGTGCCGGTCAGGTGGTAGCTCACCTTCTGCTTGTTGTTGGCGGTGATCACGTCGGCGTCCATGAACAGGTTGTTCTTGCCCGAGGTGCCGCGATCGTAGGTGCTCAGGTTGATGCCGGAAGTATCCACCACGCTCTCGCCGATGGCGCCGCCCGTGCCCGTGGAATTGTTCGCGGTGCCCGGAATGAAGGCGTAGGCCTTCGCGAACATCTCGTAGGTGTCCACGTGCTTGGGCTTGTCGGCGCTGAAGGCCGACTCGCGCAGCAGCGAGTCCATGTCCATCAGCACGTTCTCGGTCATGAGGCGGTTCGTCTCCACGTTGCCCGTGGCGAAGGGATCCAGCACAGCGTTGGACAGGCCGAAGTTGGACTTGCCCGGGCCCGGGTTCACGAAGAAGCTGCCGGCGGCGCAGCCCGTGTGGCCGCAATGCAGGTGGTAGCTGGAGAAGTAGTACTCGCCCAGACGCGGCAGGTAGGCCGGCTCGGCGCCGGAGGTGTTCGGCGTGCCGTCGGCATTGGTGGCCACGGTGTTCGACTTGTCCAGGTTCTTGTACACCTGGGGCAGATTCTGCTCGGCAGCGCGCACCGGGAAGGCGATGGACAGGGTATCGCCCACTTCCATGCATGTAGAGGTGTAGTCGGGACGATCCACCGGACGCAGGCTCTTCTCGTAGTCGCTCAGGTTAGAGCCCGTATTCATTTCGTTCTCGGGCAGGAAACGGCTCTCAGTCGGGTCGACGATAGCACCGTTGCCCTCGCTATCCTTATACTGGTCATCCACGACCCACTCGACCTTGAACAGACCGAAGGTAGTAGTGTTCGACACGCCCTTGGCGCGCGGGTTCAGATCGCTGTAGGCCTTGCCCGCCGTGTAGTTGCTGGTTCCGCCCAGGGTGCAGGGGTTGTTGATGCCGCCGTTGGGGCAGATGCCCTGCTCGGTGGAGATATAGTTCATGGATCCGCCGTAGTCGGGAGCCGTGGTGGTGCCGTCGGCCTCGTCCTCGTAGGTGCCCATGAGGGTAACTTTCACCTTCAGGCCGCGGGTGCGCTCGGCGGTCACGTCGTCGCCGTAGCGGTTGACCCACTTCGTGTTCTGGGCGATGGTGCGCTCCAGATAGTCGGTGGTGATGTCGCTGCCCAGCTTAGAGGACACATCGGCCGCGCTGTCGTAAGCGTAGCCGGCAGCCTGCTTCAGGTAGTCCAGTGGAATGCGCTCGAAGAACACCGGGTTGTAGATCTCGCCCTCGCCCGCCGTATCCTCAGTGGTGCCGGAGATGTACAGGTTTTGCTTGATCTCGCGCGTCTCGTCGTCGCCGGACACGTCGGGCATGGAGCCCGAGGCGTTGGCGATGTTGAGGTTCTGGACATAGCAGGTCTCGCCCGAGGCGTTCACCGAGCCGTCCTTGCGATAGCTGAACGAAATGGTGTACGTGCCGGCCGCCAGCGTGTAGCTGCGGTTGTCGGCACGGTTGCCCATGATGCGGTCTTCGCTGTACATGGTGGCGCCGTCGTCGCGCTTAATGGACCAGTACATCCAGTCGTAGTTGCTCTCGGACACCACGCGCTGGTACCACGACACCACCGTGGTGTTGTACACGGTGAAGGTCATGGACATCGTGGTGGTGGTGCTGTGACGACCCAGGTTGCCGGCGGTATAGGTCTTGGTCGCATCGTTGTAGGACCAGTTCGAGCTCACCGAGTTGGGCTTGGGGGCCATCTTGGTGTTCACCAGGGTGTCGCGATACCAGAAGGTCTCCCCTGCCACGTAGCCCGTCTTCTGGGCGGCGTTCTCGTTATAGGCACCGGTGGCCTCGTCGCGCGTCTGGAACACCTGGCTTTGGAACTGGGCGTTCGGGATGCGACGGTACACGCGGATCTTGCCCGTGGCATTCCACTCGTTCTGGTGCACGCGCCATTCGCCGTGCTGCACGTTGGTGGAAACGCTCTGACCGAAGTTCGCATTCAGCGTGGTATCGGTGTACAGCGGGCCCTTGAAGTCCAGCGTGGTGGTCTCGTTGTGGAAGTGGCTGTAGGCCACGTCGACGGCCAGGGTGCCCTCGAAGTAGTTGGCCACATCCTTGTAGGTGGCGGTGAGGGTACGGGTGTCGTTGAAGCGGGCCACGCCGTCCAGGGTGACATTGGTGAGCTGGAACGGGTTCCAGCCGTCGGAAGTGGCCGGAATGTCATAGTAGGTCCAGCGCATGGCCTGGGCCTCGCGGTACAGGTTGATGTCGGACACGCCGCGCTGCTCGGTGCCGTCGTCCAAGCCCGTGAACAAGTTCATGGTGCCGGTCACGTGGTTCGTGCGGGTCTCCATGTACTTCGTCAGGGCCTTCACGTCCTGGTTCTCGGTCAGCCACGCGCCCACGATCTTCTTCTCGGTGACGGGGTTGCCCTCATCATCGGTGGCGCCCTCCACGGCGCTGTCGACGGTCACGAAATCGACGGCGTCGTCGTAGCCGGCCTCGGCCTTGATGGCCTGCACCGTGGCGATAGAGCCCTCGGAGTTCAGCGGGACGTAGTACTCGATCTTGATGTTCTTGCGGCCGTTGCTCACGCGATGGGCCGTATTGCCCGTAGCCTCGGCCTGGGCCTGGCGGTCGGCCAGAATGGTGTCGAAGCTATGGGTGGGATCGATGCTGTCCAGCGCCGTGTTCTGCTTTTCGCCGCCCGTGGGCATCGTGGTGTTCTCGGGCAGGTTCGCCGGGTAGGCGATGTTGTTGCCGTACACCTCGAACACCTGGGTGCCGTAGGGACGCTGGTTCTTCGCGTCGAAGTTCTCGGTGAAGCGCACGGTCACGCGCACGTCGTTCGTATGGAACGTGGGGTTCTTCAGGTTGCCCACGGTCACGCGCAGCGGATTGCCGTCCTGGTTGGCCGTCTGGTTACGCGTGATGGAGCGCTTCACATAGGCGGCCGAGATGGTCACATCGTTCTGGTGGTTGTCGGCCACGGATTTCACACGCTTGGACGTGGCGGTCTTGCTGTAGCTGTCCGGGTTGTAAGCCGTATTCAGCAGCGAGGTAACCTGGCCGTTCTCATCGCGACCCGCCGTAGCGGCCAAAAGGTCGGTGGTGCCGGCGGCCTGCGTGTAGTTGCCCGACAGGCCCTGGCCGGCCTTGTTGGCAATCTCGGCATGGATGCCGGTGCCCTTGCCGTCGGTGTTGCCGTGCTTGTAGAACTTCACGAAGGACTCCACCTTAGCGCCGTACTGCACCCGGTTGGTCAGGTTGGCCGTCACCGTGGTGGGATGGCTGTAATCGATGGGGTCGAGACCCTCGTCATCCATGGTCTTGTAGTCGCGCTCGCCGAAGCGATCGGACTGCTCCACGCGATACTGGGTGTAGCCGTGGCGCGGAGCCGCCGTCACCGTGTACTCGGCCTGCACGCGATCGGCCGCATAGGAGGGCTTCTCCGCGTCGTTGTTGAAGGCCAGATTGTCGGTGCTGTTGTAGTCGGCGTTCGTCTCCAGCTCGTCGGTCATCTGGGTGATGACGCGGATGTACACGCCCTCGCCGGGCTGAGTCTGCTGGGTGAGCGAGCCCACCGAGAACACCAGCGCGCGGTTCGAAGCGTTGTACTCGCCGTTGGCGGCCTCTACCAGGCTCGTTTCGGTCACACCCTCGGTGACGGAGGCGTTCTGGTCGTGAGCGATCTTCGTCAGATCGGTGGAGGCCGGCGCGTTGCGCATGGTCACCGTATCCACCACCGAAGTCACGCCGGTCTCAGCGTCGGTCTGCGTGGTGGGCTCGCCCAAAAGCGTAGCGGTCACGCGAGCAGCGTTGGCGCCATAGCCGTTGTCATAGAAGCGGTTGTCGGTGGTCAGGTTGTTGTCGTCGTCGGTCACACCGGTGCGGGTGTTGTTGCCCACGGTGTTCAGCTGGACGGTGTTGCCGTCCTTATTCTTGTCGGACACCACTTCCCAGCCCACGATGCGCTGGCCCTTGCCCACCTTGAATCGGGCGTCTAGATGCTGCAAGGGCAGAAGCGAGGTCTTGTCGGCGCCCACGAACAGCGTGTACTCGACGTAGTCGCCAGCGTACAGCGCGCCATCGGGAATGTCGTTGGCGGTGTTGGTGGGCTCGTAGCTAAAGATGTTGGTCATGGAGCGGTCGTCGGCGTCGTAGGCGAATACCGTGTCCTTGCTCAACTTGTACGCGCTCGTGGTGGAGTACACCGGATTGCCCCAGGCGTCGGTGCCGGACTGGTAGCTGTGGGAGCCCGTGCCGTGGTTGATGGCGGTGTCCAACTTCTTGCCGCGCACGTAGGACACGTTCATAGTGCCCAGCTTGTGGTTCACGCGATAGGCGGCCGTGGCGTCCACGTAGGCCACCAGGCCCTCGGTGTTCGGATCCTTGGCGCGCAAGTCAACGGTCAGCTTATGGCGGGAATCGGTGCCCGTGTACTGGCTGGCCTGCTTGCCAAAGGTAGGCGTCGAATCGTAATCCCAGTTAGCGGCATTCTCCTTGTCGCCCTCGGTCAGCACGTTGTTCTCGGTCAGGGTGTTGGTAGCCGCCTTGGCCGACTGGAACAGGTCCACCGGACGATCGGCGAACACACCGTCGTACTTGAAGGCGTAGTTCACCATGTTGTTGCTGGCCTCGGCACCAGTGTAGGAGCCCTTGTCGCGCTGGCTCTTACGAGTCAGCCACTGGCCGGAGTCCAGCATGGTGTTGTCGAAGCGACGGCTGGCGTTCGGAGCCTCAAAGGTGATGGACAGGGAGGTGAAGATGGCCTTCGCGTAGGTTTTGTCCACCTCGTTCTGATTGGCGAAGCCCTTGATGGTGTTCGTATTGGTGGTGTCCGCGCCCTGATAGGTGCCGAAGGACAACGGGTTTATACCCTTATTTTCCGTAATGCTTAAATGTTTATATGTTGTAATGAGATTCGGCGTTTCCTCCGTACCGGTGTTCTCCTCCACCGCCACACACTCGCGGAAGAAGCTCTCGAAGTCGATGACGTAGTCGCCATCGGGATCGGCCATGGGCATGCCGCTGGCGTCGTAGACGATCTTCGCCGTAGCCGGATCGATCTTCCACGGACCGCTCACGCGACCGTCGGCCTTCAGCTCGGCCCAGGTAACAGACTTCGTCTGCACGGCACCGGCGGCGTCCACATAGGTGAAGGTAAAGTCGGTAGCGTTGAACCAGCCGCCGTCGCACTCCACGCAGCCCGCGCAATCGGCGTCGGGGCCGCCGCAAGCCGTGGCCTCGATGTAGGCCGCGGCGTCCTTGGTGTACACCTCGCCGGTGATGCGCAGGTAGATCTGCTTACCATCGGGAGTCACCTGCTTGTCGCCGTCCAGCTTGCGCTCGCCGGTGTAGACGACGTAATCCTCGCCGTCCTGCACGTAGGCCGTGTACTGGTACGGAATGCAAGTGCCCTTGGCGTGGTCGGTGCACTTGTCGTTGCTAATGAGGAAAGCCGGCACGTACACGTTCTGCATACGGAACACCTTCTTGGAGGCCGTTCCGATGTTCTCATCGAAGGTGCTGGTCAGCTTCACGCGGTTCAGGTGCGCCGCGCGACGGTCGCCCACGGCGTTGGACACGCCGGGCTTCTGGGTGGTGGCGTCCTTGCGGTTCTGGAAGCGCACCTCGAAGGTGGCCTTCGTGGGCGTCAGGTTGTCGGTCTTGTCGTTGAACTGCTGGGCGCCGCCCGCATAGGAATACACGGTCTCGTCGCCGTAGTCCCAGATGCGCTTCACGTCGGTGTACTTCTGATACGACGTGCTGGGCCAGTAGCCCGTGTAGTTATAGGTGTTGGGCTCGGTGACCGTCACCGTGTTGTAGTACTCGGACAGCACGCCCTGGTTGTCAGGGTTCTCAGTGTTGTAGGTCAGGGCGCCGTTGTTCTCGGTCTGCAAACCGGCGCTGTAGCCGTAGGTTACCTTGTAGCCCACCATCCAGGCAGTGTCCACCGCGGAGTTGCGGGGCACCCAGCGATAGCCGGCACCCACGGAATTGAACTCCTTGCGGTAGCTGTTCGCAATGGTCCAGCTATTGTAGGAGTACAGGTTCTTGTCGTTGGACACGCGCCAGGCCGTGGGCGTATAGAAGTGGTTGTAGTCCACCTTCGCCGTGGAAATGGCGTTGTCGATGTAGCTCTGGTACTTGCGGTCCTTATCCGTAGAGCCGGCCTGGTAGATCTTGTTGTTCTGGCCCTTGTAGATGAAGGGGCGGCCCAGCACGGCGTAGTCGGAGGTCTGCTGGCCAGAGCCAGCATCGCCGTCATAGGCGCGGGCGGTCTCGGCCGTGGAGTCGGCGTCGCCGCCGTAGGGGCCCAAATCCAGCGTGTAGCTGGTCACGAACTCGCCCTCGTTCAGCTGGATGGTCAGCGGCGCATGGTCGGTCTCGCGGGCCGTCTCCTGGAAGATGTCGAAGGTCTTCGTGCCGTCGGCGGCCACCTGCTTCTTCGTGTAGGAGTACACCGGCGCGCTCGTCCAGTTCGAGGCGTCCATGAAATCGGGGGTGTAGTCCACGGCCTCGCCCGCAGCGTTCACGCGCTTGAAGTACACCACGGCGTCGCCGTTCTTGTCGAGGCCCTTGGTGAACAGGTAGTTCAGGCCCGGTGACTGCTCGGCATCGGTGGTGGGAGTCAAGGTCTCGTCCACCATGGTCTCGGTGTACACCGTATCGCCCGCCTTCGCGGTCTTCACACGGGAGCCGTCGGCCAGGTAGTACACCTGGCTGGCCGAGGCGCTGTCGTAGGCAGCCGACAGGGTAACCGGCGTCACCAGGTACATGTTGTCCTGGCGGATGCGGATAGTGCGACCGGCGCTGGTGTCCTTCGTCCAGCCGTTGTCAGTGGCGCGGTTGGCCTCGCTCCAGCTGGCGTTCTTCGTCCACCCCGTGGTATGCAGGGTGATGAACACCTTGGACAGGTTGCCCGTGGACTCGGACTGGCCCTCCACGCCCGGACGCTCGATGCCGGCGTAGTTGGTCAGCGGGTTCAAGTGCGCCCACACGTTGGAAGCCGTCATCGAGGTGATGTGGCTGTCCTTGTTCGTGGTGCCGGCCTTCGAGGTGCGGAAGAACTTCAGGCCCATGCCCAGGTAGCCGTAGTACTCGGTGTCCTGATCGGGATAGATGGTGGGCAGGGTGTCGCTCACGCGCATCTGATCGGCAGCGGAGATGTAGTTGCCCCAGGGCTTGTAGTCGTGATCGCCGTAAGAGGTGTTGTCGGAACCGGCCGGCATACGGTACAGCGACACGAAGTAGGCCTCGTCGTCGGCGAAGATGCGCTGGTCGGAATGGTTCACCGAGGTGGATGCATTGCCGGCGTAGCCCAGCGAGCCCTGATCGCGGTCGATGGACTTCTGCACGTAGTTGCGGCTCTCGTAGGTGATCATGCGCGAAGAGGTGCGCAGGTGGCGCATCTTGCCCTCGTCGAAGATGTAATAGTGATAGTGATGGTGATAGCCGTGGTAGGAGCACCAGCCGGAACGGCAGCAGGCGCCGGAGCGATGGAAGATCTTGTAGCCCCAGGAGCCGCGACCGTACTCGTCATAGGTGACGTTGTAGGTGTTGGTGCTCTTCTGGGCCGTGTCGTCCTTGCCGTTGGCGCCGTCGGCGCGCTGATCCGGCGAGTCGTAGCGCTGGGCGGCCTTGTGCACGTACACATTGTCCTTACCCTGCTTCTTGCCGGTATCGCCCGCAGCGGCACCGGAGTAATCGCCACCGATGGTCATGTTGATGGTGGTGGTCGAGGTCACCGTGTTGTTGGCATTGGCCGAGGTAGCCTTGCCGGCGTCGTCGGTCTTGATGAAGCGACCCGTCACCTCGAAGGACATGTTCTTGTTCCACTCGGCGGAACCAGGGGCCATGTACTGGCTGCCGTTGGTCTCCTTGAACCACTTGCCGTAATCGGTCACCTTCGGGTTGCCGTTGGTGTCCAGGGTGCCCTGGTTGATGGTCACGTCGTAGACGATCTTGGTCACCTTGAAGGTAGGCACGCCCTCGGCGTAGTCGTTGAAGGTGTCGCGATAGGCGTACTCGGCGTTGTTGCCGAAATCGGGCTCATGCTTGGTGTAGGCGGCCTTCGGGTCCTTCGTCAGGTCGACGGGGTTGCCCTGGGCGTCCACCACCTTCATGAGGTTCAGGCGGAAGTAGTAGTTGCCCTGGTTGTCGGTCTGCACCGAGGTGGGCACACCGCCGTTGTTCTCCTTCTTCAACGACTCGTAGTACTCCGTGCGAATCTGTGTGCCGTTCACTTCCATGGACTGGCCGTCGCTGAAGTACACGGTCACCTTGTTCAGATAGGCCAACGCCTGCTGCTTGATCTTCACGTAGTAGGCGTCGAAGCCGTCGCCGGAGATGGTCTGCACCATCTCCAAGCGGGCACCGGTGTTGTAGGTGTAGGAGCCCACGGTATTGAAGTGCGGGTTGCCGTTGGCATAGTCGTAGCAGTAGTCGCTACGATGGTAGTACGTATTGTGGTTGTGGGCGATGGCGCGGATATTGGTGTGGCCGTTGTTGGCCGGGTTAGCGGCCCACGGCGCGTTGGTCTTGGAATCCGTGGCGTTGCCGATGTTCGGCGCACCGTAGATCCAGCGCATATTCTTATCGTAGTAGGCCCAGCTGCTGTAGCAGCCCTGGCAACGGTTGGCGTAGAAGTTGGACAGGCCCTGCTCCATGAAGAAGGCCGTCTCGGGGTAGGCCGTGGTCACCGTGCCGCGGGAGTTGCTACCGTAGGCGGTGATGTTGCCCAGAGCGCTGGGGTTCGTGTCCACCTGACGGAAGTCCACCAGGAACGAGCCCTGGGACTTGTAGCCGATGGCCAAGTCGCCCGAGGTCTCGTCGAGCGAGGAGCCCCAACACTCGTTATGACCGTAGTGGTGCGAGTCGTTGGAACCGTTGGACCAGTTGGTGAAACGGGTGGCCGAGGGCGTGCCCGTCAGGATCTTGCCGTCCTTGATCATCTGGTCGTAAATATCCGTCTCGGTGACGCCGCCCAGCTCGGGCACGTCCAGCTCGTCGCCACCGGTAGCCCCGGTGTCCTTGCCCTTGGAAACCAGGATGCGGGCGCGTTTGATGTCCGTGGACACCTCGTCGCCAGTGAGCACCTGGTCCACCTCGGTCTTGGTGCCGTCCTCCCCTTCTACCTCGACGGTCACCACCAGGCCGATGGTCACCACCTTGCCGGCCTCGATGCCAGGAGTGACGGTGCCGTCCTCGTTCTTCTTGTCCTCGCTGAAGATCTCGTCAGTCTGCTCGTCCACCTCGTAGCCGGCATCGAGCAGGGCCGCGCGGGCCTCATCGGGGCTCTTGCCCATGAGGCTGTTGAACAGCGTCGAGCGAATCTTCGCATCGGTGGGACCGTCGGACACCACCAGGGTGACGCTGCCGCGGTTCTCCGGATCTTCGGAGTAGTCGCCATCGCGCACCACCTTGATGACCAGGCCGGCGGTAATATCGTCGTTCTTCTCAACGGTCTGGGCCTGGTTTACCGTGTAGCCGGCGGCCAGCAGCTTCTCGATCACTTCCTCGACCGGCTGGCCGGCGTAGGCCGTGGCCAGATCCTCTACCTCTTGGTCCGAGGGGCTCTTGCCCTTCGACACCTGCAGGCGCGCCTGGGGACGGCCGTCGAAGCCCTCGGTGCCGGGCACCTCGGGCTGGGGCTCTACTTCCCAGCCCAGTTCCGGATGCTCGGGATCTTTCAGCACACCCTCCACCGCCGGAGTGCCCGGAACGGCCTCCTCCATCTTCCAACCGCTGTTCGGATCATCGGGATCGGCCAGCACGCCGTCCTTGATGTGGAAGATGTCGATGACCTCGCCGTCCTTGAAGGTGGTGGAGTACTGGTAATCGGTGTCCAGCACGTTGTAGCCCAAAGCCTCCAGGGCGGCGCGGGCCTCGGTCTCGGTCAGGCCCTCCTTGCGAATGTCCTTGAACGGATCGGGGTCGGGCCCCTTGGAAACCACCATCTCCACGGTGCCGTTTTCCTTCAGGGTGCTCTCGCCGTTGTCGTTGGCCTCATAGGTGGGATCGGTCAGCTTCGTGACGGAGATGACCTTGCCAGCCTCCACATCGTCGCTGTACACCTCGGTCAGCTTCGTGATGGTGTAGTTCAGGCCCTTCAAGGTGTTGATGGCGTCGTTCTTGTCCTTGCCCACCTGCTCGGCCACTTCGTCCACCACGACGGTCTCGCCCTTGGACACCACCACGGAAACCACGGCCTTGGCCGTGTTGGTGGCCTCGCTCTTCATGGTTACCGAGATGACGTAGCCCGCGGGTACGGCCGGGATGGTCTGACCGGTGTTCTCGTCCACGGTCTCGTCGCTGAACTCCTCGGTCATCTCGATGATGTAGTCGTTGGAACGCAGCAGCCACTTGGCCGGGGCGTTCTTCTTCAGGACGGTCACCGACTTGGACGGGTCGCCGCCCACGTAGTAGGTAACGATCTCCTCCTTGTTGGCGTTAGTGCCCGTCACCGAGCGCAGATAGTAGGTCTTGTTGCCCTCGGCATCGGCCTCCACGCGAGCTTCGTAGTACTTGTTGCCCACCTTCTTGAACAGCAGGTCGGTGGCCTGCACGGTCAGCAGGTCGTTCTCATCCACCGGGCTATAGCCGTCGGACACGGCATTCTCGTCGTAGGTGTAGAAGGTGCGGCCAGCAGCAGACAGGGCGTTGGAGCTTTCATCGGCATCCGCCGGACGATAGGCAATGGCGCCGTCGAGCGTGGTGAGGAACACCTTGGTGTAGGAGCCGTCGGACTCCTTCATCCACACCGGCGTAGGATCGGGAGCCGGCTCGGGCTCGGGCGTGGTGCCATCCTCGCCGGGCTCGGGGGTAACGGGCTCTACCGGCAGGAAGTTCTCCAGATCGGACTCGGCGATGGCGGTGTAGCCATCGAACACATCGTCTTCGTTGTAGCGATAGAACTGCACGCCCTCGATGGAGGGGTCGGGGCCATCCTCGTACTTCTTGCCCACGGCCTGCTCAAGAACGGACTTCTCCTCCAGGTCGTTGTTTTCCTCTACCGCTTCGCCGGAGTCGACGTCGGCGTAGGCGCTGCGGCTGACCGCATCGTAGAACATCTTCGAGACGAAGATGAGCGAGCGGTCGGCGCGGCGCAGGGTGTAGGAGTCGGCGGTGTTGTTCAGAATAGTGTCGCCGTTGCCCCACTTGCCGCCGGACACGGCAGGCAGCGTGAGAGGAGCCTGGCGGAACGAGTCTAAATGATTATATGTTTCTACGTTTATAGTACGCTGGGTCTCGAAGTTGCTGTCGGTATAGCCCTGGATGTACACGTTCTGGCTGTCCAGCGTGCCCACCATGTCTTCGGCCATGTCCTTCCAGGAGTACATCTGGAACATCGTGGGAACCTCGATGCCCAAATCGTACACCTGCTGCTCGGTCAGATAGAAGTCGCCGTTGGCCTGCAGCGGAATGCGCACCTGATTGTTGGCCACGGTGAAGCCGTGGGCCTCCAGCGTGGCCTTGTCGACAACCGCGTTGCTATAACCGCTCGCATTGCGCTCGCGCAGCAAGCCGCCGCCCACTTTGGCGCCGGTGGTGTACTCCAGCTCGAAACCGGCCAGCTTCTTGGTCGTGGTGGAAACCGCGTCGTCGCCCTCCCCTTCCGTGGTGGTCACGTCGGTGTAGTAGGGCCACAGCACGATCTTCGACTTGCTCGACTGGGAAATGCCGTCGGCAATCTGCTTCGGCGAGTAACCGTAGATGCGGATCTTGCCCACCTTGTCGGCGGGATAGCACTTGATGAAGTTGGCCGAGATGCGGTAGTTGATGGGATGGAAGCCAGTGTAGGCGCTCTTGTTGCCGTTGTTGCCCACCACGCTGGCCTTATCGGTCTTGAAGGTCTCCCACTCCACGGGGAAGGTGATGTTCACATCGGTGTCGTCCAACTTCGAAATGGCCGACTCGTTCTTGAACGTGGCCCAGAAGTTGAAGGTCTTGGCGTAGGGCACGGTCACCTCGGTGCGGTTGCCGTCCGAGGCGTAGCCGTCGCCGGACACCGTGGCACCGGTGTAGTTGTTCACGTTGCCGTAGCGAACGTAGCTATGGGTCTCCATGTAGGGACGGGCCACGGACAGAGCGGCGCACTTGCGCATGGTGTCGTAGCGGAAGTTCTTCGAGGACACCTGGGCCACATCGTTGGCATTGTCGTTGATGGTGGTCTTGTCCTGATAGTCGTCGGTACGAGTACCGCGCGTATCGAAGGCGCCCTTCTGCTTCAGGAACCAGCGAGCGTGCAGCTGCTGGTTGTGCGGGTAGTAGTAATTGTAGTTGCGCGTGCCGTTGCTGTTGGTGCTGTAGTAGGTGCGATAGCCGTTCACGCAGGGGGTGAGCGTCTTGTCGGTGCCGTTCACGAACAGCGCGTTCGAGAAGCTGTTGGAAATGCCCGCGGTATTGCCCACCGAGTTGTACCAGTCGGTGTTGCCCGTGGCGGTAACCACCAGGCGGCTATTCGCATCGTCGGCGTCAGTGACCGTGTTGTTGGCGGCGGTCAGGGGCACCTTGGCGTTCGACTGCCAGGCAGTGCCGGACACGCCGTCCACCTGCCAGGTGCGCTTGCCCGCGCGCCAGGAAGGTTCAATGGAGTCGTACTCGAAATCGACCTGATACAGGTAGCAGTCATCGATGGTGTAAGCCGTAGAGTTCTGGTAGGGCGTGCCCGTCCAGGTGCTATGGGCCGAATTGCCGCTGGAACCGTTGGCCGGCACCCACGAGGTGGCGTTGTAGCCGTTGTTGTTCGGCGTGGTAACCAGGCGCAGGAACTTCGTGTTCTCGATCTTGTTCACGGTGCCCTTGCCGGCCCACATATCGTGGAAGTTCAGCACATAGGCGCCCGAGGCGTTCGCCGTCAAAAGCGGCGAGTCCTTCGGGATGTTCACGATGAACTTGTCACCGTTGGGCTGGTAGAAGGTCAGGTTCATCTCCTTGAACGAGCCCATGGTCTTCAGCGCGCTGGACACATCCAGCTGCTTGGTCTTGAAGCCGCGCACCACGCCATAGTAGGTGTAGAAGCCGTTGGAGTCCAGATCATCGTCACCGTAGCTGGTGGACGTCAGCATGTCCTTGGCCTTCATGGACACGCTCTCAATGCGCATGGACAGCGTGGCCTTGTCGGAGCGGCCGCGGCTGGCGTTGCGCAGCGTGAAGGTGTAGCCGGTGCCGTCGGCCTTGTTGGACACCGCCACCGTAGCCGTCTGGCTGGGCAGCGTGCCGTTGTTGGTGTCGTTGGTGGAGCCGCCGTTGGTCACGTACTCCTGGGTGGTGGCGCTGCGCGCGCCGGCCGGACGACCGGCCGCGCCCTTGAAGGCCGTGGCCTGGGAGGCGCCCACGTAGCGATCGATGATCAGCTGCTTGGTGCTGGAACGGTCGATGTTGCCGTAGAAGCTGGACAGCGGGAAGTAGTACATGGTGGACGACATGCGGTCGTTGTAGTTCAAGTTCACCGGATTGGTGGACGTGGGGGTGCCGTGGGTGCGCACATCGCCGTAGATGCGGGCGGTCAGCGTGGTGTTGCTGCCCACCTTGGAGGCGTCCAGGGTGTTCTCGGACGGATAGGTCTCGTAGAGCTCAGCGTTCATGGTGGTGTACACCATGCGGATGTTACCCAGAGCAGCCCAGCCGCCGTCGGCGTCGCTGCGGAACTGGATGTTGGCGCCGGCCTGGGCCGCGGCCTTGATGGAATCTTCGTCCAAGGGCAGAGACAGCGTGACCTCGTGCTTGGAATGGGCGGCATTGGTGTAGGCAATGTTGCCAGAACCGTCACGCTGCACCAGGGCCTCAATAGTGGCGTCGTCGAGCGTCACCACGGCCACGGGCTTCACGCGGGAGGTCTCAGCCTTGGTGGACAGGTTGATGGTCACCACGTCGCCGGTGTTCTTGTCCACCGAGCGGCGATAGGTCACTCCCCCGCTGGTGTAGTCAGTAGAAGCCTCATGGGGTACCGGAGTGTCCCAGGCATACAGCCACAGCTTGGCCACGCGGCCAGCGCGGTTGTACCACTGGTACTTGGTGGTGGTGTCGCTGGCCGGCAGCTTCGCGCGCTTGGCATCGCCCTCGCGGAAGCGGTAGTAGCCGTCAATCTGCAGTTCCTCGGCAATGAAGCCGCGGTCCTCGGCGAAGAGGCCGTTGGAAGCGGGCACCAGCACGCCGTCGGCGTTGTAGTTGCCCTGCATGCGGCTCACGCCGTTGATGGCCAGGTCCAAATAGCCGTCATCGGCCGTGGACTTCGACTTGTTGGTGAGAATGTACTCGTACCACGCATCCTCCTGCGGGTTATCGGCATTGAACAGCGGCTTGCCGTTGTTGGCCGTGCGCAGGTCGTAGTTGCCCTCGCCCCAGCGATAGGGCACGTGGGTGACGGTGCCGTTCAGGCGCTCCTGAATAATCTTGTTGGGGCTCAAGGGACGATGGGTGGTGGCGTCCACTTCGCGGTTGTCCTCGGCCGTCTTGCCGCCGGTCCAATTGAAGTAGGTCTGGATCTCGGGCTCGGCGGTCAGCGGCAGCATCTTGGCGTAGTCGCCGTCCACCGTGCGGGTGGAGGTGTTGCGGTTCCAGCTATTGGTCTTGTACTCGGTGGAGAACTCGCCGTTCAAGCTCATAACCGTGGCACGGGTGGGCACGCCGAACACTTCCATAACGGCGCAGTCGGCGGCCTTCGGGTCGGTCTGAGTCACCTGGGCGGCAAAGCCAGGCAGGTGGAACACGGCGGACACCACGTACATCTCGTCCTTGCAGCTGGACAGGTCGCTGTGGTTCACGCCGTCGGTGTGCTCGCAATCGTCGCCGTGGGTGAACCAGGCGGTGTTCGGCACGGCGATGACCCACTTGCCGTTGCCGTCCTTCTTCACGTAGTCGGCCAGGCTCAGCGTAAGGTAGGGCGTGCTGGGCACCGTGGCCACCGTGATGTTCTCATCAGCGTAGGTAACGCCGTCGCCCTGCAGGCGGCGCACCGTAATGTTCTTGGAATAGGTGGTATCGGTGCGACCCACGGCGTAGATGTCCACCGTGGCATCGGCCAGCATTTCCTTGATCTGAGCCTCGGAGAGCGCGTCGACCTTGGCGGCGTTGACCGTGGAGCCGATGTACTTGCCCGCGCCCTTCTGCTCGAAGCCGGCGATGCCCTCGGGGCGGTTGGTGGCGTTCGCGTCCACCTTGCCGGCCAGCATGGCGTTCACGGCGTTGTTGTTGAAGTACAGCGTATCGATATCGAAACCGCGCCACTGGCCGTCGACCAGCTCGCCGTAGATACCGCCGCCGGAAACAACCACGCCGCCGCCATCGTAGTTGTTCTTGCCGTTCACCGCGTTGCCCGTGGAGCCGGTGGAGCCCCAGTCGGCCCAATAGTAGCTGCTGGTGCTGTTCGGGCGGTACCAGTTGCTGCCCTTGTTATCGGCCTGCAGGCCCTGGGCCAGATAGGTGGAGCCCAGAGTGATGCGGGCGCTGTCCATAGAGTAAGCCGAGTTGTTGGTCAGCGGGAAGCGCCAGCCGGAGTTCTTCGAGCCCATGAGAGTGTCGATGGTCTCGTTGGGCTTGTTGTCCTTGCTCCAGGTCATGGAGGCGTTCACGTCGCCCGGCTCCTCGGCGTACACGTAGGTCTGCGCACCCATCAAGGGCTTGATGGGGTCGATTTGCGTCACCAGACGACCGTAGTCCTGACGATACATCCAAGTGGAGTTCACGTAAGTATTGGAGGTGTGGTCCCAGGTGCCATTCGGCGTTTCCTGAGCCTGGTTGTTCAGGTAGCCCGACTCCTTGTAGTTGGTGTTGAACGTGGAGTACAGATCGATGGTGCGATCGGCCACGTCGGTACGGCCCAGCACATCGATCTGGGCGTCGTTGGCCTCGCGCACACCGGCGTTGAAGTGGTACATATCCACGCGGAAGCTGCTGAAGTAGCCATCGCCCCACACCGTAGACGGAATGATCAAGTTCTTGTTCTCGTCATAGGTGGCACCCGCCGCCAGAATCTGCTCGCAGGTGAAGGTGTAGGTGAGCTTCGGTGTACCGTCGGACTCGAGCACCGTCGTCACCGTGGCACCGCTCGGCAGCGTCACCGTACCCGGCGTAAAGGCCGGCTCGGGCTCTGACTCGTCGTCACCGTCGCCTTCTCCCTCGCTCTCGCCGTCGGAGGAACCGCCGCCCTCCCCTTCCGTGGCACCGGCGTTCTTGGTGGACGGATAAGTGACGATGGTGAACTTCTTGATGGCGTTGCCATGGCCGTTGCCGCCGAAGCCGTTGCCAGTCATGGCCGTCTCGTGCCATGTAGCGTTATTCCACGTAGCAGGATCCCAGGTCATGGCATCCAGCAGGCCCTTGGACAAGCTCACGTACTTCGCGTCGTAGTAGCGATGGTCGTTGTCGTAGTCGTCCACCTCGGCCGCGGGCACCTTCTCCTTGGGCATGGTGCCCACCAGGATATAGCTGTCGAACATCTCATAGTTGCCGTGGGTACGGGTATTATCCACGTCGTATACGTTTCCATCCGGGTTATAGGTATAGCCGTAAGACTGCGTCGAGTTCGGGTTGCCGTAGTTTGTGTAGTTGAAGCGGTAGCCGGAGCCATAGTACTTGTACCAAGCCGTGGTGCTCTTGCTCAAGTTAGCGAATACCACGTTGCTGGACAACGGAGCTGGATTCTCCACAAAGTAGGACTTGCCGATGACACGCTGGCTGGAAGCAGGCATATGGGCCAGCAGCTCACCGAAGTCGCGAGTATTGGTCAACTCGCCAAAAGCGTTCGCGCTGTAGTGGTTCCACGTATTGGCCTTCAGGCCCGAGCCGTGACGGCCGTTGGTGATGGTGGTGCCGTTCGACGTGTAGTCGCCGTACAGGTAGTTCCAGGCGTCTACGTCGTAGTCGGTGCGGAACTCGGAAATCTGCTGGATGCGATCGTAGAACCAATCCCAGTTGCGACACACCGACGAGCCGCCGCCGCAGCCACTTGCAGAGGTAGCCCAACCGTGGTTGGGGCACCAGTTCTCGTTGTAGGCGTTCTTTTTGTTCACATCGGGAGAGTCGATGGTGTAGCCGAAGAAGTCCACCGAGGCATCGGTGCCGGTCAGATGCTCGTTGAAGTAATCGTACTCGATGACGATGCCGCACAAGTCACCGCCCAGCCACTTGGCGCTGGACAGAGTGACCGAGCCGTCGTCGTTCTTCACCACGTTGCCCAGGGTGGACGTGGTGGTGCCGTCGCCGGAAGTGCCGTTGGAGGAGCCCTCCAAACCACCGGTCGTGGTAGTGGGCTCATCGCCCTCGTTCTCTCCGGGCACGGTAATGGTGCCCGTCAAGTCAGTGCCGTCGGCAAACCACTGGGCCACCTGCTCGCCGGTGTAGGTAGTGCTGTACACCGTGTCGCCGGCCACCGTGGCGTTGTCGCCACCGGTATGGGTGTAGATAGTGCGGGCCTTCGCGTCCTTCGGATACCAATTCAGGGTAATGGAGCGAATACCGTTCACCGTCTTGCCGCTCTCATCGGTGTGCTGCGCGGCCTCGAACAGCTTCTTGGAAAGGGTCAGGCGCGTGGTGCGGAAGCCCAGGTTCTGCAAGAGCGAACGGGCGCCGTTTTGCGACACAGGGCGCATCTCGCCGGCACCGCGATAGGCGGTGCCCGGCTCGCCGATGGTAATCTGCGCACCGTTGGTCATGGCATAGCGCGAGTCATTGGTCACGGTGGCGCGGAAGCCCACGGTCTCGTCGCGCCAGTAGGCGCGCGGCTCGTTGGGGAACAGCTGGTTGCCCACCGTGTCGCTTGCCAGGGCCTTGGTGCCGCTCACATCAGAGGACAGCGGGCTGTAGGCATAGCGGTTCAAGTTGGCGATGGGTGTGTTGTGCTGCGCCGCATCCTTATAGGAGTACATGCGGATAACCGGGCGCACCGGCTGCAGAGCCACGTCCAAACGGGCGTACGTGGTGGCCGTGTAGGGCGCCTTGCCACCCATGGAGGCATCCTTGTACTGATGGCCGTTGGCGTGGTTCCAAATGTTGGATGTGGTGGCGCCATTGGTAATGATGGGGTTGAACCAGTAGCCGCGATAGGTGGAGTACGGGTTGTAGGTTGAGAACTTATCGTAATTCGTGCTGCCGATAGTAACCGGATAGTCGAAGTTCTTGTACTCGGTATCGTACAGCGCACCCAAGGTAAAGCCCGTGGCTGCGGCCGTCACGCGATAAATGTAGTAGCGGCTCGTGCTGTTCGCGCTCTCGTAGCGGTTCGTGGTGTTCGTGTTCCACCAGCCCGTCAACCAGTCGGTGCGGAAGGTAGCGTAGATGTTGTTGTTAGCCGCCTCGCCGGAGTACAGGCCGTCCACCCAACGATAGGTGCCCGCGCCCCAGAACTCGATGAAGGCGTTGGTGTTGGCGTCGGTCACGTTGTTGTTGAAGTTGCGCAGATGCGTCTCGACGTTGCGGAAGTAGTGACCGCCCCATGCCGCCTTGTTGATGACCACATTGCCCTTGGCATCACGGTAGGCCACCACGACCTTCTCGGTGGTCGTGGTCTCGTTGCCGTCGTCGTCGGTCTCCGTGGTGGTCACGTTGCGCCATGCGGTGAAGCGATTGCCGTTATCGGCATCGGTGCCCACCTCGTCGATCCAGTCCTCCGACTCAACCAGCTTCTGCGTGATGAAGTTGCCGTCGTTGTCCTTCGTGCGCAGACCCGTCGACAGATCGGTGACATAGCGATCTTCCGAGCCCTTGGCCAGAGCGATCATAACGTCGCCCGGGATGGACAGCTTCTCGTCGGCGGTAGCGCCATACACGCGGTAATAGAGGTTGAAGTCGAAGATGCCGGTCTTGTCGCCTCCCTTGTAGGAGCCGCCGGCCACGGCGTCGAAGAGGCCCTTGGAAGCCACCACCGACTCCGTGGTGAAGTTCACATACTCACCCGCCTTCACCTGCTGGCCCGTTTCGGGATCGCGCACCATCTTCTCCACGAAGGGGATGGCCTCGGTGGCAAAGTAGGCCTTCTGCATCCGGAACGGGATGGAGCCGGAGGCATCGGTCGTAGCTTTGTTGGAGAGTGTGAAGCGGTAGCCCGAGCCCGGATCGTCCAGATAGGCACGGGTGGACTGGTTGCGTGCCAGCTTGCCGTCGGTCTGATCAGCACCGCCGGCGGTATCGTCATAGCCGGAATCGGAGGCAGGCTCGGTGGAGCGCATGAAAGTAGTGGGCGTGATGGCTTCGTCCACCTCGTAGGGGCGACCGTAGATCCAGGCCGTGGCATCGCCCGACTGGAACACGTTCTGGCCCTTCCAGTAGGACTGCCACTCGGCCACGCAGCGCTTGAACTGCGGCATAAGAGCCGCCGTATACCAGCTTTCGGGTTTGTCCTTGGGAATGCCGGCACTCGCGCCGTTGGACACGTACTTCACGAACTCGCCCACGCGGGTGTAGCCGTCAGTGAAACCCTGGGTGTGGTTGGTGGTCGGCCAATAGTTCACCCAGGTCTTCAGCTGGTAGTTGCCGATGTTCTGGCCATAGGGACGAGTTGGCTCGTCCTTCTTATAGTGCCATTCATCATGTTTGTAGGTGCAGCCGAACCACGAGGATAGGGGCATGTCGCGCACGTTGTTCGCCTCGCCCCACAAGTCCACGTAGGCGCTCTTGCCGTTGGTGCCGGCGTTTACTTCAATGGAGTCGAAGCGAATGACCACATTGGTGATGTAGCCCTTGCCCCAGACATCCCACGGAATGACGAGGTGACCGTCGCTGTTGATGTAGCCCTGGTACTCGGTGCCGTCTTCAGCCGTATAGGCCTTGCGCGGCAGCTGAACACCCGAGTGGGTGGTCATAGTGCCGTTCACGCGCACACTGTGGGTGAAGTTCGGATCGTAGGTGTCGCCCAGGCGCAGGTATTTGGTCTGCTTGGCGGGCACCGCCGTCAAGGGGCCGCTGGCCGCCAACCCGCGCGGGAAGTACTGGATCTCGATTTCCTTGATCTTCGCGCCCTCCATCAGGTCCTTGGACACCATGATGTCCTTGGTCTGGAAGCCGCGCACCACGTTCTCGTATTCCTCGACGTCGTCGCGGTTAGTAACCAGCTCGTAGCTAACCGAAGAGCCCGTGGGCTGCACGCCGTAGTCAACCGTACCGTCGGCGTAGTAGTACTGCTTGCGATTCGTGGTGCCGATGCGCAGCTCGCTCTCGAACACCTTGCGGCCGGCGTCGCCGCTCTTCTGGTTGCTGAAGCTGAAGCGGTAGCCCGCGCCGTCCTCGCCCCAGAAGGCCTTGGCCCCATTGGCGAAGTTAGCCGGCGCGGCAGAGTTCATAGCCTCGTCCGCCGTCTTGTTCACGTCGAAGTAGGCGTTGGCGCCCAGAGCCATGTTCGGCATACCGGCGATGGCGTACAGCAGCGCCTGGTCGTCGGAGTAGGTCTGCTCGCCATTGGCCGTAGTGCGCTTCGTTTTCGTCAGGAAGTTCCAGCTCTTGTCGGGATAGGTGGCATGCAGGCGCGAGTCCGCCTGGACAACCACGTAGTAGTTGCCCACATAAGCCTTGATGCCAAGGTAGTGGATATCCGTATTGGGAGCACCGCCCCAGCAACCCCAAGCGTGATCAGTGCCATAGTGGGCAATGTCATACTCGTTCTTGTCAGGCCACAGGTCCTCAGACTCAGCGTAGTACGGATCGGTGCCCAGCGACACATCGCAGGAGTCGATGGCATAGCCGAACAGGTCGACCCAGGCCTTGTCGGCCTCGGTCACCTGGGCATCAATGCGCTTGAAGTGCACCTCGAAGTAGTAGGCGTCGCCGCCCAGCCACAAGGTGTCGGGCAGGGTGATATTGCCCTCGTCGATCTCCCCGTCGCCGTCCTTGTCCCAGTAGGCTTTCAGGTCTTCCCACTTCCACACGGCCTCCTCCGAACCGGCCACCTTGGCAATATCGGTACGGGCGATATTCACGATGCCGCCGCTCACGCTGGAGTTCGAACCAATGCCGGAGGACAGCTTCTTGTGGTCGATGCCCACCATGGGCCAGTAGCGCACGGTGATCTTGTCGATGACCGAGTTCTCCAGCAGGCCCGGCGACAGCGTGAAGTGTGTGGTGTGGTAGCCCAGGTTCTCGTCCATAGCATGGCCGAAGGTGTCCCAGCGGGGCACCAGGTTACCCACAGTCAGCTTCGCGCCGGTGTACATGGGGAAGTCGGACTTATTGGTTACGATGGCGCGGTAGCCGGAGTTCTGCTCTTCACGGTAAGCAATGGGACGATCGGTCTTGATTTCGCCTGACACGGCCGGGTACTGCTTATAGTACACGCTGTTGAAGTTGGTGCGATCGCGCTCGGAGTTCGCCGGGTTGTTGTACAGCGTCTCCTGGTTCACGTGCTTGGTGGCCACGCCCTCAACGCCAGGGGTCTCCACGCCGGCCTCGTGGCCGTAGGCGCCGATGGCGGAGTTCGGACGAATGGGCGGCAGCTCGGAGGCCAGCTTCACGGCACTGGTCCAGGAACGGGTCCAGTCCTCGATGGCCTGCTTCGTCTTGAACTTGGCGTTCAACTGATAAGTACCGCGATGGGTGGTCTTGCCCTTCAGCTCCACGAAGGCGCCGGTGTCCTTGCACACCCAGTTGTTGAAGCGCGAGTAGTCCAGGAACACGTCAGTGACATAGCCCTTGTTCCAGGCCTGCCAGTTGATGATGACGTTGCCCAAATCATCAATGGTGACCACCTGGGTGGTGTCCACCTTCGAGACAACCTCATGCTCGCCGGCGGCGTTCTTCACCGGACGGCCGTCGCTGTCGGTCTTGTACAGGGTAACGGTCTCGGTAGTGGGGTTGCCCTCCTCATCCAGCAACGGCTCCTTGGCCCAATCGGGCAGGTCTGTCACCGGCGTGTCGGACAGGGTGCCGTCGGCGTTGATCTTCTTGCCGTAGACGTACTCGATGATTTCCTTCAGCTGCAGCTTCTTCTGCACTGCGTCATCGGCGCCGTTGGTGCCGTACTCCCAGTAGGTAATAGCGGCGTCCATCATCTCGCCGGCGTATACGGCCGGGTTCGAGCCCGCCTCGCCCTTGTCAGACTTGAACAGCTCGTTGGACAGAATGACCTGATGGGTCTCGAAGTCCACGAACTGCGGCTTGGCGTCGTCGTAACGGGAGTCGGTCAGCTTCTGCTTGGGCAGCGTGCCGATGTTCACGGTGGCACCCAGGGACATGGCGTACTTCGTGTTGTTCGCCAGGTTCACGCGGTAGCTAGACTCATAGTCGTAGTAAGCCTTCTGGGAGGGCACGCTGGCGCCGGTGTTCATGATGTTCTCGGGATCGGACTCGTCGCCCAGCACCGACTGGGTAAGCACGCCGGTGGTGTTGCCCACGTTGGCCGGCTTATTGTCAGCCGCCAGGTTGCCCTGAGCCTCGATGATGGGAGTGCCGTTAGCGGGATACGGCATGCCGTCCAGCTGGCCCTGGCTGTCCACGGCGCTGTTCCAGCTCTCCTTGGCGTAGTCGGTAGAGAACACGCCGCCCAGGGTCAGCAGGTCCTGGTTCACGATGGTGCCGTACACATCCATATAGGCGTTGTCGGACTGCTTTAGCCCGCTGCCGAAGTTCACGAAGTGCTGCTGGAAGCCGCGCAGGTAGTAGTTGGAGCGCCACTGGTTGCAGTCGGCCAGGGAAACCACCACGTAGCCCTCGTCGGTCACGCTGATGCCAGCCGCAGCCACCTGGGCCGCGGTGGGCTGGGTCTTCGTGCCGTCAGCGAAAGCCTCCAAGTCTTCCGTGGTGAAAGTGTTGGTGGCGGCGCGGAACAGCAGGCCGTCGATGGTGACCACCTTCGGGTCGCCCTGGTTGGGGTTCAGGTTGTTGGCGTCGTAGTAGTACAGGTCGAGGTTGGCAAACATGCCGCCCTTGCGCTTCTCCACTGTGACATCGTTGCCGTCCTCATCCTTCTGGGTGACCGGCGTAGTCTGCCACAGGGCCGGACTGGCCACAATGTAGGCGGCCTCGTAGTCGGTACGGCCATCGTTCACAAAGGGAATGAGACGCGGGTCGGTCAGCGTGGAAGTGACCTTCTTGCCCGTGCCCTGGGACTCCTTCAGTACCCAGCCGCCCTTGATGACGGCGTTGCCGATGTCGAAGTTCGAGTCGTTGGACACAGTGATGCGCCAGCCAGTGCCCGGGTCGCCGATGTAGCCCTCGAACACCTTGTCGGTCTTGCCGTCGTCGTGCTTCTCGATAACCGGCGCGCCCGTGGCATCATTCTCGTAGTAGATCTTGCCGTTTACGGTGTACTTGATCTTGCCAGCGGGAATCTGACTCTCGCTGGACACCTGCACCAGGTTCAGGATCTTGCCGTTGATGTCGCGCACGTACTCCCAGTTGCCCAGCAGCGCGTTCGGATCGCCCGGAACCTGGCTCTCGCGCATACCGGTAGTGGTCACTTCCAGCTTGTAGGGCGCCTTGCGCGACGTGAAGCTGGTGGTGGCGCGCGCCTCGCGGTTGCGCGACTTATGGGTGGACAGAAGCTCCTCGTAGCGGGTGGTGAAGGTGCCGGTCATAGACATGTTGGCCAGCTCTTCAGGGGTGCCGAGAACCTCGACAACCATCTTCTTCGAGGAGTCGATCATGGACTTGCCAGCCACGATGTCGAAGTAGATGGTCATCGACATAAAGTAGCCGTTCAAGTAGTCCACGGGCAAAATGGCTACGCCATTCTTCACCCACGTGGATTTGTCGTCCTGGTCGGCAATGGGATTGCCCTTGCTGTCCAGGTACTGGCCGGCAGCATTCTTCTGCCACACTTCCTTGCCGTTCACCTTGTACATCTGACGGCTGGAGAGCAGCGTCTTCAGGGCATTGCCCTCGTAGGTGGCCGTCTTGGTTTCCAGGGCGTTCGGAGAGCCCGCTACGCCGGAACGATAGTTGATCTCGATCTTCGAGATGGAGCTGTTGTCCAAGATAGCCTGGCTGATGCCCACGCGCTCAGTGTCGAAGCCGGCGGCCTCGTTGGCGCCGAACACGTTGCCCACGGTAAAGGAGGCGGGCTGCATGACAGAGTTGCTGTTGTTGTTCAGCGTGAAGCGCCATCCCGAACCGGAACGGGACAGGATGGGCTGAACGTCGGCGTTGGTGGAGCTGATGGCCGCCTTGTCGTCGAACATCTCGGAGGCCATGGACACCGGCGTGGCCGTCACCGTGGGAATGGGCGGCTCGGCCTGCAGGTAGGCAGCCAGCGAGCGCGTGCTGCTGTCCATGGAGGATGCATACTTCTGGCTGGCATGGTTCCAGGTGCGCTTACCGTAGTTCACCTGCGAGGCGTTACGGTAGTCCACCATGGGGATGGTCATGGCACCCGTCACACGCACGGCCACGGGCAACGATCGGTTCTCCTCGAGTGGGGCACGCAGCATCATGCGAATGCCGCCAGTGAAGCTGTACACGGTGCCGTCGATGTTGATGCTGTTGTTGGTAATGCCCGGCAGCGGGTTGATGCCGCGATCCAGCAGCTTCTGGGCCAAGCTGTCCTGCTTGCCCTGCATCAAGCTGGCCAGGCTATCGGCCTTGGCGTCGCCGCCCAAACGGTACACGTGCTTGTAGGTAGTGTCGCCCGTCTTGGAGTCGACCACCGTGTCGGTGCGCACGTACTTCGGCTCGCCCATGTTGATCCAATAGTAGTCGTCCTCGTCCTCGGTATCGCTGGGGGTGGACACCTGGAACTGCACGATAGAGGAATCGGTGTTCGTGCCAGGACGCAGCTCGTCGGTAAAGTCGTCCTTGTTCATGTCGAACCACTGGCTGAGGGGAGCATACACATCGGTGCCCAGCTCGTGCTCGGTGGTTACCTCGAATTCCAAGTTGTACAGACGGAAGTTGCTCGGCAACGTGTCCACAATTTGGGGACCAGCCGAGAGCTTATCGGCATTTTCTCCATAGAGCGGCATGTTGCCCGTAGTCTTGAACTTGCCAATTTCATAGGAGACGGGATAGCCCAGGTAGCTCATCGAGGTAGAGGTGACGCGCTCGGGCGTGTCGCGCTCCACAATGGTGGTGCCGGCCTTCCCGTTCTTCCAGGTATAGCGATCCAGAACGTTCTTCTCAGATTCCAAGGCCGCCTGGGCGATACCGAACTTGGCTGCGAACTTCTCCACGGCGTCGGACCAGGAGTAGTCACGGCCCACACCCAACTTACCGAAGTAAATAGTAGTAAGCGGATCGAGGTCGACGTAGTAGCCCTCGCCTTGGCCGCCCACCGTCAAATTGATGTTGGTGGTGTAAGGCACCGCCATCAGGAAGCTATAAGTACCGTCACCGTTGCCCTTGATGTTGCTGTTGGGGTACAGGTGACCGCCATCCTCTTCCAACACCGTGAAGTTCACCAGGCCGGACTGGTTGTTCGTCTGGTAGGGAATGGAGGACGTGTTCACGATGGACTCGCCGGTGTCCGGATCCACCGTGCCAGTTTCCACTGCCTCGGCGAACTGATCGTCCTTGGACGTATCGTAAGAGAGAGTACGCTTCGTCACCTGGTTCGTGTTCGGATTCACTTCCTCGGTGTACTTGCGCTCGCGGGCATTAGCACGATCCATGATGGCGTCGAGATTCTTGAACGTGCGCTTGTCCAGGTCCTCATAGTCCTTGTCGAGCCAGTTCGTGGTGTTGTAGATGAGCACGCCGCCCTTGTTCGGGACGCCCACGTACTGGGTGCTGTGGGCCTCTTCCCCTTCGCGGGCAAGACTGCGCGCCGCGTTGGCCACCTGAGTGGCATACAGCGGGTTTTGCACGATAGTATTGCCCTGCAGCAGCCACTGCATGAGGTCTTGCTCGGTGATGCCCTGGTTGTTGTTCTGCTTGGTGTTGTGCAGCGTAAGGAAGTACTCCAGGTAGTCGATCTCAGCCGTACCGGACGAGGTGTTCGTAGTGGTCACTCGATACACCATATAATTGTAGCGATCGTACAGCACGTTGTCGGAGATGGCCTCGTACTTGGTCTCCCACGTCAGGTTCGTTTTCAACAGGGTGATCTTACGCACGGTGTTGTTGTAGCCTACGCCCATCTGAGCCGTGAAGCGGTTGCCGCGGCCAGCCAGGGGGTAGTACGCCTTGCCCGAGCTGTTTGTGTACATGCCCGCCGAACCACCGTAGTTAATGGTACCGCCGGCATTCTCGGGAATGCTGCCGAGCATCTTCACCGACACATTCGGCACGTTGGAGTTGTAGCCGGAAAGGTTGGCGCGCTCGGTGAAGCCCGTACCCGAGGTGCTGTCCTGAGGGCCGTGCCAGGTGAACTTGATCTCACCGGTCAGACCGCCGTGCTGGCCATCGCCGATGTTCATGCCCTGCAGCTGCGGGTAGTCGACGATCAGCTGCTCGAACATCTTCTGAGCTTCGTCGCCCTTGCCCCAGTAGTCCAGCACCTTGTTCAGGCGAATGGTCTCAGTAGTGCCCGGCACGATGAGGTCCACCCACCAGTTGGTGTTCACGTTGGCCCAGTTGTTGCCGAAGTTGATGGCGAAAAGCGGGCACTCGAGCGTGCTCGGCTCGCCGTTGGCCGCATAGGTACCGCCCTCTTCTTTCCATGCCTTGTAGCTGTAGGTGGAGTCCATACCGCCCTTGTCGTTGGTAAACAGGAAGGGCACCTGCAGGGTAAAGGACGTAGCCATCTTCTCATAGCCCAACTGGTCCATCTGCTCGTTGTAATCCTCGAGTTTGGTGGAGAGTTGCAGATCCTTGTTACTGCTCTCCACATCGGGGTAGAACAGCTCCCCTACTTTATATTGGGAGCCCCACGTGTCATACAGCGTAGCGCGGGAGGGCTCCAGGCCGCGGTACTCCTTGCCCGTGCCCTTGGCCTCGGCGTAGATGACGGCGTCCTCGGCGGTTTGCACGTTGGCGTAATCGGGATCGTCGTTGTCCTTGCTACGGGTGAAGACGTAGTTGCCGTCGTCATCCTCCTCGTAGGTGCCGAACCAGTTCGAGCCGTAGTAGCTGAAGCCGCCCCAGTAACCAGAAGAGCCGTTACCCACGCACTGCAGCGACAGCTGCACGTTGTCGCGCTCGTTCACCAAGTAGGTGTTCTCGCCCAAGCTAGTAGAGGCGCCGCTGGCAACCAGTTTCGGATTGAAGTAGGTGTCGGTCAGCACGCCGGTACCCTTGGGGGCAATGGCGAAGGGGCTGATGCCGAAGTCGGCCAAGTCGAGTCCCATGACCGCCGCGGACAGCTGCACCGGATCGATGCCATAGAGGTTGGCATCTTCCTCGACGATGCCTTCGAGCGTATCGATACCGGCCATTTCGGTCAGGTGCTCAAGCTCGCCCAGTCGCTCGTCGTTGGGCTCAGTAAGGTCGGCGCCCTCGATGACGGGCTCCTCGGGCTCTTCTTCGGTAACAGGCTCCTCTTCGGCAGCGGGCTCGTCGGTGGCGTCGCTCTCGGTGGGCTGATCGTCGCCCTCAGCGGGCTCGTCGCCCTCGGTAGGCTCGGTGGCGTCGGGCTCGTCACCCTCGGCCGGTTCCGGCTCGGTAGGCTCGGGCTCCGGCTCGGGGGCCTCCTTGAAGATCACTTCCTCCGTCGTGCTCTTTACTATATATATAGTGTCTTCGTCTTCGAGGGTCTCGTTGAGGGTATCGGCCTTCTCGACCTTATTCTCCTGCACGGCTTTGCCGTTGAGGGAGGCGGTCAGCTGCAGGCTCACGGCCTCGGCGCTGAATGAGCCGTCCTCAGCCGTGGTAAGCGCCTGGACGCTGTAGGGCACAGCCACATAGAGCACGCGCTCGCCCTTCGCTTCCTTCTTCACGGCATCGTAGCTCAGCGCATCGCCCTCTTCCGTAGCGAAGGTGACGTCGGCCACGCCGTCGGAGATCTTCTTCACGCTGGCCAGCGAACGACCGAGCGCTTCGATGGTCGTCGGATCGGACGGATCCACCGTGTCGAGATCGGCATCATTAACCTCCGTCGCATCAAAGGCCACAATGCCGTCAGCGTCCAGGGCGCCGACACCTTCATTGGTGTCGGGCGTGTCGCTGACGCGCAGGGTGTAGCCCTTCTCGTTGAGGGTGCCCTTGGCAGACGTCAGCGTCACGAGGAACGCAGCGTAACCCTTTTCGGCGCCCATGAGAGCGTCGCCCAAGCGCTGCACCTTCGCCTTCAGGGCCAGCTGCGGCTCGGCGTTCACGAGCGTCACTTCGGCGGCCTTCTTCTCCACCAGCTCGCAACGGATGCTGTCGGCCTTGCGATTGCCGTCCTCATCGCGGCCGGCGGTGTAGGAGTTGACCTGATAGCCGGCCTTCACGGTCAGCTTCTCGTCGGCGGGTACGTCGCCCTCGATGGTGGCGGTCAGTTGGGGCATGGCGGCGCCGGCGGCCAGCTGTCCGCGCGTCTTCTTCTCGGTGATGCCGTTCTCGTCCTGGGCGCCCTCATAGCGCAGCACGATGGTGCCGGACAAGCCAGCGGCCAAGTCCTTCTTGGTGTGCTTCAGGTACTGGCCCATGTGCTCGGTCCACACGCTCCAGCCGGTGGGAATATCCTTGGCGGACAGCGCCACGCGCATGCCGGCCTCGTCGCCCTTGGCGGCCTTCCACTCCTCCTGGGAAAGCGTCTGCACCAGTTCGCCCTTGGCGTTCGTGTACACGTAGGGAGCCTCGAAGGTCATGGTGACGAAGTCGGTGTCCTCGGAACCGCCCAGGTAGCCGCCCTCCAGCAGTAGCGGCAAATTGCCGAAATCGGCCGCAAGATCAACGGAAGTGTCGTCCACGTGGAACACGCCGTCGCTCATCTGCAGAGCGTTGCCCGTGTTCAGGGAGAAGCCGAAGCGCTCGGAGAGGTGAGCCTTCAGGTCGTTCTCGGACGTGGTAGCGGGGGTCTGCACACCCTCCTGCTTGGCGTCCTTGGCCTTGTCGGACAGGGCCGGCAGCACCTTGTCGGCGTCTTCCAGGCCCTCGGGCAAGAAGGCCTGCATGGCCTCCTCGGTGATGGCGTCGTCAGCATCGCCAGCGTCGTCCTTGTCGGACGCTTCGTCGCCCTCGTCGGCCTTAGCGGCGTCGTCGCCGGTTTCGCCGTCCTTGGCGTCGGCGTCGTTGGAGGCCTGCTCCGTGTCGCCGTTGTCGATGTCGTCGAGCAGCTTGTCGCCGCCCTCGTCATCGATGATCTCCTCGCCGGAGCTCATGGGAACAGCGTCGCCCACGATCATGTCGCGGGCCTCTTCCAGCGCGTAGGTGTTCCAGCAGGTGACCACCAGCAGCACCGAGAGCACCACCGCCAGGGCCTTGCCCATGGGGTTCAGCTGGCGCGGGGCGTTTCGGCTGATCACGCCGCTCTCGACACCTCCCATCGGGTCGTTATTGCCGGGGACGCCGTTGCCGGCGCCCTTCGTCGTGCCCTCCGCATGAGTGCGATGCAGCATCTTCGCGGCAGCCGCGTTGACCTGGGAATCGTTGGTCTCACCCATGGTAGACACCCCCTCTCGCTGGCCCGCAGGAGTGCAGCCTGCCGGCGCCGTCTTCGCGTCGTTATGCGCTTGAGTGTCGAATCGCTCGTTGCTATCGAATCGTTCGTTGCTCATAAAAACTCGTTCTCTCCTTCGGTTTGGCGGGCTGGTCGTTTGACCGACCCGCTTTCCCGCTCAAGCCATTTTCCTGGTCTGAAATGGCCTTTTGTTGACACTTCGTTGGTAGGTGGTCGCTTTTTGGGCATAGTTATGCCAAAGAGCGTTTTTGTTCATGGATAATTATCTACGAAATGGCAACAAAGTAAAGTCGAGACGATTTCAATTGTGGGGCTCTAATTGGGCATTTCCTGTTGACTTTGCGTTACATTGAGACGAATTTGACCCATTTTTCTCCACAATTCGCTCTTGCCAAAATCCAAGCAATCTGCCCAGAATTCGCAAAACTTAAAATTTTCCAAGTTATATAATGTTTATATAACTTTATCCATTAAACATTTAGTGACGTTGTGTCATAGACTCAACATTAAAAAACGCCACTTGACGTGGCGTTATTAAGAATTCTATTTAATGTCATAATTATTAAATGATTCTATATACTGCTTATTTGAAAATCTTTAATAATTTATAACATTATATGTTTATCTGTTTATTTCATTTAATGTGCACGAAATACAACATTTTGGTAACGAACGAAAATTTTCACAAAAATTAGCTCATTAATTTGCGAATGAGCGCTTCGTAGGCGGCAACGGCAGCCTGGAGTTCAGAACGATGGTTTTCCCAATACTCATCAAGCGCCTGGCGCATCACTTCGGCACGCGTGATCTTCATCACCTGAGCCAGAAGGTCCGCATGCTCGCGCTGCTCGGCTGTCATGGGCACGAGCACCTGAGCCGTCATGCGGCTGCCCGACGCCTCCGCCTCCAGCACCTCGTCCGCCGGCGCGGCCTTCTTGCGCCCGCGCTTGGCTCGCGGCGCTTTGGGCTTGTCCGCCGCCTTGGCAGCGCGCGAGGCCTTAGCAGGCGCCGCCGAGGCCTTCGCCGGGGCGTCGTCCACCACCAAATCGGCGACGGCCGCCACGGCCTCCACCGGATCGGGAAGAATGTCGGGCACCGTCGGTGCCGCAGGCGGCGTTGAAGGATGGAGCTCAGCATCGAGCGTCGGAACGGCAGCGCTCTTACCTGTCGCACGCCGCTTGGCAGCCGGCTGCGCCTCCTTTGTCTCCTCGGCCCCCGCCGAGGCAGCCACCGAGCGCTTCAGATCGGACGAGCGCGCGGCCGTCCCCATGGAAGAGGCGTTGAGCGCATCTTCCAAAGTAAAGTAGTCGGGCACGTCCGCCGTATCCTCCAAAGGCGGCTCGCCCTTCACCTCTTCGCTGGACGCCGCCTCGTCCTGATGCTTGGGACGGGCGGGTTCCTCATGGGCAGCGCTTTCCTGAGCCGCGCCGATAAAGGCTGCTGCCGCGCGAGCCGCGTCCATCTGGGCGCGCAAGTCTTTCTTAGCCATTGACGTCCTCCATCAGCTCATCGATAAAGAACCGGTAATCGTAGGTAACCTTGGCCGAGGGGGCGTACTCGAAGATAGGCTGCTTCACCGCCTGGGCCTCTTTAATGACGGTGGCCTCGCGGATCCACGCCTTGAACACCTTGGTGTCCAGCTCTTCGGCCATGGCCTCGGCGTCCTCGTGGATGATCTTCGAAATGGAGGTGCGCGGGTTGTAGCGCGTCAGCAGAATGCCGGCGATATTGAGATTCGGGTTGGTGTACTCGCGAATGGCCTCGATGGTAGCGGCCAGGTCGGTGACGCCGTCGAGCGAGTAGGCGTCGGCCTGGGCGGGAATGACCACCCACGAGGCCGCGGTAAGCGCGTTCACCGTCAGCGTGCCCAGGGCCGGGGGCGTGTCGAGAATGGCGTAGTCGTAGTCGTCGGCCACGGCCTCCAGGGCCTTGCGCAGGCGATAGTCTTTGCCCACGCTGGACATGAGATCATCGGCCTTGCCGTTCAGACGGCTGGCGGGCACCACATGGTAGCCGTCGATGGCCTGAGCGGCCTCGGCAATGGTGGCGTCGCCCGTCAGCACCTCGAGCGACGAGGGAACGCCCGTGGTTTGCGCTTTAAGCGTCGTCGACAGGTTCATCTGCGGGTCCAAGTCGATGAACAGCACCCGCTTGCCGTCCTGTACCATTTTCGCCCCAATGGCCAAGTTTGTCGTCGTCTTCGCCACGCCGCCTTTTTGCGACGCTGCCGCCAAGGTGATCATGCACACTCCTCTCGACCGCGCGCTCCCCCGCGTGCAGCCCAACGCAGTGCTCCTTCCCCAGGGGAAGAGAGCGCAGTTCTCCACTTTTGATAGTGCGTACTATAACATATAATGTTATATCTAATATAGGTCTTATACCTTATAAATTTTGCTTTACATAACTTTGGTATTGAGAGGTTGAGCGGTGGCACGGCGCCTGGTGGCCACCCCTCACTGAACAGTCCGGCTGCCAAGCAGCGCCGACGTTCCGGTCGCTAACTCCTGACGAGCGTTCAGGCCGTCAACTGCTCCCCTCTGCCAGCCGGACTGCGCGCCGCCTCTCAACTCGTGACACAAAACCAACCTCTCGACAATCGATCCTTCGCAAAGAAAAGGCACCTGCAGAGCAGGTGCCCGGAGTATGATCGTGTAACCGGAGGCAAAGCCTCTGACCACGATGCCTTTACTGGCTAGTCGACTTCCTCTTCTCGCTAATCAACTTCAGTGATCACCGCCGTTACCAAATCGGCCGGCGTGACGTCGAAGGCGGGATTGTGCACACCCACGCCCGGAATGGGCTCGGGGAGCACCTCGGAGGGGTCGCGTTCCTCGATGGGTATGTCCGCCCCCGTGGCCATGGCGGCATCAATAGTGCTCGTTGGGGCAGCCACGTAGAAGGGAATGCCGAAATGCTTCGCCAGCACCGCCACGCCCAGCGTGCCGATTTTGTTGGCTGCATCGCCGTTGGCGGTAATGCGGTCGGCGCCCACTACCACCGCGTCCACCAACCCCTGGGCCATGACACTGGCCGCCATGTTATCGCAGATGAGCGTCACCGGCACCCCCGCTTGAGCCAGCTCCCAGCTGGTCAAGCGCGCCCCCTGCCCCACCGGGCGCGTCTCGTCGGCATACACGCGCTCGATGAGCCCCTCTTCAGCTGCCGCATAGATAACGCCCAGCGCCGTGCCGTAGAAGGCCGTGGCCAGGCTGCCGGCGTTGCAGTGCGTAAGTACGCGCAGGGGGCGCCCCTTCGCCTCGGACAAGGAGCGCAGACGATTCACGCCGTTGCGGCCGATAGCGCGATTGACCGCCTCGTCTTCGGCGATGAGGTCCACCACGCACTGGTAGAGGGCATCTGCCACCGCTTGAGGACCCCTCCCCTCCCCGAGCGCCTCACGGGCCACAGCCAGAGCGCGATCAACGCCCCAGCCCAGATTAACGGCCGTCGGACGCGCGTTCTTGGCCAGGTTGCCGGCAAAATCGAGAGCCATGGAGAAGAGCTCGGGGTCGAAGGCGCGCTCGTCGAGTACGAAGGTGCGGTGCGCATCGAGCGCCTCGCAGGTGAAAGTGCGCGCAGCGGGGGCGGCAGCGGGTTCGGTGGCTTCAGCGCATGCGGTGGCTGCAACGGATTCGTCGCCCTCGGCGCGCACGGCCTCCGCCAACGCTTCCCGAGTTGCACCGAACGCGTCTTTCATCGCCGTGCCGTCATCGGCGGCAAGCGATTCTGAGCCGTTTTGCGGCTCAGAATCGCTTTGGGTGGCTCTGGGACCGCGCTGGCACATCAGGCAGGCGTACACGTCCTCAGAAGCCGTCTGACAGCTGGCGGCAGCCTGGGTATCCGCCTCATTTGCCGCCACGAACTCGAAAGCCCGCAGCATGACCACCGCCGCTCCGGCTACGCCCAAAGCCGGCGCGCCGCGCACGGCCAGCGTCTTCACCGCATCGATCACCGTGCGCCAGTCCGAGGTGCGCAGGTAGGCAAGCTCACCCGGCAGCAGCCGCTGATCCACCATGACCACCTGGGGCACGCCGTTCACGCGTTCAACGGCGATGGTTCGAGGCAGGTTTTCTAAGGTCAATAACACGGGATTCCCCTTTCGAAATTTATCGGTGCAGGTCAGCTTCATGCTGAAGAAATCAAGTCCTAGACTGAAAATTATGGTGCGCTATCGTGAACGCGTCAACGGTGTAAGTCCCGTGCTGGCAGTGCCTTCCGACCCTATTGGCTTGTCCAAAAAGACGGGAGGTGATGGCCTATGGAGTTTGCCCTGATTGCCATGAAGTTGCTGACCGCTGCTACAGGGTTGGCGACGGCCTTGGTGAAGCTTTATACCCAAAGCACCGAGCAGAAAAGACCAGTTTGTGATAAAGAAGCCTCGGACGCTGACCCGTCCGAGGCTCACACAAACAACGGCGCTGCCCGCTAGCAAAACCGGGCTTCCGTTGGCACTCATTCTAGCAGCCTTGCGTCCCCTAAAGCAAGGCCTGACGCAAAGAAGCCTCGGACGCCGCTACGTCCGAGGCTCACACCAGAAACGGCACTGCCCGCTAGTCAAACCCGAGCCTCCGTTGGTGCCCATTCTAGCAGCCTTGCACCGCCCCATACAATCCCTCCCGACAACAAAAAGGGCGGGAACCCGTGGTTCCCGCCCCGTATAGCACGCTCTTTTGCGTCGCTTAGCGCTGCGTGATGGCAGCCTGGGCTGCGGCCAGACGAGCCACCGGCACGCGGTAAGGCGAGCAGCTGACGTAGTTCAGGCCGATGCGGTTGAACGTGGCGATGGAGTCCGGATCGCCGCCGTGCTCGCCGCACACGCCGCACACCAGGTCGGGGTTGCCCTCGTGGCCCAGCGCAACGCCCATCTCAACCAGCTTGGCCACACCGGGATCGATAGTGGCGAAGGGGTTGTAGGGCAGCAGGTGCTGATCGAGGTACTGCGGCACGAACTCGCCCTCGACGTCGTCGCGGCTGAAGCCGAAGGTGGTCTGCGTGAGGTCGTTGGTGCCGAAGGAGAAGAAGTCGGCAACCGTGGCAATCTCGTTGGCAGTGACGGCCGCGCGGGGCAGCTCGATCATGGTGCCGATGGGGATTTCCAGCTCGACGCCCTCGGCCACGGACACCTCGGCGATGACAGCCTCGGCCACCTCGCGCAGGGTGGCCAGCTCGGGCAGCACGGACACCAGCGGGATCATAATCTCGGGCTGCGGGTTCAGGCCCTCCTTCTTCAGGCGGGCAGCCGCCGTGGCGATGGCGCGCACCTGCATTTCCGGCAGGATGGGGTACACGATGCCCAGACGGCAGCCGCGCATGCCCAGCATGGGGTTCTGCTCGGCGAAGCCGTCGATCTTCTCGAGCAGATCGCGCTTCTCGGCCAGGACGTCAGCAGAGGCACCGGTGGCCTCCATCTTCGCAATTTCCACGGCCAACTCGCGCGGGCTCTCCAGGAACTCGTGCAGCGGCGGGTCGAGGAGGCGCACAATGACCGGCAGCCCGTCCATGGCCTTGAACATGCCATAGAAGTCACCCACCTGGGCCTCAAACAGATCGCTCACGGCCTTCTCGCGGATGAGCTCGTCGTCGTTCAGGATGAAGGTCTGGATGATCTGCTTGCGGTCGCCCAGGAACATGTGCTCGGTGCGGCACAGGCCGATGCCGGCGGCGCCGAAGTTGCGGGACAGCTCGGCGTCCTCGGGGTTGTCGGCGTTGGCGCGCACGCCCAGGGTGCGCACTTCATCGGCCCACTCGAGGATGGTGTCCAGGTCGCCGGTGAGCTCGGGCATAACCAGGTCCACCGCGCCCAGCACCACAATGCCTGTGGTGCCGTCGATGGAGATCATGTCGCCCTCGCGAATGACGATGTCGGTGCCGGCGATGGCGGCTTCCTTCTTCGCTGCGTCGATCTTCAGAGCCTCAACGCCGCACACGCAGGGGGCGCCCATGCCTCGGGCGATAACGGCCGCGTGGCTGGTCTTGCCGCCGTGCGAAGTGAGGATGCCCTCGGCGGCGATCATGCCGGCCAGATCATCGGGGTTGGTTTCCCAACGCACCAGCACGCACTTGCGGCCGGCCTCGGCAGCCTCCACGGCGTCGGTGGCCGAGAACACGGCCTCGCCCACGGCAGCGCCGGGGGAAGCGTTCAGGCCGCGCGCCACCACGTCGTAGGTGGCGTCCTTGTCGAACTGCGGGTGCAGCAGCTGGTCGAGCTGGTCGGGAGCCACACGCATGATGGCCTCCTCCTTGGAGATGAGGCCCTCCTTCTCCATCTCGATGGCGATGCGCAGCGCAGCGGCGGCGGTGCGCTTGCCGGCGCGGGTCTGCAGCATCCACAGCTTGCCCTGCTCGATGGTGAACTCGATGTCGCACATGTCGCGGAAGTGATTCTCGAGCACCTCGAAGATTTCCTCCAGCTGGGCGCCGGCCTCTTCCAGGCCCTCCACTTCCTTGAGCTCGGCGATGGGGCTCGTGTTGCGGATGCCGGCCACCACGTCCTCGCCCTGGGCGTTCACCAGGTAGTCACCGTAGAACTCCTTGGTGCCGTTGGCGGGGTTGCGGGTGAAGGCCACGCCCGTGGCGGACGTGTTGCCCTTGTTGCCGAACACCATGGACTGCACGTTAACGGCCGTGCCCAGATCGTCGGCAATCTTGTTGGTTTGACGGTACAGGACCGCGCGGGGGTTGTTCCAGGAGCCGAACACGGCCTCGATGGCCAGCTGCAGCTGCACCATGGGATCCTGCGGGAACTGCACTTCGCCGTCGACCACCAGGCTGGGGTACTCGGTGCCGTCGACGTTCTCGGTGAAGATGGCCTTGAACTCGCCCACGAGCTCCTGCAGGTCCTCAGCGGTGAGATCGGTGTCGGAGGCCACGCCACGGTCGTTCTTCATAGCCACGATGGCGTTCTCGAACAGGTCGCCGTCGAGGCCCATAACCACGTTGGAGAACATCTGAATGAAGCGACGATAGGAGTCCCAGGCGAAGCGGGGGTTGTCGGTCTGCTTGATGAGGCCGTTGATGGACTCGTCGTTCAGGCCCAGGTTGAGCACCGTGTCCATCATGCCGGGCATGGAGAAAGGAGCACCGGAGCGGACGGACACCAGCAGCGGATCCTCGGCGTCGCCCAGGCGCTTGCCCATGCGCTCTTCCAGGTCGGCACGGTACTCGGCGATGGTGTCGAGGGCGCCCTCGGGCCAGGTGTTGTCAGCGTTGGCGTACTCCATGCAGGTTTGGCACGTGATGGTAAAGCCAGGAGGCACCGGCAGGCCGATGTTGGCCATCTCGGCCAAGTTGGCACCCTTGCCACCGAGAACCCACTTCATGTCGGTGTTGCCCTCGGTCACGTTGTTCCCGTTGGCGTCCTTGCCGAAAGCGTAGACGCGCTTCACTGCTTCTGTCACCTTACTTCTCCTTAAAGCTGTGCGCCGCCCGCGCGACGCGATTGCCTTTACCCGCCATGGCCAGCCGAGCCGGTTCTGGCGCTTGCGTTTGCCGGGGCCGCATCGCGCAAAGGCAAACCTTCCGCTGCGCTACTGCCTGCGAGGCCTGGCCTGATGCGCGCACGGCATGCTGCACGCCCGAACCCGAAGGCGCGCCGCGAGCAAACGCAAGCGAAGCGCCCAGGGCCGAAAAGTGCAGCCTATCTGAGACAACGGCAAACACGTCCATAAAATGAACTGGCACCCAGTATAAGGGATTCCCTCACAGTTTTCGCGGCGAGATCCCCCACGCCGCCAGCAGGAGCGCAAAAACTCCTCAGCGGCAGGCTGGAGCGTAGTAACCCCTCAGCGGGAGGCAGGGGCGCAGCCTACAGGAACGAGCTCCTCAGCGGGAGGCAGGGGCGCAGGCGGCGCCCACCGTGAATCCCGCTGGCAGCCCCCCTCCTCCGACCAGGAGCGAAGCCCCTCGGCGGCAGACGAGAGAACGAAAAGTCCTCAGCGACAAGCGCCCCGGCCGCTGCGAATCCCACTCGCACCCCCGACCAGGAGCGAAGCCTAGCAAGAAGCACTTTTCACCCGAGGCACAGGAGCACAGCCAAATGCGGGGCACTTTCCATCAGGAATCCGAAAGCGCGGCCAAGCAGGAAGCATTCTCCATCCGAACGCCTGATCAATGGCCAAATAAGTGGCGTTTTTCATCGGGAGCCCGAGAGCCTGGCCAAACAGAGGGCGTTTTCCATCCGAACGCCTTATCAATGGCCAAATAAGTGGCGTTTTCCATTTGCGCAGCGTCAATAAGCATTTTTTGGCCAAACGAAGCCCGATTCCCTTCATTTTGCTGGCCAATTAAGGCGTCATTTCCATCGCTCAATTTCCCCTTCTGTAGAATCCCAGTTCACAAGCGTAGCGCGAAACGCCTTCTTCGAGCATTTCGCAAGAATTGAAGGAAATCGATCCCCGTTTGGCCAAAACAAGCCATTTTTGCCGACAAGAATGGAAAACACCATCTATTTGGCCAAACAGCCGACGATTCCCCTGCCCTTTCCCCTGCCCTTTCCCCTGCCCTTTCCCCTGCCCTTTCCCCTGCCCTTTCCCCCTGCCCTTTCCCCTGGGCGTCTGCCTTTTCTTGGGCTCAGCAACTTGCTCCCAAAAATTTTCTTCATAGTTCGTTTATGACCGAAGGGGGTGCCGCGCATCCCCGCTACACTGGCGCTATTACTTAAAGGAATTGCCCGGAAAACCCTGGTAGGGACCCATGCACCGGGGCCGGCACGCCGGGAGGCTCGGAGGCCCGATGGCCTCCCATGCTCCTCGGGCAGGGGGCCTCATGCGCCCGAGGTGCCCGTGGGACTGGGAACATCATCGACCTCGGGGGCTCGTGGAGCGGGGCTTCGTGGACCAAGAGCTCGCGGGTTCGTGGACCGGGGCTTCGTGGGTCAGGGGCTCGTGGAGCGGGGCTTCGTGGATCAGGAGCTCGCGGGTTCGTGGAGCCGGGGCCCGCGGACGTGGGGCCTGCGGGCCTGGGGGCCTAGGGTCTCGTACACCCGATGGCCTCCCCTGCTCCGCGGGTACAGGAGCTTCCTGCAGCCGCACCTGCTGGGACAGTCGGCTGCAGATGCACGCCTCAACCCCGCGGGCACGGGGGCTTCCTGTGGCCGCACCTGCTGGGGCGGATCAGCCCCGGGCGCAGGCCTCAACCCCGTGGGCGCGGGCGTTTCCTGCAGCGAGAGCGCAAGGAGGACGACTATGCGGTTAGTGCTACGAGGGGTCAGCGCGCTGGCGTATTGGCTTTCTGCCTACGATATCGACGAGCAGCGAAAGGGCGATCGCAAGGTGCTCTACGACTGCATTCCCACGAAGCAATCGCTTGACTACCTGGGAAAACAGCTGCCGCAGCTGAAGGAGCCCTACCATTTGCTCGTGCCTTCGTGGATTCGCGAAAAAGAGCGCTGCGCCCTGGCCACCTCGCGCTACCGCTATGCCGCGGGATCGTTTTACCAGGCGGAAAACGGCCTCTACGCGGCCTCGCCCGAGCTGTGCTTCGTGCAGCTGGGGAAGACCGTCACCACCCACGAGCTCATCCTGTACGGAAGCGCTCTGTGCAGCTCCTTTGCCATCGACCCGCACGCCGCGGGCGGTCTTGGCCAGCGACGTCCCCTTGCCACAAGGCGCACCATGGAGCAGTTCCTCAACCAGAACGCGGGGCTCACCGGCGTGGCAAGCGCACGGCTCGCACTTCCCTACCTGGCGGAAAACACCGCATCGCCTCCGGAGATATTCCTGCAGATGATCCTGGGACTGCCTCCCCACCTGGGCGGCTACGGGCTTCCGCGCTGCCACGCGAACTACCGCCTCGAGCCCTCGGCGCGCGCTCGGCACATTGCCCAGCGCGCCAACCTGGTGCCCGACTGCTATTGGCCCGAACACCGTCTGGCCCTGGAATACGACTCAAACGCCGAGCACCTCACCGGGCGCCAGGCCACCCGCGATGCCACGAAACGGTTGGCGCTGGAAGCGGACGGCATCACGGTCATCACCGTTACCACCGCCCAGCTGCGCAGCCCGCTGGCTATGGAAGCCGTGGCCCACGAGGTCGCCCAGCGCTGCGGCGTGCGCCTGCGTCAGCGCGACAGGCGCTTTCCCGCACGGCACCGCGACCTCTATCGGCGCGGTTGGTCGCTCGACGAGCTATTCGCCGAAAACTGGCTCGCAGAATCCAGCGATGCGGGCGCAATACCTTCCTAATCCACAATCTCGGTGGCGGTGGGATGCGAGCGCTCGTAGTAGCGCAGCACCTCTTGGGCGCTTTCCTCGACGGCGCGCTGCTCGGTGTGGATGACGATGCAGCCCAGCTTTCGCATGAGCGCGCGGGCCTGCTCCAAATCCTGGTAGATGTACTCTGGGTCGGCATAGCGCTGCGAGATGAGACCCACGCGCCCGGATTTCTTCATGCGGCGCTGGCGAATGGGCGCCAGCACGTCCGGCGTGGTCATGAGGCCAAACAGCCGCGTGCGCTCGACGTCGAAGATCTCCTTGGGAGGCTCACTGGCGGGATCTAAGGGCACGTTTGCCACTTTATAGCCCTGCTGCGCCAAATAAATGGAAAGCGGCGTTTTGGAAGAGCGAGAGACGCCCAGAAGCACAATGTCCGCCTGGGTGAGGTCCTGGGGGTTGCGCCCATCGTCATGGGCGATGGTGAACTCAATGGCCGAGATGCGACGGAAGTAGTTCTTGTCCACCACGCGCAGCATGCCGGGCTTGCCCACAGGCTCCATGCCGCTCATATCGGCCACGGCATTCACGGCCCGGGTGAGCACGTCGACAGCCACAATGTTGGGATGCTCTGCCAAAAACGCCTCCAAGGGCACCCGAATATCGGCGTTCACCAGCGTGTACATAACCAGCAGCCGATCGCTGCCCAGCGTCTCCTCATGGAAGCGAGAGTGCTCAAGCAGATAGTCGCGCACTTCCTCGAAGCTTTTCACCTTCGAGAAAATTTCCAGGTGCGGCGTGGTGACGCCGAACTGGGCCGCGGCCGCGCGCGCCACCACTTGGGCCGTCTCGCCGATGGAGTCGGACACAATGTGAATGGTAGGAACGCGCGCGGCCCGCTCGGCCGGAGTTAAATTATGCATGCTACTTCTTGGCCATCTGACCGAAGTCGGCCACATGGGAGAACACGTTGGCGAAGCGGTTGAGCAGCTTCAGGCGGTTGCCGCGCACCTCGGCGTCCTCGTCCATGACCATGGTGGTGTCGAAGAAGGCGTCGATGGGGGCGCGCAGCGTGGCCAGGGCCGTGATGGCCTCCTCGTAGCGGTCGGCGGCCAGGGCGTCGGCCACGGCCTCCTCGGCGGTGGCGATGGCCGCGTCAAGCGCCGCCTCGGGCTCGGTGAGCAGGACGCGCTTGTAGCCCGTGCCCAGCTTGATGTCGCGCAGGTTGTTGGCGCGGGCGAAGGCCGTGGCTAGGTCCTCGAACACCTGGCGCTGCTCGGTGCGGGCGGCCTCCAGGGCGCGGGCGCGACGGGCCAGCACGATGGGCTCCTCGATGCCGCAGGCCAGCACCGCATCGATGGTGTCGGCCTCGACGCCGGCATCGCGCAGGGCCACCTTCTCGCGGGTGATGAAGAAGTCGATGATCTCGCGGCGCACCGTGGCGTTGTCGAACTCGAGACCCGCCTCGCGATAGATGATGAGCGACGTGTCGATGGTTTCCACCAGGCTGATGGGCAGGCCCGTCTCCTCTAGAATGGCCAGCACGCCCAGAGCGGCGCGGCGCAAGGCGAAGGGATCGGAGGAGCCCGTGGGCGCCTGACCCACGGCGAACAGGCCGCAGATGGTGTCGATCTTGTCGGAAAGCGCCACCACCTGGCCGATGATGTCGGTGGGAATGGCGTCGCCAGAGAAGCGCGGACGGTAGTGCTCGGCAATGGCGCGGGCCACACGCTCGGGCTCGCCGGCCGCGGCGGCATAATAGCTGCCCATGACGCCCTGGACGCTGGTGAACTCGATGACGGCGCTGGTGACCAGGTCGGCCTTGGCCAGGTAGGCCGAGCGGGCGATGTCGCGCATCTCCTCGCGCTCGATACCGGCCTGCACCGTAATGCGGGCCGACAGCTTCACCACGCGCTCGGTCTTAGCGCGCATGGTGCCCAGAGCCTCCTGGAACACCACTTCGTCCAGACGATCGACGAACTTCTCCAGGGGGATCTTCAGGTCTTCCTCGTAGAAGAACTTGGCGTCGTAGAGGCGGGCGGCCACCACGCGCTCGTTGCCGTCGATGATGGTTTCCTCGCAGGCAGGATTGCCGTTGGAGACCACGATGAACTTGTTGGTGAGCTTGCCGTCGCCGTCATAGAGCGGGAAGTAGCGCTGGTGCATGAGCATGGCGTCCACGATGATTTCCTCGGGTACCTTGAGGAACTCCTCGTCGAAGGTGCCCACCATCACCGTAGGGTACTCGGAAAGGTTGATGACCTCGGTGAGCGTCTTGGCCGGCAGCTCGGCGCGATAGCCCGTAGCGGCCTCGGCGGCCTGAACGCCCTGGCGAATAACGGCCTCGCGGGCCTCCTGAGTGGGCACCACGTAGGCGGCCTCCACCACGGACACGAGCTCGTCGGCGCTGGTCACCGTATGGGGGCCGGGGGCCAGGAAGCGATGGCCGCGCGTGGTGTTGCCCGCCACAAGCCCCGCATACTCCACGGGAATGACCGTGGTGCCCAGCAGGGCCACGAGCCAACGCACCGGGCGCGAGAACACCTCGGAGGTGGTGCCCCAGCGGCAGGACTTCGGCCAGCTGATGCCGTCGATGATGCCGCGCAGCACCGCGGGCAGAAGCTCGGCGGTGTCCTGGGCGGGCACCTGGCGCACGGCGTAGACGTACTCGGTGCCGTTCTCGTCGCGACGCTCCAGATCGTCCACGGTCAGGCCCTTGCCGCGGGCGAAGCCCTCGGCGGCCTTGGTGGGGTTGCCGTCGGCGTCGAAGGCGATCTTGGCAGCGGGGCCGCGGAAGACCTCCTCCAGCGCCTCGGTGCTGGAAGCCACGTCGGCCACGATGGCGATGAGGCGGCGGGGCGAGGTGTAGATGGCCACGTAACCGTGGGGAATGCGCACGGCGTCGAGGGCCTCGGGCACCAGGGTGGCCAGCTGCTCGGTGGCGCGCTTCAAGTCGAAGGCGGGAATTTCCTCGGTGCCGATCTCGAAGGCAAGCGTTTGGGTATTCGACATCTTAGGCCTCCTGATCAGTGGCGTCGGGCAGGGTCACGAACTCGAAGGCGCGCTCGGAATGGTCGCCCCGCGACGAGGGGCAACCGCCCCCGGCTGGCCGCTCGGGCACCGCGGGCACCACGTTCGCGGGCTTCTCTTCCTCTGCGGGCTCTTCGGGAGCCGCATCGAGGATGGCCTGCAAATCGGCATCGTTCACGTCCATGCCCACCACGTTCTGCATGTAGGAGGCGCAGCAGGCCTTGGCCAGGGTGCGCACGCGCAGGATGTAGGCCATGCGCTCGGTGGCGGAAATAACACCGCGGGCATCGAGCAGGTTGAAGGCATGGCAGCACTTCAGCACCGAATCGTAAGCGGGCAGCGGCAGGTTGGCGCGCAGGGTGCGCAAACACTCGGTCTCGCGATCGGCGAACTCCTGGAACAGAAAGTCGGTGTCGGCCACCTCGAAGTTGAACTTGGAGTACTCGCGCTCGTTTTCCAGGTACACGTCGCCGTAGGTGAACACCACGCCGTCGTCGCCGCGGGCCCACACGATGTCGTACATGTTGTCGACGCCCTGGACGAACATGGTCAGGCGCTCCAGGCCGTAGGCAATTTCCACGGGCACCGGGTTGCACTCGAAGCCGCCCACCTGCTGGAAGTAGGTGAACTGGGTGACCTCCATGCCGTCGATCCAGATTTCCCAGCCCAGACCCCAGGCACCCAGCGTGGGGCTCTCCCAGTCGTCCTCGACGAAGCGCACGTCATGGGCGGCCACGTCGATGCCGATGGCCTCGAGGCTGCCCAGGTACAGATCCTGGATGTTGTCGGGCGAGGGCTTGATGAGCACCTGGAACTGATAGTAGAACTGCCCGCGGTTCGGGTTCTCGCCGTAGCGGCCGTCGGTGGGACGGCGGCAGCCCTGCACGTAGCAGGTGCGCCAGGTGTCGGGGCCCAGGGAGCGCAGCGTGGTGGCCGGAGCGTTGGTGCCGGCGCCCACCTCGTTGTCGTAGGGCTGCAGCACCACGCAGCCCACGGACGCCCAGTAGCGCTGCAGGTTCATGATGACGTCTTGGAATGTGGGAGGAAGCTTCTCCTGCTCGGCGGTGGCCGTTTGCGAACTCATGGCTCTCCTTCAGAACGGGTGTCCAACGATACGGCGCGAACAGGGCCTACAGGGGCCCGATGCTGTCCAGCGGCCAATAGATGAATATCGCCTTTCCGGTGACGGTCGATGCCTTGATCGCCCCGAAATAGCGGGAATCCTGAGAATTGGTGCGGTTGTCGCCCATGACCCACAGGCCCCCCTCGGGAACCGTGTAGGGATAGTTGATTTCGGTGCCGTATTCCGGCGTGAGCGGGTAAGAAGGCTCGCCTCGCGTATAGGGCTCGTCCTGCAGCTTACCGTCCACATAGACGCGGCCGTCCTGCAGATCGACCGTTTGGCCGCCCACGGCAATGACGCGCTTGATGAGAATGCGCCCCGCCTGCACCGGATCGGGATCGGCGAAGGTGACGATGTCGCCCGGCTGCGGCGAGCTGCTGTAGTAGGTGATCTTCTCCGAGAAGACCATGTCGCCGGGCATGATGGTTTCCTCCATGGATCCGGAGGGAATTTCATAGGCTTGGAAGACGAAGGTACGCAGCCCCCACGACAGCACGACAACGAGCACAATAAGGCCCAGAAGGCTGATGAGCGTACGCAAGAAACCGGAGGAACGCTCGGCGCGGCCGCTTTCGTTCATGGGCAGACAGACCCCTTCCTAGCATGGAAAACACGTGAACGTTTATGATACCCCTTCGCTGGAAGGATGCCAGTCCTCGCTCCAAGACAACAGATATTTCTGGTCAGCGGCCGTCAGCTTGCCCTCGCGCTCGAAGGCCCGCAGAAGATCGGGACGCCGCTCGGCCGTGCGCTGCAAGCTCTGCTCACGTCGCCACTGAGCCACCGCCTGGTGGTTGCCGGACAGAAGCACCGAAGGCACCTCCATGCCGCGGAAGTTCGCTGGGCGCGTGTACTGGGGATACTCCAGAAGCCCACTAGTGAAGGACTCGTCGATGGGGCCGTCGGCCGCGCCCAGCACGCCGGGCAGCTTGCGCACCACAGCATCGATGACCACCATGGAGGCCAGCTCGCCCGAGGTGAGCACGTAGTCGCCCAGGGAGATGACATGGTCGGCCAAGGTGTAGACGCGCTCGTCGATGCCCTCGTAGTGGCCGCAAATGAACAGCAGGTGGTCTTCTTGCGCGAGCTCGGTGGCGTAGGCGTCGTCGAAGGTGCGGCCCTGCGGAGCTAGGAAGACGATCTTTGGGCGCTGAGGATCGCCGGGGGGCGGGGCCACCGGGTACCCTGATTCGCTCAGACAGTCCTCGCTTTGGAAAACAGCCCACTGGGCTGTTTTCGTCGCTGCGGAACTCGCTCGGTCAGGGCACCCGGTGTCCCCGCCGGACTCTACTACGGTTGAAGCGCTGTTGCATTCCGAGATTTCCATCCCGAGGATTTCCTCAACCGCTTCGAAGATGGGTTCGCACTTCATGACGAGGCCGGCGCCTCCGCCGTAGGGGTCGTCGTCGGTGGTGCGGTGGCGGTCGTGGGTCCAGTCTCGCAGGTCGTGGGCCTTGAACTGCAGGATGCCCTTCTCCTGGGCGCGCTTCATCATGGACTCGCCCATGACGGAGTCGTACATATGGGGGAACGTGGAGAGGGTCTCGATGATCATGGGAGTTCCTTGGATGACCGCGGGGTCTACAGGTCGAGCAGCCCGGCGGGAAGGGCCATATCGATGCGGCGGCCTTCCTCGTCCAGATCGACCAGGAAGTCTTCCGCCAGGGGAATGAGCACCTCTCCCCCTTCGGGGCGCTCAACGGTAATGAGGGGCTGCGTTGCACGCTCGTCGATGGAGCGCACGGTGCCCACGAGGCCCGCGGCCTGATCGTAGACCGTCCAGCCTTCCCAGTCGGGAAGCTCTTCCGCATCTTCAAGCACGGACAGGTCCACCGCGTCCTCACGGGCCAGGCAGTGGCAACCGGCGATGGCCTCGGCCCCGGTCAGGTCCGTCACTTCCTCGAAGAACACCAGTGCCTCGTTGTCGGCGCGGTCTTCGGCGCTGGCGACGGTAACCGTGCGCGGGGCGTCCGTGACCGGCGGTACCAGGGCCAGCTTCAGGCCCGGGTACAGCAAAAAGGGAAGGCCCGACGCACCTCGTGCGACGAGCCCTCCTTTGAGATTTTTCGGTTTCGCCAACGTGGCGATATCAATCCAGCCGCGCATTTAATCGATGAGCTCCACATCGACAAGCTTGCCCGAGCGCGACGCCGCGGCGCGCGCCAGGGTACGGATGGCCTTGATGACGCGGCCCTGACGGCCGATAACCTTGCCGGCGTCGTCGGGGTTCACGCGAATCTCGACCACGATATTGCCGTCCTCGGTTTCCACGGCGGTAATATCGAGCTCGTCTTCCACCTCGATGAGGGGGCGGACGATGGCATCGACCAGACCGGCGAGATCCTCTGTCTGATCAGCCATGATGCTAGGCGTTCTCGCGAGCGATCTTCAGCAGCTTCTCAACGCGCTCGGTGGGCTGGGCGCCGTCGGCCAGCCAGCGATCCACCTTCTCCATGTCGAACTGGATGAGATGGGGATGGGCGCAGGGGTTGTAGCGGCCCACTTCCTCGATAAAGCGGCCGTCACGCGGAGAGCGGGAATCGGCAACGACGATGCGGTAGTAGGGACGCTTCTTGGCGCCGTGACGGGCGAGACGAATCTTGACTGCCATGAAATGGAACTCCTTCTTGTACTTTCATTCTCTATACG